>NZ_CP031142.1:4127500-4445000 GCF_014697215.1 Saccharopolyspora pogona
ACGCAAGAGGAATCTCACCGCTGGGTCGTCGTCACGGTGGGCTGGTGCGATCACCGGGCATCCGAGGACCAGTACCGGTTGTCCCTTCGGTGCCTGGGCGCTGAGAAAACCAGTCTCACCCGGGCGATCCGCGCTATCGAACAACGTCTGGCCGTACCGTGCGGGAAACGGAAGCGGCGTGTTCGCGGCTATGCGGATCGCGACGAGCGTGTCGGCAAGCAGCGTCGCGTTCAAATCCTCAGGGCTCGGCTTGCCCGCGTCCAGCAGCGCATCAGCGAAGGCCGGCCGTCGATCGTCGCCGGTGGGCGGCGACTGGCCCACGCTCGTCACCATCTCGCCGACGTCGGCCTCAGTCTCGATCAGTGGCGCACGAAGTGGGACGCGGCCCGATGGTTTCTCACCGCTGACGGCGAGACCGGTGCCCCGTTCGGGAACTACACGATCACCGTCCACCCGGACACCGGTGCGGTGACCATCGTGCTCCCGGAACCGTTGCGGCACTGGGCGAACGCGCCACGAGGCCGGTACCGGCTCGAGAGCACGGTGAGGTTCCACCACCGAGGCCAGCAATGGCTGGATCGCGTCACCACGAACACCGCCGTCCGCTACGACATCGCCTTCGACGCCGACCGTGACCGCTGGTATCTCGACGCCTCCTGGTCCGCACCGACCAGCGTGCTTCCCACACCCAGTGAGATCACCACTCATGGTGGACGCCTGCTGGCCGTCGACCTCAATGCCGATCACCTCGCGGCCATCGTCGTGGACTCCTGCGGCAACCCGGTGGGACACCCGCACACGATCCCACTCGACCTCACCGGACCCACCTCCAGACGTGACGGCCGGTTACGCGCCGCGATCACCAGCCTCATCAACCTCGCCCGCGAGCATGACTGTGTGGGAATCGCGATCGAAAACCTCGGTTTCGACGATGCCCGATCCACCGGCCGCGAACACCTGGGCCGAGGACGGCGAGGCAAAACCTTCCGTCGCACCGTGGCCGGTATCCCCACCCAGCGGTTCCGCGAACGCTTTCGCGGCATGGCCCACCACTCGGGCCTGGTCGTGATCGCCGTCGATCCCGCCTACACCTCCCGGTGGGGCCGGCAACACTGGACAACCCCACTCCAGCAACAAACCTCGGTCACCGTCACCCGTCATCACGCGGCCTCGGTGGCCATCGGCAGACGTGCCCACCAGCATCGATTGCGGTGTCGGCCAGGTGTGACCCGGACACGACCAGCGGATCGTGACGGGAGAGCTACCGGCCAGACCGCACCCGCGCTGACGGGCACCCGGGCAACACCAGCACCAAGGACAGCAGGCACACCACACCGTGGTGACAAGACCATGCTGGACCGAGGCGACCAACTCGTGTTGTTCCCCGATCTCCACGACCGTTCGGGAGATCACCGGATCAGTCCGGCTTCGGATGACGTGACCAATAATGGCCACTCACCCTAGGACCGGTTCGGGCAGCTGAGCGCAGTTCCGGTCACCGGAACTCCGTCGTCGACTTCCGGTCCCGGCGGCCGCCACCCTGGAGCACGACTCCGAACCGGAAAAGGAACGTGATGGCAGGCCAGACCTCGACGACGGACCGCGACGCCGCGGTCATCGCAGCCGCCGACCGGCTCCAGGCAGCGGCTCGCAGCGGTGTTCCCTGCAGCCCGGTACGCGATCTGCTCGGCGCCGACGGCATCGACCTCGCCTACGAGGTGCAACAACTGCTCACCGCGAAACGCATCGCCGCCGGGGCGGCAGTTGTTGGGCGCAAGATCGGGCTCACGTCGCCGGCGGTGCAGCGGCAGATCGGCGTTGACCGGCCGGACTTCGGGGTGCTCTTCGACGACATGGACGTCTCGGCGCTTCCCGAAGTCCCAAGTCGGCGGCTGCTGCAGCCCAAGGCCGAAGCCGAGGTCGCGTTCTTCCTCGGCGCAGACCTCGACACCGACGCACTCGATCTGGAGACCGTGCACGGTGCCGTGGAGTACGCGGTCGCAGCGATCGAGATCGTGGACAGCCGGATCGCGGGCTGGGACATCCGGATCACCGACACCGTGGCCGACAACGCCTCCAGCGGCCTCTACGTGCTGGGATCGGAACAGGTCCGACTGCGCGATTTCGAGCCGCGCGAGGTCACCATGCAGATGTTCGTCGACGACGAACCCGCTTCTCGGGGCGATGGGGCCGCGTGCCTCGGCGATCCGCTCAACGCCCTGCTGTGGCTGGCCCGAACCGCGCGGGACTTCGGTGCGCCGCTGCGCGCCGGGCAGGTCGTGCTCTCCGGGGCGCTCGGCCCCATGGTTCCGACTCCCCCGGGCGCGACCGTCCGCGCGGAGATCTCCGCGCTCGGCTCGGTGACCGCCCGCTTCTCGACCGAGGAAGTGCGATGAACAAGACCAAGGTCGCCGTGATCGGCTCCGGCAACATCGGCACCGACCTGATGATCAAGATCCTCCGCGTGTCCGAGGCACTCGAAATGGCCGCCATGGTCGGCATCGACCCGGACTCCGACGGCCTCGCCCGGGCGAAGCGGCTGAAGGTCCCGACCACGCACGAGGGCGTCGACGGCCTGATCGCGATGGACGGCTTCGCCGACATCGAGATCATCTTCGACGCCACCTCCGCAGCCGCGCACCGGGCCAACGCCGCCAAGCTCGCACCACATGGCAAGAAGCTCGTCGACCTGACCCCGGCGGCGACCGGACCGTACGTCGTGCCGCCGGTCAACCTCGACGAGCACCTCGACCGCGACGTGGACAACGTCAACATGGTCACATGCGGCGGGCAGGCCACAATCCCGGTGGTGCACGCCATCGCGCAGGTCAAGTCGGTGCCCTACGCCGAGATCGTCGCCTCGATCTCCTCCCGGTCGGCCGGCCCGGGAACCCGCGCGAACATCGACGAGTTCACCGAGACGACCGCAGCGGCGATCGAAACCGTGGGTGGTGCGCAACGCGGCAAGGCCGTGATCGTCCTCAATCCCGCAGAGCCGCCGCTGATCATGCGCGACACCGTGTTCGCGCTGATCGGCGACGCCGACCACGCCGCGATCGAGAAGTCGATCCGCACCATGGTCGACCGTGTGGCCGAGTACGTGCCCGGCTACCGGCTCAAGCAGGACGTGCAGCTCACCCCGATCGCTGCAGACGACCCGGTGCACACCCTGCTGCCCGACGACGCGGACCCGGTGACGACCAAGGTGACGGTGCTCCTCGAAGTCGAGGGCGCCGCCCACTACCTGCCCGCCTACGCGGGAAACCTCGACATCATGACCTCCGCCGCGCTGCGCACCGGCGAAGCAATCGCCCAGCGCGGCAACACCACCGCCGAGGTGGTCCGGTGAACGCCACCGCAGAGCCCCGGGGAGCCGAAAGCATGAACGACACAGTGGATCTCTACGTCCAGGACGTCACCCTGCGCGACGGGATGCACGCCGTGCGGCACCGGATCACGCCGTCCGAGGTGTCCCGGATCGTCGCGGCCCTGGAGCAGGCGGGTGTGGACGCGATCGAGGTCGCCCACGGCGACGGCCTCGCCGGCGGCAGCCTCAACTACGGGCCCGGCTCCCACACCGACTGGGAGTGGATCGAAGCCGCAGCCGACAGCATCGAGCAAGCCACTCTCACCACCCTCCTGCTGCCGGGCATCGGCACCATCGCCGAACTCGAACGCGCCGAGTCCCTCGGCGTCCGCTCGGTCCGCATCGCCACCCACTGCACCGAGGCCGACGTCGCCGCCCAGCACATCGCCAAGGCCCGCGAACTCGGCATGGACGTCTCCGGGTTCCTGATGATGAGCCACATGGCCCCCGCGGCGAAGCTGGCGGAACAGGCCAAGCTCATGGAGTCCTACGGCGCGCACTGCGTCTACGTCACCGACTCCGGCGGCCGGTTGACCATGGACGGCGTCCGCGAACGCATCCGCGCCTACCGCGATGTGCTCGATCCGAACACCCAGATCGGCATCCACGCCCACGAGAACCTCTCGTTGTCCGTAGCCAACTCCGTCGTCGCCGTCGAAGAGGGCGTGCGACGCGTGGACGCCTCGCTCGCGGGGCACGGCGCGGGCGCCGGCAACTGCCCCATCGAAGCGTTCGTCGCGGTGGCCAACCTCAACGGCTGGAAGCATCGCTGCGACCTGTTCGCGCTCCAGGACGCGGCCGACGACCTCGTCCGCCCGCTGCAGGACCGCCCGGTCCGAGTCGACCGGGAAACCCTCACCCTCGGCTACGCCGGGGTGTACTCCAGCTTCCTGCGCCACGCCGAGGCCGCCTCGAAGCAATACGGCATCGACGTGCGCACCATCCTGCTCGAGGTAGGCCGCCGGAAGCTGGTCGGCGGGCAGGAGGACATGATCGTCGACATCGCACTGGACCTGCTCGCAGCGCAGTAGCCGCACCAGCTCGCAAACGGAGGAAACCTCGCCGAAGGCCGGGGCAACAACGCCGTCCTGGTGACGCCCCGGCCCTCTGCATGCGCTGCACCAGGCCGTCGTGATTCTGGTTTGTTTACACAGGTTTGATTGATCTCCGTGTTTGCCTGGGAGGATGGAGTTGACGACTGGCGAGGAAGCGGATCTGTGGGCACTGGTGAACAGCCGGCATCCCCCGGGCCGGATGGCCAAGCCAACGCTCCGGCAAAGTCGGTGAGGCCACCTGCACAAACAGAGCGGGGCGATCACGGAGCGCAACAGGGGTCGTCACCCTGGCCTGACGCAATTTCTCGCGTTAATGAACACGCGGCGCGGTGACTAGGTGAAACGGAAGCGGCAAGGGCGGCGAATACTACGAGGCCACCCGGCAGCTTGCGGTCGAGCACGGTCTGACGCGAGGTCACGTCAACGCCGAACCGGCGATTGCCCGCCACGTCGAGACGCAGTTCGTCGCCCGGATGATCGATCAGGACATCGCCGAGGCTGAGATCGAGATCAACCGGCCGGTGTGCGGCACGACCCCGAAAGATCAGCAGTGGCCGAACACCTGCGACCAGTGGCTTTCGAGGTTTCCTGCCGGAAGGGTGGAAACTGACGGTGAAAGATGGATCGAGCCCGGACGGGCGCCGCTACGTCGGGCGGAAGGTGAAGGATGAGCATCACGGCAGGTTGGGCAGTGATCGGCCTCGACGGCTCGTATCAAGGTCTGAACGCGCCCCTGAATACCCCGGACGAGGTCGCCGGGTTCGTCAAGCAGCTCGCCGATCCCCAAGCGGACTCGGCCCGGCTGGTGCACAACGGCCGCCCACTGTGGGATGCCGAAACGAACTTTCCCGATCACGACGTGTTCGCCGCCATCGTCGACGGGTTCGGCTACCTCAGTTACCAGGACGCCACCCGCGGCAAGGCGTACCCCGAGGGCGATACGGCCTCGGAGGGCTGCGAGTTCGACGACGATGAGTTTCCGCCCGGTTCGGGGCTGCCGGTGGACCGGTTTACCGAGGTGCTCGTCGAGTTCCTGCGCATCGCCGACCGGCCCGCCTCGGTGACGTGGCGCGACCTGTACCCCGAGACCGCGAGCGAGTGACTCGACTGCGGTCACTTTCCGCGCTGGCCGGCGCGAGCAAACGGTGACAAGCCGCAGGTCGACGGCCTGCCCGTGAATCTGAGGAAACGCCCCCCACCCGCACCCCGGTTGCAGGCACACAACCGGGGTGCAGGCGGGGCGTTTCGGTGCCCGGCGGTAGCGCACCGGCCATTCAGGGAGCTATTCGACGGGCCGGTCCGGTGGCGCGGCGGGCACGAGCAGCGTGCCGTCGACGGCGCGGGGATGGGCGAGGCTGGTCACCTTCCGCCGCGTCCACCAGGTCAACGCGATCGAGGCGAGCACATTCACCACGGACACGATCGAGGCGAGGGTCGCGTCGTCGAGGGTGAGCCACCCTGCGCCAGCGCAGGTGCAGCATTTGGTCGACGGGCCGGAGCGGTCAATCCGGCGCACACAAGTGTTCGATGGCATCGGCCAGCTGCTCGGGATGAGATACGAACACCGCATGGCCAGCGGCAATTGACGCCTGCCGGAACTCCGTCTTGGGCGCGAGCGCGTCGGCGTGATTGACCATCACGTCCTGCAGTTCGATCGGCAGCACCCGATCGCGGGTGGTGCGGACGTAGGCACGAGGCACGCTGCCCCAACGTTCGGCCGTCGCCCCGCTTGCTGAGGCCAGGAATGCGATCGGCTGGTCCGGCGTCCGGGTTGCCGCCAACGCGAGAAAATCCCGCCGGTCAAGGCCGGAGAAATAGGCGGCGTGGAGCTCATCGAGGTAAGCATCGTCAGCGGAACGCGGGTCAATGCGCACAACTCCGATGGCGCCGGGATCACCGACGTAGAGCGACGATCCCCGAGCCGACCGCGCCTCGGGCAGCGCCAAGTAGGCGGCCGACGAGCCCAGCTTCGTCGGCACGAAAGCCGCGACGTAGACCAACGCGGCGAGGAGCTCCGGCGCGAGCTCGGCGACCCGGGTCGCGACAGCACCGCCCATGCTGTGTGCGACGAGCGTCGGTCGTTTTCCGGTCGATGCCAGTCGCTCAACAGCCCAATCACATCACTGGCGACATCGTCAAGGGCGAGGTCCTGCAACGGAGACGGCTCGGTACGGAGCGCGACGACATCACGCGCCAGGTAGCTGGCTGGGAAGAGGGCACGAGTGCCGTGTCCCGGCAGGTCTACCGGCAGCGCACAATGTCCGCGACCGGCCAGCGTCGCAGCGAACTGGGCCCAGTGCCCGGCCCCATGCCATGCGCCGTGGATCAGGACGAAGTCGGTCATCGCAACTCCTCCGGTGAGTTCGTCGTCGCTCGATCGTCTTTGACGGCACGCCATGCGGTGGCCAAGAGGTCAGCAAGCTGCCCGGGTTGCTCTTCGGGCACGTAGTGGCCGCATTCCTCGATCAAGTGTCCGGAGACGTGCGTCGCGACCTCCTGCACGGTGTCGATCCAGCTGAGACCGACACCGTGTCGTGCCCCGACGACGGCCGTGGGCATGGTGATCGGGCCAGCAGCGCTCAGCGTTCGGTTATGTTCTATGTCCGCGGGGAGTGTGCGGTAGTAGCCCATCGTCGCGCGGACCGCGCCGGGCCCGGCAAGCGCCCGTGCGTACACGTCGAGATCGTCCTCACCGATCGCATCGGTGACGTACAGGCCTACCGAATCCCGGTGGAACATGAACTCGAGATAGGCGCGCTCACGACCTGCCAGCAACAGTTCGGGTAGGTCGGGCACCATGTTGAAACCGAAATGCCATGATCCGCCGGTCAGCGGATTCGCCGCTGCCACGCTGCGGCCCAGCCCGATCACCCCTGCCTCGATCAAGGTCAGCGTGCGCACCGCATCGGGGTACTGCCCGGCCAGCGGATAAGCGACCTGTCCGCCGACGTCATGCCCGGCCACGTGGTAGCGCTGGAAACCCAGCCGCAGCATCAGCCGATGCAGAATTCCCGCGATCGACTTCTTGTCGTAACCGCTGGCCAGCCGGGAGCTCGCGCCGAATCCGGGCAAATCCGGCACCACGAGCGTGTACCGGTCGAGCAGCGGTATGACGGCTCGCCATGCATAGCTGCTCTGCGGCCAGCCGTGCAGCAACAGCGCAGGTTCCCCCGTACCGACGACCGCGCAGTTGAGCACGCAGTCCGGTAACCGAATCCTTCTCCATCGGATGCTCGCAGGCGTGGTCACGTTCATGACCGCACCCTGCCGGGCGCGCCACGCCATGGCGCATACCTGGTTTCCATCCATCGGGAATGCGTAGTTGGGCGCGATTGTGGCCGTACCTACCGTCTCGGACATCGTGACGATGGCGGAGGCCACATGATTGAGCAGATGACGGTGCTGAGCTTCTCGCATTTCGTGCAGGGCCCGGCCGCAGCGCAGTACCTCGCTGATCTCGGCGCTGACGTCGTGAAAGTGGAGCCGCCCTCCGGCTCATGGGAGCGGAAGGTCGGCAGCGCTGGCATTCGATTAAGCGGCCGCAGCGTGACTTTCCTGGCTGTCAATCGGAACAAGCGGTCGATCGTCGTAGACCTGAAGCACCCGGACGCCAAGACCGTGTTGCGTCCACTGATCCAGCAGGCCGACGTACTGCTGGAGAACTATCGCGGCGGCGCGCTCGACCGGCTCGGCCTCGGATACGACGCGGTGCGGGAGATCAAACACGACATCATCTATGCCTCTGCCACAGGCTGGGGATCACGCGGCCCGATGGCCGGGAACCCGGGCGTGGATCTCTTGGTCCAGGCTCGCTCGGGGCTCGTCGCGGCTACGGGCGGCGCGGACTCGCCGACGGCCGCGGGAACTCCCGTCGTAGACCACCACGGTGCGGCACTGCTGGCGATGGGTGTGCTGGCGGCCTACGCGCGCAAGCTCGTGACCGGGAAGGGCACCAGGGTGGAGACCAGCCTGCTCGGCGCCGGGCTCGACCTTCAGGCGGAGTCGCTCGCGCTGTACTTCTCGGGCCGCAAGACCACGGAGGACCTGCGGCGGCCTGCCGAATTGGCGTGCTGGGCGATCGACCCCCCGTACGGCGTGTACCGGCTGCTCGACGCAGAGGTGGCCATTGCGTTGAACGGCCCGATGGACGACTTCGGTGCGGCGCTGGGTGACGCGGTGCTGGACGAGTACACGCCATCAGACCGTCGCGACAAGCGAGTGGAGTACACCGCCGCGGTCGCCACGGCCCTCGCCGGCATGACTTACCAGGAGGTCGCCGACAAGCTGCGGGCGCGCGGGTTCTGGATCGAGAAGGTGGCGACCTACGACGACGTGCGAGTGGACCCGCAGGTCGTCGAGGAGGGACTGCTCACTGGTTTCGCGGTTGGCGACGAGGAAGCCACGGTGCTCAACCATCCGGTCCGGTACAACGGTGAGTTGCCGCCGGTGCGCCGGGCACCAGCCGAGCTCGGCGAGCACACGGTCGAGGTGCTGCAAGAAGCCGGTTTCTCCGCGGCCGAGGTGTCGGCTTTCCTGTCGTCCGGTGTGGTTGCCGCACCTGGCCCTGGTGAGGGGTGCTGATGAAAGCGCTGGTGTGCAACCGGTTTGGCTCGCCTGGTGACTGCCTGGAACTGGTGGATGTCGCGCTGCCCGAGCCCGGCCCCGGTGAAGCGGTGGTCGCAGTCAGCCACGTCGGACTCAATTTCCACGACACCTTGGTGGTCGCGGGCAAGCACGTCGTCCAGCCGCAACCGCCGTTCTCGCCTGGCAGTGAGTACGCAGGCACGGTGTTGTCGGTCGGGCCGGACGTCATGGTGCCCCGGGTGGGCGACCGAGTAGTCGGCAACGAGGAGTACGGATGTGCGCGGGCCGCCGTACTCGTGCGGGCCGATCGCGTGACTGTATTGCCCGACGATGTGCAGGAGCAGGATGCCGCGGCGATCCTGGTGGCTTACTCGACGGCCTACCACGCACTCGTCCAGCGGGCGAATTTGCGCCCAGGCGAGACGCTGGTCGTCCTGGGTGCCGCCGGCGGTGTCGGTTCGGCCGCGGTCGACGTCGGTGCTCTCCTCGGTGCCCGGGTCATCGCTGGGGCATCGACGGCCGAGCGTGCCACGTCCGCTCTGCGACGCGGTGCACACGAGACGTTTTCCTACGGCGGCGACGGCAACGTCAAGGATGCGATCAAACGACTCACCGGTGGTGTGGGTGCCGATGTTGTGTTCGACCCCGTCGGCGGCACGGTCGCCGAGGCAGCCGTACGGGCCGTGGCCTGGGGCGGGCGCTACCTCGTCGTCGGCTTTGCAGCAGGTGCCATTCCGCGTCTCGCTCTCAACATCCCGCTGGTGAAAGGCTCCTCAGTCATCGGGGTGTTCCTCGGTGAATTCATCCGGCGTCACCGGGCACTGCACGAGGAGAACCTGCGCACGATCTTCGCGTGGGCGACCGCAGGTCGGCTCCGACCCCACGTGCATGGTGTCTTGCCGTTGGAGCGCGGCGCGGAGGCTTTGGACTTGTTGGCCGGGGGACGGGCTGACGGCAAGTTGCTCTTGCGTGTCGGGCAGTCCCTATGACGGCTACGTGGTCCGTGCGCCGGACGCGGTTGGCGCTGGCTGCCCTGCTGGTCGGCACCATGCTCGCACCCCTCAACTCCTCCATGATCGCCGTAGCGCTGGCGCCGATCCAGCAGCATCTGGATCTTCCGCTGGCGACGACGACCTGGATCGTGACGGTGTTCTACCTGACGGCGTGCGTGTTCCAGCCGGTGCTCGGAAGGGTGGCTGACCTCATCGGAACCCGAGGACTTTTCACGGCGGGAATGATGATCGCGAGTGCCGCGTCTGCGGCGGCGCCGTTCGCCACCTCCGCCGAACTGCTCGTGCTCTGCCGGTGTGCACAGGCGATCGGGGTCTCGGCCGCATTTCCGTGTGCTGTGGTCGTCACGCGGCGGCACGGTCATCCCGGGCAGCTGACCACGATCGCAATCGTCAACACCACCGCCGGCGCAGTCGGACCGGTGCTCGGCGGCCTGCTTACGGCACTGGCGGGGTGGCAGGCAATTTTCTGGGCCAACCTGCCGCTGGCAATCGGTGCCGCGGTGGTTGCGCTGGTGGTGCTCGAGCCGCGGGCACGGTCCGCCGACGCGACTCGGCCATTGGTGTCGCGCTCGATCGACCCTGTCGGAACCGGGCTCTTCGCCGTGTCGATCGTGGCGTTGCTGAACGTCATGCTCGCCCTACCCCGGATATCGGTGATCGGTGGGCTTGTCCTGGTGGTGGCGGTGCCCGCCTTCCTGTGGTGGGAACGGCGAGCCGCCAATCCGTTCGTCGACATCCGCGCCGTCTACGGCGCCCGCGGCCTGACCGCGGTGCTTGGCATCTTCACGTTGTTCAACCTGGCTTACTACAGCGCGTTCTACGGGCTGCCGCAGTGGCTGCAGACCGAACGGCACACGTCCGCCCTGGACACGGGGCTGCTTGTGCTGCCCATTGCCGTGACGAGTGTCGTGGCCACCGTCTGCGGTGGCGCGTTGATGCGTTGGTTGGGAGCGGGTCGCGCTTTGCTCGCGGGCAGCGGGATGTTCCTAGCCGGCGTCACGCTGATCGTTGCCTTCGGCCCATCCACCCCCACCTGGCTCGTGGTTGCCGACGGCGTCCTGCTCGGGATCCCCTACGGCCTGTGCAACCTCGGTCTGCAACGCCTCATGTACGAGCGGACACCGTCGGCAATGGCCGGTGTAGTCGGAGGTCTCTTCCAATCCGCTCGGTACGTCGGCGCGATCCTCGCGGTGGGCCTGATCGGCGCGCTCGCCCCCATGGGGCCAGCCGAGCCGGTTGACATCGCCGTCATCGCGATAGCGATGACCGCGGTCGCGGTGGGGGTCGTCGCGCTGCTCACCATGGACATGGTGCGGAATCGGTCCGGCGGTGACTGGCGCGATTCCGCACCGGACGGCGTAGCATCCGGTCGCGGGAGGCTGGTGACCCACCGGACGAGGCTGCCAGGGCGTCACCATGGTTGAGAAGATGGCTGTTTCGCGTGTGGACGGCCCCCCTGGCCGGACCGTATCGAGTCGGGTGTTCAGCGTGCTGAACGCGTTCTCCCCAGCAAGGCCAGCACTGCGACTGGTCGACCTTCGCGACCTGACCGGGCTTCCGGTCTCCACTGTGCACCGGATCGCGTCCGAGTTGGTCAATCTGGGTGCCTTGATGAAGGACAGCGACGGTGTTTACCGGATCGGCCTGCGCATGTGGGAGCTGGGTTCACTGGCGCCGCAGCCGAGAACCCTCCGGGACGTGTCGCTGCCGTTCATGCACGATCTCCACGAGGCGACAGCGGAAAACGTGCACCTCGCGGTGCTCGACCGCGACGAGGTGCTCTACCTCGACCGGGTTTGGGGCCGCCGATCGGTCGGTGTGGTGACGCAGGTGGGAGGACGCTCGCCGGTGCACGCCACTGGTGTCGGCAAGATCCTGCTGGCCTACGCATCGCCCAGGGTCCAAGAGTCGGTGCTGCGCACAGGGCTCAAACGCTACACGCCGCGCACCATCGTCATGCCCGGGCTGCTGATGCACACGCTTCAGGAAGCGAAGACGGTCGGAATCGCGCGCTGCAATGAGGAGCTCTCGCCAGGCACCTTGTCGATCGCGGCGCCGATCTTCGGCCCGGACCGCAGGGTCGTGGCGGCGCTGTCGGTGGTCACGCACACTTGGACGCGATCGCTGTCGACCATCGAGCCAGCCCTGCGGATGGCGACCATGTCCATCTCACGGGAGCTGGCCAACGGGTTCAACACAGTCGCGCACAAAGAGGACATCAACTCGGTCCGCGCAGCAACGCGGTGACCGCGGCGCCCGCGATCAACTCGCTTTCGGCCGCAGGTAGGCCCAGTGCAGTGACCGTGCGCCGCGGATCGGTATCGGCCAGCTCGAACGGGTAATCGGTCCCCAGCAGCACATGATCGGCACCGAATTCGTCGACGAGCTGCCCCAGCAACGACGTTGAAAAGGTAGCTGTGTCATAGCGGAAACGGCGCAGGTACTCGCTCGGTGGAGCTGGCGTCGTGCGGGCGACCGCTTTGCGCGACCAGCCGAGGTCCAGCCGACCCCGCAATGACGGCAGGCAACCGCCACCGTGCGCGAGACAGATCCTGAGGTCGTGGCGTTCCAGTACCCCGCCGAAGATCAGGCGCGCCGCGGCGAGGGCTGTTTCCATCGGATAGCCGGCGAGCTGAGGCAACCAGTAGTCGGCCAGGCGGGCGCCACCCGGAACGCTGTTGGGATGGAGGAACACGAAGGTGCTCCGTGCTGCGAGCAGCTCCCACAACGGTTCATGGACCGGGGCATCGAGCTCACGCCCCAGCCCGCGCGTGCCGATCGCGATACCGGCGAATCCCAGTTCGTCAAGGCATCTGCGGGCCTCGTCGACCGCGCCGGGCGTCCCGAGCGGCACGAACCCCAGTGGTTCGAGAACGCTGCGTCGGTTCGCGGTCAGCTCTGCCAGTGCGTCGTTGCCGCGGCCGACGACATCGAGCACGAGTGCTTCATCTGTGGCGTCCGCACATGTGACGAACGGTGGCACCGACACCAGCTGCCGATCCACGCCCATTTTTCGCATGTCGTGGAGACGCTCGGTGACGTCGAATTGGGCGGTCGCGAGCGGGATCGGCATGTCACGCGGCACACCGGAGATTTCCGGGTGAATTCGGACGATGCCGTCGTCGACGTGGGAAAGGTCCGCGAGCCCCCGGCCGGAGAGCCACGACAGCAACGGCATCGGTAAGGCGTGGGTGTGCACATCGACGACGCTGGCGTCGCTCATGGAACCGTCACCTCCAGACGGCGACGATCGACCCTGCCCATAAGATCTCGCGGCAGGGCATCGACCGCGACCACGGCATCAACCGTGACGGCCTGATCCCACAGTGCTGAGCGAATGGCGCGATCGTGGTCGTCCGCAGCCGCTCCCTCCAGAAAGACCGTAACTCCAGCGACGCTGGACGGGACGACACCGGCGACCAGCCCGACGCGGTCAATGATCGCGTCTTCCGCGTCGCTCGGACAGAAGTAGTGGTCCTCGATCAGCAACACGTCCTCGATCCTGTTGAGATACCGAAGGAAGCCGTCGGCGTCCATCCGGCACACGTCACCGGTGCGCAGCCAGTCACCGTGAAACTTCGGCGCCCGTCCTCGGGGAAACGCATAGGAATGCAGCGCGGTCGGAGTTCGCACGCACAACTCGCCTGCCTGTCCCGCTGGTAACGGATGGCCGTCGGCGCTGCAAATCCGGACATCTGTCCCGGGATATGCGGTGCCGAGCGTGGACCTGCGGGTGGGGTGGCGGTGATCTTCGGGGCGGGTCAAGGCGATCGTCTTCGGTACCTCGACTTGCCCGAAGACGCCGTACAACACCTCGCCCATCAGATCATGCACCTGTTCGATCTCCGCCTCGGTGAGTACCGCACCGCTGTAGATGATCAATTCGATCGAAGACCAGTCGACCTCATCCCTGCGCGGACAGGCCAAGAGGGCACGAAGTGTCGGCGGCAGCACCATCAGCACGTTGGGGCGACAGCTTTCGACAGTGTCGAGGAGCGTCTCTGCGCCCGGCTCCGGAGGGATGATGAAGGTACCGCCGCCCAGCAGCGTCGGGAGCACCATGTTGCCGAAGCCACCGGAGACCAGTTCCGGACACAGCACCCGAGGCCGATCCGGCCAACGCACGGCGGCAGCGGTCATCGTCGCGACAGCGCCCAATGCCCCGCTCGACAGTTGAACGCCCTTGACCGGTCCCGTGCTGCCGGAGGTGAACGCGAGGCGGACAATCGATTCTGGCGGTGCTGCTGCATCGGAATGCGTTTCGTGCGCCGAGCTGAGCTCCGCCTCCAGGTGGCTCCAGCATTCGACAGTGCTGTCACTCCACGCCCGGACCGCAGGATGCTCAGCGCGCCAGGACGCGACCGCCTTCGCCGCCGCCGCGGAGGCGACGATCGCGTCCGGCTGGATCTGCCGCAGCCAGGTTTCGAGTCTCGCGGTGTCGAGGTTGCCCGGTGGAATCGCGGCGGACCGATAACCCGCCACGTAGCACGCGGCGTTGACCAGCCATTGCAGCGGATCGTTGGGGCGAATTTGCAGAACTGTGTCGCCCGGTGTAAGCCCCGCTCGGCGAAAGACGGTGACCAGACGGGACACCATTGATCGGGCTTCGGCGTACGTGAGCTGCTCGCTACCGTGGACGAAGGCGATCCGGTTCGGATGGTGCTTCAAGGCTCGGAGCACAAGCCCGCCGATCGAGCTGGGGCGGGCGGCATGCCCGGTCACAGCCGTTCGTCCGGCATGACGGTGCTACACGCCTTGCAGGTCCGGGCATCGATGTTCCCGTAGAACCGTTCGTAGGCACCTGCCACCGGGTCGGTGCGGTAGTCGGTGACATGCACGCTTTCTTCGTGCAGGAACCCGTCGCAGTCCGGACAGAACCAGCGGAAGCGATCGAGTTCGCCGGGCTTGCGGAGCCGTTCGATCACGAGCACGAAGGCGTCGGGCGGGAACCGCGGCGAATGTGCGATACCAGTGGGGGTGAAGATCGACGCGCCTTCCGGGATCACGGCGATGTCGGAGCCACCCTCCGGCTTTCGATAGTGCAGATTCATGGAACCCCGGACCATGAACATCACTTCGTCGCTGGGGTTGAGGTGGAACTCGCTGCGGTATTCGCGGCCGCGTGCGAGGAAGGCCAGGGATTCGCTTTCCTGCCACAAGACCTTGACCCGCTTACCCGACTCCTGGAGTTCGCTGGCGGCTTTGTCCAGGTCGACGATGGGCATATGGCTCGGGTGCATTTCGTTCTCCTTCGCGTGACTTCAGGCGAGATCGCCTGCGTTGTGGACGATTCGGCCATCGACGACGGTCATCAGCGTTCGCGTAGCGCGCAGCTCATCGTCGGATGCGGTGAGTGGATTGGTGTCGAGAACGGCCAAGTCGGCCAGCATGCCGACGGCGAGACTGCCCTTGATCGCTGACTCGCCGGTGTGTGCGGCACCGGATGTGGTGTAAAGGCGCAATGCTTGCTCGCGGTTAACTGCCTGGGCAACACCCGATGTCTCGCCGTCACGGTTCTTGCGGGTGACCATTGCGTAGAAGTTCTGGAAAGGGTCGAGATCATTGATCGGATAGTCGGTGCCCGCGGCGACGTTGTCCAGACCGAGCACGTCGATGAAGTCCCGTGTCGGCACCGCGTTGTCCGCCCGCTCGTCCCCGAGGTGTTTGGCGATGGCCGCGCGATTTCGCCACAGAAACGGTGTCTGCGCAGCGATCTGCAGACCGAGGTCCCGAGCCCGCGCCAACTGATCCCGGCGCATCAGGCTCGCATGGATGAGCACGTCCGGCAACATGCCATCGTGCCTGGTCGCCTGGGTCGCCGCGTACACGTCGAGGGCAAGGTCGATCGCCGCATCGCCGACGGCGTGAACGCCGGTGGGCCACCCCGATTGGTGCGCGGCATCGACGAGACCCGCAAACCGGTGCTTGTCGACGAAAAGCTCACCGTGGTACGAGTCGCGGGAGGCGTACGGCGCGCTGGTCGCGGCAGTGCCGAGGGTCATGCCACCATCGATCTGTAGCTTGACACCTCGTTCCAGCACCCAACCGCCGACTTCGCGGGCATGGGGGTGTTCTGCCAGCAGCCCCCGCCAGGTCTTCAGGTCAGCCGACGGATTCAGCTCGCCGGTCGGAGTAACCATCGCCGCGATCCGGACGGTCGATTCCCCGCACGATGCCAATGCACGGATCACGTCCACATCTCGCGGTGCCATCGCCCCACCGACCACCGAGGTGATTCCTTGCGTGCTGAGCACGCGCATCGCCGCTGCCAGTTGTTTGGCCCGATCCTCCGCAGTCCACTCTGGAACCACCTTGGCCACATCATGGACTGCGCCTTCCACAAGCCTGCCGTCGTGGTCGGACGGATCGAGCCCGGCCAGCTCCAGCGCGGCTGTGCTCACTGAGACGGCGTGCCCCTCCGGGAGGAAGACCGGTCTGCCGCCTGCAGCACGATCAAGTTCCAACCGGCTGGGGGCACGCCGTTCCCGGAGCTGCAGAACCGGGTTCCACATCTGTCCACGAATCCATTCGCCCGGTTCGCAAGTGGCCGCGAACTGACCAATGCGGTCAAGCACTTCTCGCAATGTCTCGACACCGGCGAACGACACCTCGAACTCGTCCATCGCGGCACTTTCGAAGTGACAGTGCGAATCGATGAGCCCCGGGATGACGCATCGTCCCTGCAGGTCGATGACCGTGGTGGCCGGCCCGATCAGTGGACGAATCTGATCATCCCGTCCTACGGCGCTGACCAGACCGCCTGTTACCGCAACAGCCTCGGCGATGCTGCCGTCGATGTCCAACGTGTTGACTGTGCCCCCGACAAGCACCAGATCGGCAGGTCTGGTCATGCTCGTTCAACCCTTCACAACGGCGGCGATGCATTCGACCTCCACCTGCACACCAGTCCGATGTGGCCGCGCGATCACCGTCGTGCGCGCCGGGAAGTGCGGGTTGGATTCGAAGAATGACCGGTAGACCGCGTTGAAGTCGGAAAAACTGTCTACATCGCGCAGATAGCAGGTGCACTTGAGAATGCTCTCGCGGCTTCCCCCTGCGGCCTCGACCACCGCCACCAGGTTGGACAGCGTCTGCTGGACCTGTTCGCGGAAGTCGTCCGACACGATCGTCCGGGTCTCCGGGTCCAATGGCCCGGTACCGGAGCAGTAGATGGTGCCGCCGTGCACGATCGCCTGGGACAGCGGTGCCGCTGTAGTCGCTGAGAAGCCCACCGTAGGGGCGCTGCTGGTGGTGATGGGAGTGATACCACTGGTGCTGCTGGCCATGTGTGTTCCTTAGGAAAAGTGGTAGATGAGCTTGCTCAGGCTTCGTCGATTTCCATCACGACGGCCTTGGGTTCGGTAAAGAATTCTCGGCTGTACGTGCCTCCTTCCCGGCCGATCCCGGAATTCTTCGCCCCGCCAAAAGGCGCGCGCAAGTCGCGCACGAAGAAGCAGTTAACCCAGACCGTGCCCACGCGCAAGGCCCGTGCGACGCGGTGCGCCCGGGACAGATCTCGGGTGAACAGCATCGCGTTGAGACCATACGGCGTGTCGTTCGCCGCGGCCACGACTTCCGATTCCGCCTCAAAAGGAAGCACGACGACGAGGGGGCCGAACACCTCCTCCTGCGTGATCCGGTCGCTTTGGCCGGCGCCAACGACGATCGTGGGAAGGACGGTCCAGCCAACTCCGAGGCCGCCGGTGTGCAGGCGTGCACCTTGCGAGCGTGCGATGTCGAGGTAGCCGCTGACCTTGTGGAAATGCTCCATCGACGACATGGGGCCGATCCGCGTGTCAGGGTTCTTGGGGTTGCCGACCTGCAATGCTTGCGCAGCACTGGTGAACCGAGACAAGAACTCGTCGTATACGCCGCGCTGCACGTAGATTCGGCTGCCCGCGAGGCAAACCTGGCCGCTGTTGGTGAAAATCGCCTTGATCGACCAGTCGACAGCCTGGGCGAGATCGGCGTCGTCGAAGACGATGTTGGCGCCTTTTCCTCCCAGTTCCAGGCTCACCGGTACGAGATTGCGGGCGGCGGCATGAGCGATTGTCCGGCCGGTCGTCGACTCACCGGTGAAGGTGATCCGGTCGATCTCGGATGACTCGGTGAGGGCTTGACCGGCCGAGTTCGGCCCGTAGCCGTGTACGACGTTGAACACGCCTGGTGGCAGCCCCGCTTCCAGGGCCAGTTTGGCGAGCATGGTGGCCGACGCTGGGCTCTGCTCGGCCGGTTTCAGCACGACCGTGTTGCCCCAGGCCAGCGCGGGGGCGACCTTCCACGTCTCCATCATGAGCGGAAAGTTCCACGGCGCGATCGCGGCGACCACGCCCGCTGGATCGTATTCGGTGTAGGCGTGATGTCCGCCAGGCATTGGAAACGTCTCGGCCGGTGTCACCTGCGAGTGGTCGGCGAAGAACCGGAAGTTCTGGGCCGAGCGCGGCACGTCGTGGCCCGATGTCTCCCCGATGGGCTTGCCCATGTCCGTGGTGTCCGCGAGGGCGAGTGCGTCGGCGTTCTCCAGGATCAAGTCAGCGAGCCGATGCAGAATCCGGCCTCGCTCGGCGAAGCTCATCCTCGGCCACGGCCCCTCGTCGAACGCCTGACGTGCCGCTTTGATGGCGCGTTGGGCGTCACGGTCGGACCCGAGGGCCACGGCGGCCCACGGCGTCCGTTCCCACGGGTCTACGGACTCGAATGTCGCGCCGTCCAGCGACGTGACTTCCTCACCGTCGATGACGTGGCCGAAGGATTCCACCGGTTCCTCCTCAGTAGGGCTTGACATGGTTACTGTCGAAGTTGTACAGGCTTCGAGACAATGAGCGGTTCCCGTCTGCCGGAAACGCTGGCAGGAAAGGTCGCGGTTCAATGGCCGCGTACCTTTTCTGACCAGTCAGCCCATAGCCGTGCGAATTTCCCGGAACGAACCGCACGTATCTGTTCCTCGATCTCCAGCTCTAGCAACTCTTCATAACTTTGGCGTTCGCTGGCCTGCATGAGGCGCTTCGTAGCCCCAGCGGCCTCTGGCGAAGCAGCGGCGAGGTGCTTCGCCTTGGTGACCGCCTCGGTGAGCGGGTCCGGGACGACGACATCGAGCAAGCCGATGCGTACTGCTTCATCGGCGCCGACCTTGCGTCCGCTGACTGCGATCTCCGTGGCACGCGCCGCACCGACCGCCCGCGTGAGCAACCAGGAAACCCCGAAATCCGGCACCAGGCCCATCTTGATGAACGGGGCAGCGAACACGGCTCGAGGCGACCCGAGCCGCACGTCGCACGCCAGGGCTAGCGCCATACCGGCGCCGACGGCAGCACCGTCCACCGCTGCAACCGTCGGTTTGAGCGTCCGCAGCAGCAGACTGGCTGAAGCGAATTCCCGGGCCATCCGTTGGCGCGCGGTCTCCGGGGTCTCATCGATGATCTGACCGATGATGTCGAGGTCACCCCCAGCGCAGAATGCGCCGCTACTCCCGGTCACCACGATTGCACGGACATCGGGATCTTCGTCGAGCTGGCGCAGCACCGTGGGCAGGGTGTCGAGCAGCTCACGATCCAGGGCATTGCGCCGATGCGGTCGGTTGAGCGCGAGCTGCGCGACGCCGTCTGAAGTGTGGGTCAACTGCAAGGAAGCCACACCGGTGTTGTACGTCGTCGTTTCATTCATGGCTTCTCCGTGGGAATTCGGCTGAACATGCCAACCGTGCTCGACGTGGACTTGAGTTGCCAGGGCAGCTTTTCGGACAATGGAAAGGCGTGCTGGTCCCGGATGGGGAGCTGGCTGATCCTCGGTGGATCGTTCATCCAGGAACAAGGAGATTCGGTGAATCAAGAATTCGGCCATCTAACGCTGCCCAACCAGTTGACCGGCAAGACCGCGATCGTCACGGGGGCGGCGTCGGGTATCGGGCGGCAGACTGCCGCTCTTTTCGTCTCTCGTGGCGCGGAGGTACTCGCTGTCGACCGCGATGAGGAAGGTCTGCGTGAGCTGCGGCTCGCCGTTCAAGCCAGCGGCGGTGACCTGGAGACGCTAGCGCAGGATCTCACCGCCCCCGGCGCCGCCGAACGGGTGTTCGACGTCTGTGCTGGCATCTTCGGCGCCCCGAACGTGCTGGCCAACATCGCTGGCAAAGGGGGCGATGCCTCCGCTGCTGAGACCACGGACGAGGATTTCGACTACTTCCTGCGAACAAATCTGCACACGACCTTCGCGATGAGCCGGCAAGCCGCCATCACGTTCGGCGAATCGGGTGGGGCCATTGTGAATACTTCGTCGACGTTCGCGCTTGTCGGTGTGAAGGGTTCCGCGCCGTACTCAGCAGCCAAGGGAGCGGTGGACAGCCTCACACGCCAAATGGCGGCAGACTACGGTCGGCGCAACATCCGCGTGAATGCCGTAGCGCCAGGACTGATCGAGACCCCCGCCACCCGGTCGAAGATAGCCTCGGGGGTGTTCGACGATCTCGTCACCCGATCCCGTCCCCTACCGCGGGTGGGCAGGCCGAGCGACATCGCCAATGTGGTCGCGTTCCTCGTGTCGGACGATGCTGCCTTTGTCACCGGGGTGACGATCCCGGTGTGCGGGGGCTGGAGCACCACCCGGTTCCGGGACTGAGGCGCAGGGGGAAAGCGCGGACGAATCCAGTCCGCGCCTTCGTCCTGCCTCCGGCTATCGTCCTGAACGCGAACGACGTTCTTCGATGGTTTCACCGCCGGCAGCCCACCGGTCGGGCGGTACCTCCCGAACGAGGATCCGGACCGTCTCGGACTGGACACCAAGGCTGCCGACGATCGCATCATGCACGGCCGCGATCATGCCCCGCAGTTCTGCGTCGGATCGTCCGGTCAGCAGCGAAACGTCAATGATCGGCATTGGTAACTCCCCGTTGGTCGTGGCCAGTAGCGTCCTGCGGAGCGCGATCAGCCCTGCGACTTCGGGGCAGACGAACATCTGCGAGCTCGATGCCACGGGTCTCGGGCAAGGTGAACACGAGGATGAGCAAGCCGAGAGTCACCGCGCCAACCGGATACCACAGAGCCGCGGTGGTGCTGCCCACCTCGGCGCCAATCGCGACCATGGTGGCCGGCAGAAGCCCGCCGAAAATACCCACGCCTAACTGGTAGGGAATTGATAGCGCGGTCGCTCGGATGCGGGTTGGGAACAGCTCTGCCATGGCCGTGGCCGCAGGCCCCTGCGACATCTGGGCGAGGGCGACGAGCAGGAGCAGAAGCAATGCGACCTGAACAACCGGCATGCTGAACAGGTCGCCGACGCTGTCGATCGCCACCGTGCCTGACGACCCTTCGATCGGGTAACCAGATGCCTTCAGCGCGTTGACGAGTTCAGCCTCCAGTCGTGGACCGCCGGCGATCGCCGTCTCATTCACCGTGACCGTGGTGGGCCCCGGGCCATCAACGATGTGGAAGCGGACCGAGTTGCGATTCAGTATGTCGCGGGCACGGTCGCAGTCTGTGGTGGACTTGGCCGTCCCAGCCGGGTTGAACTGGAATGAGCAATCCAACGGATTCGCTGTGATGGCGACCTGGACGCGGTCTTGTGCTTGGTTCAGCTCGGGGTTGGCCACGGCTGTCACACCGGAGTTGATCGGGAAGACCAGCAGCGCGGTGAGCGCCAAACCGGCGAACAGCACGATGCGCCGGCCAATTCGGTCAGACAGCCAGCAGAACAGTACGCACAGGAAGAAACCGATCAGCATGTTGAGCATGAAGATCACGTTGACCGTGAACGAATCGACCTTCAGATAGGTCTTCATGGCGGTGAACATGTAGATGGTCGACAGATAGCCGATGAAGGACTGGGCCGACGCCATCACGAAGACGATCGCCACCATGCGGATCCGCGGCCAAGTGCTGAACACCTCGCGCAGCGGAGCCTTCGCGTGCGTGCCTTCTTCCTTCATCTTGAGGAATATGGGGCTTTCGTTGAGCTTGGATCGGATCCACACCGACAGCCCGAGAGGAAGGACGGAGATGAGGAAGGGAACGCGCCATCCCCACGACTCGAATGCGGCTTCGCCGATAGCAGCCTGCACCGCGAGCTGCACCGCCAGGGAGAGGCTGAAGGCGAGGGCCGTGGTCCCCGTCAGCCATCCGACGAAGAAGGAGCGTTGATTGGCGGGCGCATACTCCGATACGTAGGTGACGGCAGCACCGAATTCCCCGCTGACGGCAAGTCCTTGCAGGATGCGGCAGGTCACCAGCAAGATGGGGGCGAAAATGCCGATTTGCTGCGAAGTTGGTAGCACCCCGACCGCCACGGTTGAGACGCCCATCAGCACCAGGGTCAGCAGGAAGACTTTTTTGCGACCGACGAGATCGGTGAGCCGCGCGAAAATGACGGCACCAATAGGTCGGACGATGAACCCGACCGCGAAGGTCAGCAAGGCGAACACCGTCTGCGCCGCAGTGCCATAACCACCAAAGAATTGACTACCCACAACGGGAATCAATGAACCGTAGAGGAAGAAATCATACCATTCGAATGCTGTCCCCACGGCTGATGCGCTGACGATCTTCAGTTCCTGTTTCTTCATCGAAGGGCCTCCTCCTCGATGAGTTGCCCTGGCAAGGGTCGCCGAAGGCACGATGTGCAGACGTTAGATATGGGTAGTGTCCGAGGCAACACCTGCGTTCCCGATGTGTGGAAACGCCGCCATCGAGGCCGCCTCGGGCAGGCACTCTCCGGTCAGGTGGAGCGGCCAGCGACGAAAGAGCGCCGTGAGGCTCATGTGGTTCCGGCCAACGGGAACGTTGTCTTGCTTCGCGGTAGGACGCTCGAGCACCGTGCCCCTTGGCAAAGGCTCAGGTTCAGGTAGAAGGCAGGCTTTGGATGACCGAGGAAGCAGCAAAGTGGACCATCGAGTCGGCCGCGGAGCTTCTTCTGCGGGCGGAGCGGGAGAGAAAGGACCGCCCCCGCATCACAAGTGAATGGCCGCAGCTCGATCTGGCGACCGCATACCTCGTGCAAGATCGGCTCGTCGGTCGCAAGGTGGCCGACGGCGAGAAGGTGATCGGAGTAAAGCTTGGTCTCACTTCTCGGGCGAAGCAGGAACGAATGGGGGTGGCCGAGCCACTCACGGCGTGGCTCACCGACAAGATGGTTCTCCAGCCCGGGACACCCGTGCCCACTGACGAGCTGATCCATCCGCGTGTCGAACCAGAAATCGTGTTCGTACTCGGCGAGCGGCTCGCCGGGCCTGGTGTCACGGCCGCATCCGCGATGTCGGCAGTGCGGAGTGTCTACAGCGGCCTCGAAGTGATCGACAGCCGGTACACCGACTTCCAATTCACTCTTGCCGATGTCGTGGCGGACAACGCGTCTTCGGCGCGGTTTGTCATCGGCGGTGTCGAGCAAGATCCACGAGAATTGGATCTCGCTGCCGAGGCCTGCAGGCTGCGCGTGGATGGGAGAACCGTCGACACGGCCACGGGCGCCGCTGTTCAGGGCCATCCGGCAGAGGCGCTTGCGTTAGCGGTCAACAGCCTGGGCGAACGAGGAATCGAGCTCGAGGCTGGCTGGATCGTTCTGACAGGCGGCATGACCGACGCCGTGACCATCGGACCGGGCCAGCAGGTCACTGCCGAGTTCTCCCACCTCGGCTCCGTCACGGTGACAGGTGGCTGACCTCTTACGCCACGGAAACGATTGCGCTGCCGCAGATAGCGCGCACCCGACGCCGCGCGCCAGCCCCATTACGTGATGGCGACGGCCAGCGCCGGAGCAACCGCGATTTCCGGGATGGCTGCTGCTGCAGCGATGCAGGCTCCAGGCATCACAACGCGTCGGCGTCAACGCATCTGATCGGGCCTGCTGCCACCTGTCGCCATGGCACCGTCCCCGATACCGGCTCCGGCCACCACTGGGATACCACTGATACGCAGTGGATTCTGATCGAACCATTGCTACGCGTGGGGTGTACGGGTACATCCCACGCGTAGCACGAGCAGAACTGGTTGACACGCGCTCCACATGACGCGCTTTACGCACTATTCCGCTGCGTACAGCTATCGCATGGCACGGGCGGCCGCTCGCGCCACCCAGCCCTTGGTCGACGAAGCCCCGGCGGCCCCCGCTTCCATGAGACTCAGTGCGTCGGTTCCACACGGTGCTCATGCGAACAACTCGTCGCGGTAGATGCTGAACCGGACCATGCGTGCCGCGTCGATGAGTGCGGGTCGGAACCGATGCCACGGCTCGCCGTTGCCGCTGGCGAGCGTGAGTGAGGCGACCACGGCGCCCGCTTGGTTGCTGATCGCGGCAGACATCGACGAGCGGCCCATGATGTCCCGGTGTACCGAGACGTGCGCGTCCCGCACGGGATCGGCGTCGGTACCCGGCCCGTCGAACGCCTGGAACAGGACGCCGGCTGATGAGTTGGTGTTCCGGAGCCTGCTGCCTTCGTGGATGTCGTGCGGGCCGTGACCCGCCCTGGCCAGGCTTACCACGAGGGCCTCGTCTTGGTCGAGCACACTGAGGTAGGCGGTCCGGCCCGTCGTATGGGCAAGATCGCGGATGTGGCGCGACGTGTCCCGTTGGATCCGGCGCACGCAGGGTGCGGAACTGCCGATCGCCCACACCCTCGTTGCGAGCCGGTACCGGCCGTCGGGTTGCTGTTCGAGGCCGCCCCACTCGGTCAGCTCCCGCACCATGCGCCACGCCGTGGCTACGGGCAGGCCGGTCCGCTCGGCGATCTGGGTGACCTGCAGCGCGCCCGACGCACGCTCCACCACGTCCAGCACCGACAAGACGCGCGCTGCGACACTTCGTTGGCGCATCTTCCCGCTCCTTCCGCTCCCCGTCGCGCGAAGCTAACACCAGCGGTGGACGATGTCCGAGCGGCGAGTTCGCCGTCCCACTCTGTGAGCGCTTTTCACGCAATGAAAACGGAAGGCCGGGTTCGCGTCGCCGAACTCGCAAACTCGGCACCGTGCTTCGACAAATCTCCGTATTGGCGTGCTGCGGCGCGCTGCTGACCGCCTGCTCATCAAGCAACGCCGAGAACGGCGGCGTCGCAGACTCCCTCACCGCGGCGCTCGCCGCGCCCGTCAACTGCCTCGACCCGCACCAGACTCCGCAGACACCGAATCTGCAGGTGTCTCGCCAGCTCGTGGACTCGCTCACCGACCAGGATCCGAAGACCGGCAAGATCGTGCCCTGGCTCGCCACTGCCTGGAAGGTCGACGAACAGGCGACGCGGTTCACGTTCACGCTTCGCGACGGTGTCACATTCAGCGACGGCAGCCCGTTGGACGCCGCCGCAGTTGTCGCGAACCTCGACGATGTGGCTGGATTGGGCGCACGGTCCCCGCTCGGCACCACCTACCTCGCCGGCTACGGGGGTTCGTCCGCTCTCGACGCGCACACCGTCGAGGTGCGGTTCTCGACCCCGAGCGCGCAGTTCTTGCAAGCCACCTCGATGGTCACGCTCGGATTGCTCTCACCCAGCACGCTCGAACGGACCGCGGAGGAGCGCTGCGCCGGCACGCTCGTCGGATCCGGCCCGTTCGTGCTCGACCGGGTCGCGCTCAACGAGGAGGCAGGGCTGTCCGCACGCACCGGATACGCATGGGCGAGCGACCTGGCCATCCACCGGGATACACCGCGTATACGAAAGTTGACCTTCGCCATCGTCACCGATCCGAGTGCCCGGCACGGCAGCCTCTTCTCCGGGCAGCTGGACGCCGACTTGCAGGTGCTCCAGCAGGACGAGCCGTCCTTCAGCGACCAGGGGCCACGGCTGCTGTCAGGCACCCGACCCGGTGTCGTGTACACGTTGCTGCCCAACGAGTCCAGGCCTGCGCTGAGCGATCCCACCGTGCGGCGCGCCATCGGCGCCGCCATCGACCGGTCCCAGTTCGCGCCGCTGTTGTCGGCGGGTGAACGGCCCGCGACCGACGTGCTGGCCACCACTACGCCGGGCTACGCCAACCGCTCCCAGAACTTGGCGTTCGATCCACGCGAAGCGGCGAGACTGCTCGACGCGGCTGGCTGGCGGCCCGGCACGGACGGTGTACGAGCCAAGGGCGCAGATCGGCTGTCCTTCACCCTTGTCTATTCAGCGACCGAACGCTATGGCGCCGTCTACCAGCTCATCGCGCAGCAGTTGGCCGAGGCCGGGATCGAACTGCGCCCGACTCCTCTCGACGACGCGACCAACAGCGCCCGGCAGGGCGCGGGCGACTACGACTTCGTGTCCTGGACGGTGACCCGCGGAGATCCCACAGTGCTGGCGAGCCTGTACCCGGTGAAGAGTGCGAATCCCCTTCGGCGCACCACGCCCGACGAGGTCGATACCGCCATCGCGAGGATCGCCACGGTGCTGGACCCCACCGAGCGTGTGCGCGCTGTCGACGCGGCTGCCCAGGCGATCCTGGCCGGCGGGCACGGCATTCCCCTCTTCGAACAGGCCTCATCGGTGGGCTTGGCGCCCCGAGTCAGCGGTGTCCGGCTCGACGCGTCGGGCCGACCGGTATTCCAGGATGCGGAGGTTCGGTCATGAACGCGTGGAACGACTTCGCCGGTGGGCGTGCGGTGGACGCAGCGACCTTCGTCGCTGCCTCGCACACGTTGCTGGAGTCGGCGGTCGCCGCCGCCGGTGGTGGCGAGGCCACCCGTGCAGAGTTCGTCGCTGGGCTGGCGGCCAGCCTGAGCACGTCGGGTCCGTACGCGACATTGCGGCTCGACACCGGACTCGCAGACCAGGAGGTCCGCCGGGAGCTGACGGAAAACGTCGAGGCGGTGTCCTCGCTGGTCCTGGACCTCGTCCGGAGTGCCCGCCCGTCAGGCGTGTCTGGTCCAGTCGACATCCAGAGCAGCTGTGTCGGCTACGCGTGGATCCCGCCGGTGGCCGAACGGCTCACGGCCGACGCGGGTCTGCACGCGGCGCGCAACCTCTACAACGAGTGGCTCTGGCAACTCGTGCTGCTGCGGGACGCTCTCATCCCGTTCACTAACCCGGCGGAGGTGCTCCTGCTCGCCGACGCGGACGGACTGACCCGGCTGCGAGACACCCGCGACTGGTTCGCCGTCCAGGTGATGACCAGGCGAGTCCCGCACGCCGCGATCGTGCGGTTCGCCGCAGAAGCCGTCACCGCAGAACACGTCGATGGCGCGTACGGCTTCCAACACGGTGGCGTGGTCGTCCTGCCGCCGGTCGCGCTGGACGGTCCGCTGCTCGGTCCGGTCTACCTGCTGACCTGGCGCGAAACCAAGCTCGTCCCCGAGGACCTCGCCTTCTTCGTGCACGCAGAGCAGCTGTCCGTGAACACGTTGTCCGCACCTACGAGGGCGGCAGGCGAGGTCGAGGTGGTCGAGCTGTTCGACCGGCTCGTCCCCGGCTCACCCGGACCCGGCGGGACCCGCACGTTGACCCTGGTGGTCGGATTCGACGACCACGAGTGGAGGGTGGACCTCGGGCAGGCGCTGCGCGGTCACCGTTACGCCAGCCGACCGCCCCATCAAGACAGTCCGCGTAACACGTCTGCAGTGGACAATTCGTGGTCTGGGTGCGCGGTACTCCGCGAGGACGGTGCGGTGTCGGTGCCGGACGGTAGTCTCATCCCGACCGGTGGCCAGCGCGCTCTGACTCTGGCGCTGCTCGGCCGGTTGCGACCGGGCAATGTGGTGCTCTACACCGGCCAGGACGTCAGCGGGCAACATGTGCTGCTCGACATCCGGAGTTGACGTGCGCCGATTCGTTGTGCGGCGCATCGGGCAGGCCGCCGTCGTGGTGTTGGCGGCCTACACCCTCACCTTCGCCGCGTTCTATCTTCTGCCCGCGGACCCGGTGCGAATCATGATCGGCCCAGAGAACGCGATCGACGAGGCGCGGGTGGCCGCGCTGCGGGCCGCGTACGGCCTCGACCGGCCAGCGCTCGTGCGTTACGTCGACGGATTGCTCGATGCCGTACGCGGCGACTTCGGCACCTCGTTCCAGACCGGACGCGGTGTCGGCGCGACGATCGCCGAGGCTGCACCACGCACCCTCGCACTGGCTGGCGCCGCGTTGCTGCTGGCTGTCCCCGTCGGGTTCCTGATCGCCTGGCTGGCCGCGCACACGCGCCAGCCGTGGTTGCGCCGGCTGCTCGGCAGCCTGCCCGGGTTGTCGCTGTCCGTGCCGACGTTCTGGCTCGGACTGGTGCTGTTGCAGGCATTCTCCTTCGGGCTTCGGCTGTTTCCGGCTCGCGGCGACGACGGGCTCGCCGGTCTGGTCCTGCCGGCCGTGACTCTGGCGGTGCCGTCGTCGGCCTTCGTTGCGCAGGTGCTGCTGCCGCGCCTGACCGCGGAGATGCAACAGACCTATGTGGACACCGCGAGAGCCAAAGGCGCCTCACGCGCCCGCGCCGTGTCTGTTCACGCGCTGCGCAACGCCGCTATGCCCGCACTGACAATGGTGGCGCTGCTGGTCGGCTGGCTGCTGTCCGGCTCGGTCGTGGTCGAGACGATCTACGCCCGCAACGGGCTCGGTCGGCTCATCGAGTCAGCGGTCACAAGCCGGGACCTGCCGATGTTGCAGGGCTTGGTCACGGTGACCACAGCGGTCGTAACCCTGCTCGCTCTGGCGGTGGACCTGGCGTATCCGCTGGTGGACCCGAGGGAGCGCGCACGATGACCCGGCTGCGCAATCTCGGGGTCGCGCCGTCTGCCGCTGTCCTGGTCCTGGCCGGGACCGCAGCTCTCGCACCAAGCGTCTTCTCCCCCGCCGACCCGCTGCGCGGTGATCTCGCCGAGCGGCTGCGGCCACCAGAGGCGTTACACCCGTTCGGCACCGACGAACTCGGCCGGGACCTGCTCGCCCGGATCGTGCACGGGGCGGCACCGTCGTTGCAGGCCGCGGTCCTCGCGGTGGCCATCGCGGTGCTGGCGGGCGCGGCGCTCGGCCTGGTTGCGGGCACGACACGCGGTTTCGTCGATGACGTGATCATGCGGGCGGTCGAGGTGTTGCTCGCCGTGCCGTCGTTCCTCCTTGTGCTCGGAGTGATCGCGGTGCTCGGTCCCGGGACCAGCAACGTGGCAGTGGCCGTGGGCCTTTCCTCCTCGGCGGTATTCGCTCGAATCACGCGTGCCGAGGTGATCCGTGTCAGCAAAGCCGGTTATGTCGAGGCAGCAGTGGTCTGCGGCACGAGCCGCCCGACCGTCCTGTTGACCCATGTGCTGCCCAACGCCGCGAGCCCGATCGTCGCACTGGCCACATTAGAGCTCGGCAACGCGATCCTCACCGTCGCGGCCGTCAGCTTCCTCGGGTTCGGCGCCCCGTTGCCGGAGCCCGAGTGGGGTTCGATGATCGCTGCCGGGCGGCCCTTTCTCGCCTCGGCGTGGTGGCTGACGACTGTGCCTGGTCTTGTCATCGTCGCCGTCGTGCTCGCGGCCAACCATCTCGGACACATTCTGCGATCGGAGACACGATGACACTGCTCGCCGTGCGTGGCCTGACGGTCGGCTACGACTCGTCCCGCCAGAATCGACCTGCGGTGGACCGGATCGATCTAAACGTCCACCCAGGACAGATAGTGGCCGTTGTCGGCGAGTCAGGGTCAGGAAAATCGACGCTCGCGCACGCGCTGGTCGGCCTGCTCCCGGACACGGCCAGGGTGCACGCGGGCAGCGTCACGTTCAACGGCCAGCGGGTCGACCATCTCCCCGACCGCAGGTGGCGCCGATTGCGTGGGCGACGGATCGCGTACGTCCCGCAGGACCCCGGGTCCGCGCTCAATCCACTGATGACCGTGCGCGCTCAGCTCACGGAAGCCTTGCGGCTGGCGGGAAATCGGCCGTTGGGCGACAACGCGTTGACCGAGGCGTTGAACCGGGTAGGCATCCCCGCCCCGGACCGGGTGCTCGGCCGCTACCCGCATCAGCTCTCCGGCGGGTACCGGCAGCGGGTGCTCTTGGGCATGGCGCTGGCCGGCCGACCCGCGCTGCTCGTCGCCGACGAGCCGACTTCCGCGCTCGACACCACTGTGCAGAAGACCGTGCTGGACCTAATCGAAGACGTCGCTGCCCACGACGGCACAAGCGTCCTGTTGATCACGCATGACCTCGGGGTCGCCGAGGACCGGGCCGATCGCGTCGCCGTCATGTCCGACGGCCGGATCGTGGAGGACGGCCCCACGGCGCAGGTGCTCGGCCGACCGCAGGCGGCCTACACCCGCCTCCTGCTCGACTCAGCACCACGACCACGAGCCACACGGCCGGCAGCGGCGGAACCGCTGCTCGAGGTCCGTGATCTGAGCAAGACGTACCCAGGCACGGTCGCGGTGGACGGCGTTTCGTTCACGCTTGGCCGGGCCAGCACCCTGGGACTGGTCGGTGAGTCCGGGTCGGGCAAGTCCACGATCGCACGCATGATCACCCAGCTCGTGGAGCCGACGGGCGGGAGCATCCTGCTCGACGGAGAGCCCATCGCGGTCGGCTGTCCGCGTGTGCAGTTCGTCGCGCAGAATCCGTATGCCTCGCTCGACCCGCTGATGAGCGTCGGCCGGATCATCGCGGAGCCGTTGCGAGCGTTGCGCGTTGGTGTCGCCGAGCGAAGCCGGCGGGTGCGCGAACTGCTCGACGACGTCGCACTGCCGGCCGAGGTCGCGCGCCGGCGGCCGACAGCTCTCTCAGGTGGGCAGCGCCAGCGTGTGGCCATCGCCCGTGCGCTGGCGCCGCGGCCGGATCTGGTTGTCCTCGACGAGCCGGTGTCCGCGCTTGACACCGTGACGCAGGCCCAGATCCTGACGCTGCTGCAGGGGCTGCAGCGCAAGCACGGGTTGGCGTACCTGTTGATCTCTCATGATCTAGCCGTGGTCGCGGCCTCGGCCGACCGGCTCGCGGTCATGCGAGACGGCCGGATCGATGAATCCGGAACCACCGTCGACGTGCTGGCCTCGCCGGCGACTCCGTTCACCCGCGAGCTGCTTGCCGCCGTGCCGGGACGGCTAGCCGCTCCGAGGTGAGCGTGGGGCCTGATCGATCTGCCACTTGGGGCAAACTCGTCCGCTCGCTGGATCATCAGGTCCTACCGCTCGACACGCAACAGTCCGCTCCTCGGTGGTCCGTAAGGATGCAAGTCCAACACATCCCTGAACTCGCCGATCTCAATTAGCCAGGACGGCGAGAACGGTCTGGCCGCCGCGACCGTCTCGGCAATGTCAGTGGCGGTCAGCGGTTGCCAGATCGGGTGCTCCCGCTTACCGAGTCGGATCTGGGTGGCGGGGTTGCGGAAGATGGCACCGGCTCGCCGCGCCCAGGTGAACAGCGAGCGGAGTGCGGTCACGGTGCTGTTGCGGGTGTCGCCTCGAAGCGGCTGGATGTGGCTGAGCACGTCGTCGCGGTTGACCTCGCGCAGGTGGTCGTAGCGCGACGACCAGTCCCGCAACGCCGGCAGCGCCCAACGCAGGTAGCCCCGCGCGGTATCCGGGTGTCGAGCGTGGCTGCGGGGTCCGCCGTCGCGAAGGCTCAGTACCCACCGGCGCGTGGGGCCCGCGATGCCTGGTGCAAGACCGTCGAGTTTGGTGTCCAGCCACCGGTCGAAAATGGGCGGGCGGTCCTCGACCAGAATGCCCATGGCGTCGAGGATTCCGTTGGCGTTGTTGACGTTCACGAAAAATCCGGACGCAACGGAGCGCACCTCGGACGCCTTGACGAGCTCGTCCGCGCGGTAGTTGGCCAGCAGATGCACCAGGGCGCGCTGCATTGCCCGGCGAGCGGTCGGCGCCCAGCCACGCGTCTCGGCGACAGTGTGGGCAAGGTAGAGCGCCCACGCCAGCCACGGATTGTCCGGCACGGGCGCGGTGCGCAGGTCGAACCGCACCTTCTCGAACGAGCGAGTGAGTTCCTCGGTGCCGAACAACACGAGCTGCACGCCGGTGCCGGCCGGGCGGACACACGGCGCCGGCGCGGGCTTGAGCGGTCTGCCTTTCTCGCCGTAACGACGCGGGCTGGTGCGCGGCTTGCCGCGCTTCTTGGTCATCCCGGCCAGGAACAGCTGATGGAACCGCACCCGCGGGAGGTAGGGGGCGAGCACGACCCGGGATCGTGCGTCCTCGGCGGCGACGGCGCGGTCCTCGCGGGCCTGGCACCAGCACAACCGGCAGTAGCCCTTCTTCAGCCGGACTTCCCGGCGGCAGGCCGCGCAGATGCCGACGTGTTGCCCGAAGCGAGCGGCGGCGAAGTTGTAGCAGGCCAGGCACACACCCTGCGCGTAGGTCTCACCCCAGGCGAAGCATTCAGCGCAGCTCGTCACCGACCGAGGAATCTTCTGGGCACTGCCGTCCCGGGCGACCACTGGTCAGGCCGGGGGCAGGGATCGGCCGTCGCGCCGGCGCGGCACCACGCGCGGCGTCGGGCGTTCGTTGGCCGCGACGTGCTCCTTCTCGGCGGTGTCGGTGTCGGGCTGTGGCACGGTTTCCGGTTCCGGGATCAGCAACTCGCCGACCTCGCAGCCCAGCACCGCACAGATCACCTCCAGGTCGGCCAGCTTGATCGACGCAGGCTGCCCGGACCACAGGTGCGACATCTTGCCCAGCGAGACGACCATGCCGCGCTCGGCCAGCAGGCGCTGCAAGTCGGACGCTTGCCAAATGCCACGATTCGCCGCCGCCAGACGCAGGTTCCACCGCATTCACATCAGTCCTTCCAGGCGGGCGGCCGCGCGCTTCTGCCCGGCGATCCAGGCATCCTCGATCCGGCTGCGCTGCACATGGACGTACTTCATCGTGGTGGCCACCCAAGCGTGGCCGTACATCCCCTGAATGGAGATCAGGTCGACGCCGTTGAGGTAGAGCTGCGAAGCGCAGTAGTGCCGCAGCACGTGCGGCGTCAGCCGACCGGCCCACGACGGCAGATGCTCAGCCGTCGCCTCGGCCAGCCCAACCCGCAGCGCGTTGTAGCTGGCCCGGCACCGCGACTGGTCAACGTGGCGGCGCTCGGAGGGAAACAACGGCGCGCCATGTCGGGTGTGATCATCGCCGAACTGCCCCCACACATCCTCGATAAACCAGCGCAGGGTGCGTCCAGCGTCGTTGAGCAACGGCACCATCCGCTCCCTTGGTCCGGAGCCGCGCGAGCCCTTACCGAGTCGAACGTGGAGCTTGCCGAACCTGCCCAGCTCCCAACGGATGTCGTTGCCACGCGGTCGGTTCACCTCATCCAGCGGGCACTCCACGATCCGGCCGGTCATCGAGTGCAGCTCGACCTTGTGTCGCAACTCCAGGAACTCGAAGTACAGCGACAGCGCGCTCGCTCGCGCCAGCCGCGTTCCGCTCGGCGCCCCACGCAGTTCGCGTCCGAAGTAGGCGTCCGCATCGGACGGACCCATCTCCCACAGCGGCCGGCCGAACCAGTCCCGGATCTGCTGCAGGTTGCTCAGGTCGCCCCGGATAGTGCTATCCGCCATCCCGGCCGAGGACCGGGCCAGCACCAACCCGGCCATCACGTCGACCTCAAACTGCTCAAGCTCGTCCGGCGAGGCAGTCGGCCGATGCGACCGCAGGTCTCGAACCGCCGCGACTGCCAACCCACACCCCTCACCTTCACACAACCCGTAATGAGATCAGGCTTAATGAAACCACTTCAGAAATCCCGAAGCAACATCACTACGCCGATCCGAGCTGTCCGACCTAGGAGGTCGCTGGTCTGCGGGCAGCAGCGATCAAGGAAGCCACCAAACACGAGCGATGTCGTACTGTTTGCCCAAAGTTCCGTAACCCCAAGCAGTTCTGAACACAGCGTAACGCCCCGCCCACTGTCCTTCGCGGACACTCAGATCGAAGAACTAGTCGGAGGACTCGACCTCGGCGTCCTTGCCGCGCTCGGCGGGGGCAGCATCGCGTGGTGCGCCGATCCCGACCCCCACATCGCCGCGCTGCTGGCGCACCGCGTGCCCACCTCTCCCAACCACGGAGACCTCCGGACGATCGACTGGCGCGCGGTGGAACCGGTCGACGTGGTGATCGCCGGATTCCCCTGCCAAGACATCTCCGGCGCCGGGCGGCGCAAAGGCATCGAGAAAGGCGAACGCAGTGGCCTGTGGACCGACATCATGGCGGGTCTTCGCGTACTACGACCACCACTGTTCGTCGTGGAAAACGTCGCCGCGCTCCGCTGGAAAAACGGCGGCCTGCACCGAGTACTCGGCGACCTGGCCGAAGCAGGGTATGACGCGGCATGGCGAAGCATTCGCGCCAGCGACATCGGCGCCCCGCACCAACGAGAACGCGTCTTCCTCCTCGCCTGGCCCCACCATCACGACACGGATGATGCCCACACCCACCGCACACGACGGAACCTCCAACGGAATCAGCGCAGCCAGCAGACAGGGCGGCCCCTCCCTACTCGACCATCTACGGCTACTGCCGACACCGACGGCGTCAGACGCCAAGAACTGCACCCACCGGGCGCAGCAGGGCGGCCCATCACTGCCCGACCAGACACGACCTCTCCCAACTCCGCGAGCCTCGGACACCGGAACACCCGGACGGCAAGCCGGAACGGGGTTCCGGCCGCCGCTGTCGCAGCAGGTGCTGCCGTTGGTGGCCACCGAGGTCTTGTTGCCGACACCCCGAGCTACCGACGGCACAAAGGGGTGCCCGGCACAGCGCGGTTCCAAAGGAGACCTGATGCTGCCCTCCGCAGTCATCCGTCTCCTCACCACACCCGGCAACAACCCCTGACCGAAAGCGACACCGCACGAAACGATGAGCTGCCGCCCACAGCCGATGATCACGCGGTGGACTGGGGCGCCTATACAAGCGCGATCCACCGGTGGGAACGAATACTCGGACGCCGCACACCGTTTCCCACCCAGCCAGGCAAGCACGGCCGCCCCGTCCTCTCACCAGCCTTCGTCGAACACCTCATGGGCCTCCCACCCGGGTGGGTCACCGACCTCCCTCTGCCCCGCACCGCCCAACTCCGGGCCCTGGGCAACGGCGTCGTCCCTCAACATGCCGCCTACGCGGTAGCGCTGCTGCTGGGCGACCTTGCCGCCCTCACCGACGATCACACCGACAATGCGCGGCAGGTGAGGGCCGCATGACTCACCGAACCCCGGAGCACGACCCTGGCCCGGCTCTTCGGTTGTTGTCCTTAGGCGCTGGTGTACAGAGCACGGCGGTACTGTTGCTGGCCTGCGAAGGGGCGATCCCACGGTTCGACTACGCGCTGTTCGCCGACACCGGATGGGAACCGCGCGCGGTCTACGCGAACCTCGAGAGCCTGCGTGCCCACGCGCAGGGGTTCGGTATCCAGGTGCGCACGGTCTCGGGTGGCAACATCAAAACCGATGCGCTGGACCCCCGCCACCGGTTCGTGTCCATGCCGCTGCACGTGCTCAACGCGGACGGCTCGAAAGGACTCGCCCGGCGCCAGTGCACCAGCGAGTACAAGATCGTCCCGCTGAAAAAGGCAGCACGCCAGCTTCTGGGCTATCCCCATCCCAAGCGAGTGCCGACAGGACTCGACGCGGAACAGGCGATCGGGATCAGCTCGGATGAGTTGCATCGGGCCAAGGACGCCGACGTGCGCTATCTCCGCAACCGGTTTCCGCTGCTGGAACTCGGGTGGGACCGCGACACCTGCGTCGACTATCTCGCCGAGCAAGGCTTCGGTCACACCGTGAAATCAGCCTGTCTGGGATGCCCGTTTCACGGAAACGCGGGCTGGCGGTGGATTCGCGACCACGACCCGGATGGGTGGCGTGACGCGGTCGAGTTCGACAAGGCCATTCGCGACGGCTACCCGCACGCCACCGAACAAGGCCAGCCGTTGCGCGGGCAGTACTTCCTGCACCGCTCCTGCAGACCGCTTGACCAAGTCGACCTCGATCAGCCCGCCACGGCCACGCGGCACTCCCACCTCGCCGCCGTCCCCGATGAGGACGACGAGCCGGATGGCTGCTCGCCGTGGTCCTGCCGCTCCGGCACCCAGATCTCCGGGGACCGTGCGGCATGACGACGCAACGTTGCGTGCCCGCGACAACACCGCACAACCGTCGCAAACCTCCCGATGCGACCGCCCACCGGAACACCTGCCTGGGTTTCGTGGGGCTGGTCGCCTTCGCCACAACGGTCGTCATCGCGAACTGGGCCTCCACCCACTGGCCGGTCCTGCTCGTCGGGTCGATTGCCGTGCCAGCGGGCACGGCGTGGGCCGGAGTGACGCTGACCTTGCGAGACCTGCTGCACGAGGCACTCGGAAGGCGAGGGGTACTCGTCGCGATCACGCTCGGGGCAGGGATGTCCTGGTTGCTGGCCACCCCGCAGATCGCCTCGGCAAGCGTGGTCGCGTTCGTCGTATCCGAGGCCGTCGATTCAGGCGTGTACGCCAGGCTCCGTACCCGGTCGCGGGTAGGCGCGGTATTGGGCTCGAACATCACCGGATTAGTCACCGACAGTGTGCTGTTCGTGCCGCTGGCGTTCGGTTCCTTCACCTCGGTGCCTGGTCAGATTCTCGGCAAAACGGTCGCCACAACACTCACCGTCACGGTGCTGCTCGTCGCGAAGCCGACTCGGCGGGTGATGCGGTGATGAGATTCTTTCTCGGCACGCATCAGCCTTCATGGCTCGCCCGCGATCTCGGCGTCCCTCTGCTGGTTTCTCACCGGCGCCTGGCCGGCCGCCGCACCCTTCCACCCGCCACCGGACAGTGGGCACTGGACTCCGGTGGCTTCACCGAACTGTCCCTGCACGGCCGATGGCTCATCGACGAACGCACCTACACCGCAGCCGTGCGCCGCTACGCCACCGAGATCGGCCACCTCGCCTGGGCCGCACCGATGGACCACATGACCGAAGCGCACATCCTGGCTCGCACCGGGTCGACAGTGCGCACCCACCAACGTCGCACCGTCACCAATTACCTACGGTTACGCGAAATCGCACCCGATCTGCCGTTCATCGCCGTACTCCAGGGCCAGAGCATCAGCGACTACCACTGGTGCGCTGACCTGTATGAAAAGGAAGGTGTGGACCTAGCCACGCTACCTCTGCTCGGTGTGGGCAGCGTATGCCGCCGCCAGCCCACAGCGGAGGTCGAGCAAATCATGCGGTCACTGGCCGCCCGCGGGTACCGGCTACACGCCTTCGGCGCGAAAGTCTTGGGACTGGGGCGTTATGCCGATGCGCCGATCGCCGTCCACCTGCCAGTCGCACCCGGACCCACTCGGCGGCGCAGCACGCCCTCGGCGATACAAGCCACGCAACATCGCCAGGTAGTCGCCCCCGTAGCCAACATCGATGTGCAGCAGCACGGAAAGCCAGTTCACCATGCCAGCTAACACCGATCGAAACACGACCGGCAACCACACTCCACACCGGCAGCATTTGAGTATGCGTAAATCTCAGCAGACACAGCCGCACAGTCGGCAACATCGCCCGCTACCACACACCTCTAGCGCAGACGACCGCGACCGCCTCACCGCGCCTACATCAGGCGATGCTTCCCAAGACACTCCCGGCGATGCACTGCTGCCGTTGTATACCCCGACCGAAGCCGCCGAGCTCCTGTCGGTGAAGGAAACATGGCTGCGCCGCAAAGCCGGCATCCGATCAATCCCGTGCACCTTCATCGGCCGACATCTGCGTTTCTCCGCCACGGACCTCCGCACCATTGTCGAGGACGGGGCGCAACCTGTTCGGGCGCGTCGAGGCCGACCACGCAAAGTGAATTGACCGCTGCCATACAGGCCTATCAAGATCTACGCCGCCAGGTGGTGCGCCCACTTGCCCTTTGTGCCCGTAGGAGCGTCCATCTGTCCGTCAAAACATCCACCGCAACGAGATACAGGGGAAACTTATGGCATGGGCGGAAGAAACGCGGCGAGGGCTCCTGGCGGGTTCGTTACCTCAAGGATGACGGCACACTGGGCTCCATCCCGGGATTCCCAACCAAAACGGCCGCTGAAGCCCACATCAGCACCATGGAATGCGAACAACGCAAGGGGACCTGGATCGACCCAGCAGCTGGCAAGATCACTCTCGCCGAGTGGAGCGCAACCTGGCTGGACGCGCTCGACGTCGCCGAAACCACCGAAGCCCAGTACCTCAGCCTGATCAACAACCACATCATGCCCCGCTGGGGCGACACCGCGCTCTCTGACATCACCGGCATCTCCGTCTCCGCCTGGCGCAAGAAAAAACGAGCCACCGGTTACTCCGAATCCACCACCAAAACCATGATCAAGATCCTGGCGATGATGCTCGCCGACGCAACGGACGAGAAACTCATCGCCGCTAACCCGATCCGCCCACAACGACGCGGCAAACGCTCACGCAGCAAGCGACGTGAACGCCTCTGGGCCACCCCCGAACAGGTCCTTCGCATCGCCATCCAAGCCGCGGCGCTCATCGGCCCCTGGTCCGGTCTCCTGATCATCACCGCTGGATGGACCGGAGCACGCTGGGGTGAACTCACCGGACTCCAACGACACAACACGCACCTCGACGACGGAAACATCGTCATCGACCCCGACAACGGAGCACTTCACGAAGTCAACGGCCGCTTCAGCCTAGGCCCACCCAAAACCGCTGAATCCGCCCGCACCATCACCCTGCCCCCGTTCCTCATCAGCCCCCTGCACTCCCACCTGAACACGCACACCCACCCCCACGTATTCGTGACCACCGAGAGCGAACACCCCCGACGAAGCAACTTCTCCCGCCGCGCCATGCGCCCCGCAACCGACGGCAACCTCGACCGCGTCAAGCCACGCATCCGCACCCACCCCGTCAAACCAGGACTGACATTCCACGGACTACGCCACAGCCACAAAACCTGGCTCATCGACGCCGGCGTCCCCGAAATCGCGCAAGCACGCCGACTCGGCCACGCCCTCGACGACGACATCCAAGACATCTACTCCCACGTATCACAACAGGTCGAACAAGCCCTCATCAACGCCCTACAAGATCGCTGGAAACAAGCCCTCGCCCAGTTCACACCCCGACAACTAGCCCTGATCGGCCTACCATCCGCCAGCGCTCACTAGCTAATCGCGGTAGCGAGTCGACCAACGTCCCTGTCAATCCCCTCAAACCCTAGAGACTTTGATTTGTAGGGATCTTGGAGTTGGTGATCGCGCCGCGTGTTGTGGCGGGCAGGGCCGTGGGTCCTGCCCGGCGCGGGGCCGCAGGGGTTCCAGGGTCAAGGCGGGCCGTAGGCCGTCGCGTCAGCGATCGCGCAGCGACCCTCGAGGCTGGAGGAGCGGCCCTGTAACCGGCGCGGTCACGGGCAGAGCTGCTGGTAGGGCAGGCGGTGTGCGTACTGGTCCCACTCCTGCTCGGTGAAGCCGGGACCGACGGCGGCGCAGGCCAATTCGGTCGCACCTCCAGCAGGTCGCCGGTGTTCCACAGGAGCGCCGCAGGGTTCCGCGGATCGTTGCTCGCGGTCGCCTCGCCGTGGCCATCGCGGTCGAGCGCCACAGCGGACGTGTCGGACGAGTTCCCGGTCAGCTGCTCCACCGCGACCGACCTGGTGGGGTCGGTGACATCCCATATCACCGGTGGGCCGCTCGCGGTGGCGAGCGTGCGGCCGTCCGGGCTGAACGCCAGATCCGCCGGGCTCACGGCGGCCACCACCCCAAGGGCTTGGGCTGTGCGGGATCGGCGACGTCCACCAACAAGCAGATCGGCCCGCCGCGCCGCTGTGGCCGCGACGGCGAGCACGTTCCCGTGGAAGGCCAGCGCGTCGGCCGCCCGCACTTCGCGCAGGTCTGCGAGCCGCTCAAGCCTGCCGCGATCGGCGATGTTCCAGAGCGCCACGGGGCAGCGCCGACCGCGACGGTCCGGCCATCGGGGACATCCGTGCCCGGTCTCGTCCAGCGCTCCGACCCGTCGTGCCGCCTTTCCTGCGGTTACGCCGCGCGGCGTCGTCCAGGCCCGCCGCGGCGAACCTCCTGACCTGGCTCATCCCGGCGGTCATTTCATCCCACGACGCCCGCTTCAGCAGCCGCTGCGTCCGGTCCGGTGACCGGTCCCCGGCATGCTGGGCGATCGTCAACTTGTTCCGCTTCGGCAGCCCGCTAACCAGCGCCGGCACGTACTTGCCCGCATGCGGCCACGTTTCCGTCCGCGCGAAGCACGATTCCAGCAACTCCATCAACTCGGCCCGTTTCTTCCGGGCCTGCCGTCACTATCCTGGCGGCGGGCAGCCGCCTTCGATTCTGTTGTCCCCACAAACACATGATCGCCTGGCGGCTACCCCCATGTACGCAGCTTCCCCAAGCGCATCACACCAGGTCAAACATCAATTGGCGACTGCCCTACTAGGCACACGAATACCTAAAAGAGCAAAACCAAGCAATCAGAACAAATAGCATCTAATTTTATCGCACCCTCCGGAAACGACGTCGACGCTTCCTTTGAAAAGGACCGTCGGTGCCGTGTAGTATAGTTCAGATATGACTTCCCCAAGGGGAGAAACCCTTCAGGTCGCGCGTACACGACTGTTCGCGATATCCTACTCCCCGCTTGGCGCAATGTTCGCCGCCCGATTTTTCGGACAGCAGGACTGGCTTGCGACCGTAGCATTCAGCGCATTCTTCATTTTTGGATTACTTGACGGAATTAGACTAATAAGAGGCAGCCGAAAGCATTCAATTCGAAAAACGTCTATACATTCGCTGTCCGACGAGGGTACACAAGTATCCGGATACCTTGCCACTTATCTTCTTCCATTCTTGGGGAATCTTCCCCAGAATTCTGGAGACTGGATTGCATACGCGATCTACTTTACAGTTGCCTTGATTATTTACATCAAGTCAGACCTGGCATTAATCAATCCCACCCTGTACGCGCTCGGTTACCGCGTAGCTCGCGGATCTGTCGATAATGCGAAGGTCTTGGTGGTAACTCGACGCCTCCCTCGTAGGGGAGACATGATCGAAGTATCTGGACTAACAGGGGGCCTTTTGGTCGTTCACAGGGTGTGGCATAATGATCACCATGAGTAGTAATGGCAATAGCAATGTTTGGCGACACATTGATTTGTCAGGTGACCCTTACCTTGGGTTTTAACCTTTGGGTGTTGTTGTGGCCCCGGTTGATCATGGGAACAGCCCTTGGGTGATCATGCTTCTGACGAAAGAAGAAGATCAACCAAGGGCTGTCGTGATCAGTGTGCAGGATGACCGCCAGGCGGTCGAGTTCGGGGCTGTGACCGGGTTCCGGGATGGGTTTTACCGGTGTCTGTCGGCTCGGGCGGATGCGTTGTTCGAGCTCTGCGATGCGGTGTCCTGCGGTGAGCGGCCGGTGACCTCGTTGGTGGAGTTGTCGCTGTCGCCGGTGTTCCGGCGGGGGCATGGCGCGTTGTACGACGCGTTGGCGGCCGGGGAGATCGACGCCGCCGGGGTACGGGATGTGCTGGTGGATGGGTTGCCTGCCGCGGCGGACGAGGGACCGCTTCTGTTCACCGCTGATGTGACCGTGTGCCCGCGACCGGATGCGGAGTGCTCGGCGGATCGCGGTCACTGTCATACGTCGTGTCGCTGTGACGGTGACCGTAAGACGATCCCTGGCTGGAACTATGCGTGGCTTGCGGGCATCCAGTGGGGTCGTTCGTCGTGGGTGTCGCCGGTGGATGCGGTCCGGATGGATCCCGACGATGATCTCGTGGCGGTGACCGCCGCCCAGATCCGGGAGTTGGCTACTCGTCTGCGCGCCGCCGGGCGCACGGGTGGAGCGGGCCGCCTTCCACCGATGGTGGTGATGGACTCTGGTTATCCGGCTACCGCGATGACCGACGCGGTGTCTGATGTGGACGTGCAACTGCTGATCCGTCTCGACCGTGACGATCGGGTGTTTCACCGCCCACCGCCGCCGCGGGTGCCTGGCAGGACCGGGCGGCCACCGAAATACGGCGCCCGCTTCGAGTGCGCCAGCCCCACCAGTTGGCACACCCCGGACGCCACGCTGACCGTGGACACCGACCGCTACGGACGGGTTGAGGTGCATGCCTGGTCCGGGCTGTCGCCGAAGATCCAAGCCCGCGGCTGGTTCGCCGACCGTAGCGAACTACCCGTGGTCACCGGCACGGTCGTGCACGTCCGCGTGGAACACCTGCCCGACGGACGCGCCCCGCACAAGGACCTGTGGCTGTGGTGGGCCGCCCCCGAGGGCGTCCCACTGGATCTGGACATGCTGTGGCGGGTCTACCTACGGCGGTTCGACATCGAGCATTTCTTCCGTTTTGCCAAGTCGACCTTGGGCTGGACCGCGGCGAAAACCCGCACACCCGCCCAGCAGGACCGGTGGACCTGGCTGACGATCGCCGCCTACACCCAACTCAGACTCGCCCGCAACCTCACCACGGACCTGCGGCGTCCCTGGGAACGACGCCCCGAGCCAGACCGGCCGTTAAGCCCGCACCGGGTACGCCGCGGGTTTCGCCACATCCATGATCGTCTCGGGACCCCCGCGCGTGTGCCGAAACCCACCCGGCCCGGCCCAGGGCGGCCCCCAGGCTCCCGCTCCGGTCCTGCTCAACGCCATCCCGTCCGCAAAAAAACCGAAAAAACGGACACCCGGCAACCCGCCGGAAAGAAGCAAGCAGGTTAAAACCCAAGCTTACTTGCTGCTGGGAAAAAGAAGAGGCAAGGGGTTCGAGGTTGCCCGAATAGAGTTGCATAGAGATTTGCATGAATCGGTTGAAGCTGTATCTCAGGCTGCCGTAGGACGCCTACTGTCCAGCAAGCCTAGAGTTTTTGAAGCTCATGCGGCTCTAGATCCGACGGATGAGTATTTTGTTCTATCGAATGCCGAAATTGAACAAGCTTGTCGGACTACTTCAATGAACGCAACCGACGCGACCCCTCTTTGCGCGCAAGTCCAATCTCAAGCTGAGGCAAACTTCGATCCATCACCTTCCGCGCTAATCGAAGAGTTGCAAAACCCCGGCGGATTAGAAGTACTTGGCCGGGCAGAATTAATCGACTTCAAGCCGTTGTTCTATGCGATTGCGTGGCAGCAAACTAAGGGCTGGGCGGTCTTCATTCGGAAAGATAACCCGCGGATTCTGTTCAAGCCGGGTCGGCGCTGGTGCAAATATGGCGACTCACTTAAAAAATTGGAAGAAAACCCCGTCTTTGTTTTCGATCAAACGATTGACGCGGTAATATTTGATGGACAGGTCGCCGGATTTTCCCCTACGGTCCTCAAAAATCTATTCACCGACGTTGGACTTTCGCGAGCTCAGGTTCCTGAATACATAGAGAAGGCTAGCGACCTAATCGGATCCGAAATTTCCCTGTCTGGGCGCAGTATTGACTCGCTGCAAGCTTTTGGCAAGAAAAAGGTGTCGGCCGCAGTTCGACTACATGGGCTCTCTGCGAGGATTGAGGAGCTTAGAAGTCGCAAAGTTCTAACAGCTGAAAACTTTCTTGCGGTCACGCAGAGTGATGCGCGCGCGCGATCTATTCTCAATGAAAATAATGAGTTCGATTTCGACGAGGAGGGAGCCGAGATTTTCCTTGACATAATCGAGGGTAGATATTTCGAAGATGACTGGACTGGAGTCCCTCGAAGGGCGGACAAATTTTCTAGCAGAGACCAAGGATCGGGGGCATCCTAGTAGGGTAGCCGCCAGGCGATCATGTGTTTGTGGGGACAACAGAATCGAAGGCGGCTGCCCGCCGCCAGGTTGGAGAGGGTCAGCTCGAGAGTGTGGTCGTAGCCGGATTCGAGTACGCGAAGTGAGGAGACGGCGTCGAAGCGGAAGTGGCCGCGTTCGTGGCCGTGGAAGGTGCCGTGTTCGACGTTGAGTTGCCTGGCTAGTTCCCGCACGCCTTCCGTGGTGATGAGGAACAGGCGGACTTCGTATTTCGAGTAGCGCCACGGGCCGCGATTGACGCGTGCTCGCTTGTAGTTCTCGGCGGGGGTTTGCACGATCGTGTACGCGGTGATATCGCGCCAGGCGAGGCGGTAGTGGCGCAGCGCTTCGTCGACGAGCAGGGCCCTGTCACACCGCAGCCAAGTTTCGATCTCCTCCTCGGTGGGGCGAGTGGCGGCCAGTTTGGCCTTCCAACGCTGGTACTCGGCTTCGCGGGCCTCCTTCTCGCGTGCGCATTCCCGGGTTTCCTCAGTGAATCGCCGCTGTCTGGAAAGGAGGTGCCACCACCGCAGGGCCGCGGCACGTCCACCCACCACCGCTAAGAGCACGCCGGCCAGTGCCGGCAGTGGATCCGTCCGCACGGCCGCCTCGACGACGACGCCGGCCGCCAGGACACCCACCGCGATGCCGGACAGGCACCAGGCCTGGGTGGACGGCGATGTCCGGTACTGCTGGCGGTAGGCGAACAGGAGGTTCTGGCTCCATCGGCGCCGGACATCCCGGATCAGGAACCGGATGAGCCAGGTGACCCGACCGATGGGGATCCTGCTTTCCCCGTAGAGCTCGACGACTTCGTCGCGGAGAGTGGTGCGGATGCCGCGGGTCTCAGCCAGCCAGACCGAGCGGTCCACGCCGCGAGGGACGTACTTGTGGGCGTAGTGCTGGAACGCGTGATCGACCCGGTTAGCGAAACCTTTTTCAGGAGCCTCGCGATCTTCGACGTGGCCGACGTGCTCGCTTTCCTTGGCGCGGAGGCGATGAGTCCGGTACCGCCATTCGAAGCCCGCCCTGGCCGCGGACCCACCGCTTCCCACCATCGTCAACCAAGCGATTACCGGAACCGGCGTCAGGCGTTGCAGGAGGATCCAGCCCAGGACTCCGAGGGCACCGGCGAGCAGCGCGGCCGCGAGCACGGCGCGGAGCCAGTCCCCGGGGGTGGCGGAGTTCGGGTCGGGTTGCCGGACTTGCGCCTCGATGGGGGCGGGTTCGAAGTAGGCCCACACCCTGTCGCTCCGGTTGCCGGCGTGCTGCTGCTGTTCGGCATGGCTCCGGGTTTCGGCCCAGAAGCTGTCTTTCATCCCGCCGGTGGTCGAACTGCTGGTCCTGCGTCACGAGGTGGCCATGCTGCGCAGAACCAACCCGAAACCCCGGATGGACTGGGCCGACCGGGCGCTCTTCGCCGCGCTAATCCGGTTGTTACCGAAGGTGCTGCGAGCGAACCGGTTGGCCACGCCAGGCACGGTGCTGCGCTGGCATCGCCGTCTGCTTGCCGGGAATTGGACATATCCACACCGCATCGGCCGCCCGCGCGTCGATCACGATGTCGCCGTGTTGATCCAGCGCATAGCCAACGAGAATCACACCTGGGCATACCAGAGGATCCAGGCTGAGCTACTCAAGCTCGGCTATCGAGTGGACGCCTCGACGAGCCGCCGCGTTCTCAAGCGATCGCGCATCCCTCCAACACCGACCCGGTGCACCGACACGACCCGCCGACAGTTCCTGCGCATGCAGGCCTCGACCATGCTGGCATGCGACTTCTTTCACGTGGACTGCGCGGTCACCCTCAAACGGGTCTACGTGTTCTTCGTGCTGGAGGTCGGCAGCCGGTGCGTGCACCTGCTGGGCACGACCACGAACCCAGACGGGGCGTGGACCACTCAGCAGGTCCGCAACCTGCTGATGGACCTCGGCGATGACATCACCGATTCCGATTCCTCGTCCGGGACCGAGCCGGCCAGTTCACCACGTCGTTCGATGCGGTCCTTGCTGATGTAGGTATCCGCGTCGTCAAGACTCCCCCACGCTGCCCGCGGGCGAACTGTTTTACTGAACGTTTCGTACGCACTGTCCGAGCCGAACTCACCGACCGCCTGTTGATCTTTAGTGAACGGCACCTGCGTGCGGTGCTTACGGAGTACATCCGACACTACAACGGGCGCCGGCCGCACCGTGCCCACGAGCTTCGGCCACCACGGCCGAGTTACCCAGTTGCAGACCTCGACAGCGAGCGGATCAAACGTCGACCGGCGTTTGACGGTTTGATCAACGAGCACGAGCGCATTGCCTAACGTCACAGGTCAGGCATGGGGAGCCGATTTCTGGAACCCCACAGGCGACGATCGAGCTCACACCCACACCAGGTGATCAATCGACACCCCCAGAGGCAGCCCCACGCCCGCCCCCAGAAACAGTAATCGGCACCACATTTATATTCCCCCAGATGGACCAACACATGGCCAAGATCAGCGCGACCCCATTTCGGGGCTCAAGATCCACAACTCCCAAAATCCTCCCAAAAATCGCCGAAATTCGAGACGGCACACTTCGGGACGATCACCCAAGATCCACAACAGCATACAAAAAAGCCCGCTGACCTGCACTTACGTGCCGGTCAGCGGGCTTCCGCCAACGTCGGGCTGACAGGATTTGAACCTGCGACCCCTTGACCCCCAGTCAAGTGCGCTACCAAGCTGCGCTACAGCCCGTTGTTCGATTTTCACCCCTCTCAGGGTGTGCAGTTAGCTTACCGCACCTCCCGGATGGACGATCATCGGGGCCCTCCACTTGGCGTTGTTCCTGGTCAGGCCGTGTCCAGGCGTCCACGGTTGCCGTGAGGGACTTCGTCCAGGCCGTCAGGATCCGGGTACCCTCCTCCGGCGTCGCGCCGGTCGGGTCGCCCAGGACTCCGTTGGCCGTTGCCGCTCGCACGCCGTTGGCGCTGAGGGTGCTCATCAGGTTCGGCAGTGGCGTGGTGTTGCCTCGCTCCGCTCGGTCGAGGCGCACTGCGCGCGGGCGGATCGCCAGCATCGCCGCAGTCTCGGTGCGGCCCGCGTGGGTGTCGTCCGGGCGGCCCGTTGGTGCCCAGGCGAGCACTCGGCGGTCTTCCGCTCGTAGGGTTTCGATCGTGCGGCGGACCGGTTCGGCGTTGCCTCCGTGGGCTGACACCAGCACCACTCCCGCGAAGGCGTCCGCCGAGCGGACGAGTTCCACGAGCAGGTGCTCGACCGCTTCTTGGCCGATCGACAGCGTGCCCGGGAAGCCCGTGTGCTCTCCGCTGGAGCCGTAGGTCACCGGCGGCGCCACCAGGACGGGCCGCTCCTGGGCCAGCCGGTCGCAGAGTTCCGCCGCGATCTCGGTGTCGACCGTGAAGGGCAGGTGCGGGCCGTGTTGTTCGGTCGCGCCCACCGGGACCGCGAGGAGGCTTCGTGGCGCGAGTTCTGCGACCTCTGGCCAGGTCAGATCCGCCAGGCGGGCAGTCATCGCGACACCTGGACGCTGCTGCGCCCACCTTTGTCGGTCAGGAAGGGCAGCAGTGGGGCGAGACTTCTGGATTTGAGGGCGCCGCGTGCGACTCCGCAGCCGTAGGCCAGGTCGTCGGCCATGCGCGCCAGGCACCAGCGGGCTCGGCCCAGTGGCGGTCGTTCGCGGGTCCAGTCCAGCAGGTACCTGAGTGCCACCAGTCCGAGCACCGCTCGGCCGCGGCGGCTGAGGAGCAGCAGCGGGACGGCCACCGGCGCCCAGGCCCTTCCGATGGCGTCGGCGAAGTAGCGTCCGGCACCGAGATTTCCCTGCAGCGCCAAGCGGATCGCCTCGTGGGCGGGGATTCCGGTCTTGCCGAGCTTGCGGGTCAGCAGGGCCGCTGTTGCGCCGACCACGGCCAGTCCGGCACCCGTTCTGCCCGTGAGGATCAGGGCCCAGGCCACCGCGCTCCAAAGCGATGCCCGCACCGGCGCGACGGCGTCGCCGTGGCGCTTCGCCAGCGGCCCTGCCGAAGTGCCGTAGTCGAATCGTTGGCGCAGCAGGGCGGTCCAGCTCTTTCGCGGCGCGTGTTCGACGACTGACTCCGGCTCGTAGCGGACCAGCTGTCCTCGGGAGATCAACCGCCAGATCAGGTCGACGTCTTCGCCGAAGCGCAGTTCCTCGTCGAAGCCGTCCAGCTCGCGCAGTGCCGAGGCGCGGATCACCAGCGCCGCCGTCGGGACGTAGCTGATCCTGCTGCCGGGTTGTACTAGGCCCGGCTCGCCGCCCAGGTCGAGCGGGGACCGGGTGCTCTCGTAGCGGGCGAGGGCCGTGTTCCCCGGTGTGCTGCGGACCCTCGGTGCCACGGCCGCCACGGCTGGGTCTTCGAAGTGGCGGAGCACGGGTTCGAGCCAGCCCTGGGTCGGGACCGTGTCGGCGTCCAGGAACGCCACGAGCGGTGTTCGGGCCAGCCGCCACCCAGCATTGCGGGCCGCCGCCGGGCCTCTCGCGGTCGCGTGGCGCACTGACGCTGCCGGAACCGGCTGCCGGGAGCCGTCGTCCACGACGATGGCGGGCGTGTCGAGCGCCGCAAGCAGGCTGGTCAGGTCGCCGTCCCGCACCGGAATCACCGGGGTCACGTCGCTGGGCCCGTAGTGGGTCTCGTCGTAGCGCGGGTGCATCATTCCCGCCCGGACGAGCCGTTGCGCCAGGCCAGCGGCGCTGTCGGCCACCGGCTTGCCCTCGATCCAGGCGTCGACGATGTCCGCTCCTCTGGCGTTGAGCCGCAGCACGCGGAACGGCGATCCGCCCACCAGCGTTCGCCCGTCGTCCCAGCGGTGCAGGCTGGGGTCCGGCACCAGGCGGAGGGTCATGCCGTGAACCCCCCGTCGGCGTGCACCACGGTTCCCGTGATGGCCGAGGCCTGTTCGCTGCACAGCCAGCACACCGCGGCCGCCACTTCGTCGGGTTCCAGCAAGCGCTCGACCAGTTGGTGCTGGCTGAACTCCTCGACGTCCGGCAGGTCGTAGTAGGCGGCGGTCGCGGTGAGCATGTCCGTCCGCGTCGAGCCGGGCGATACCGCGGTGGCCGTGATGCCGGTGCCGCGGAGATCGGTGGCGAGGCCGCGGATCAGGCCGACCACGGCGTGCTTGGCCGCGTTGTACCCGGCGAGGTGGTAGAGGCCGCGGTGGGCCGCCGACGAGGCCAGGGCGACGAACCGGCCGGTGCGGGGTTGCGGTCGTTGCAGCAGCAGCGGGACAGCGGCACGGGCCAGGTTCGCCACTCCCCTGACACCGACATCGAACAGGGCGTCCCACTCGTCGTTCGACGTTTCCCACAGCGGCTGCCCGCCTGCCATGACCGCAGCGGCGGCGACCGCCGCGTCGAGGCCACCGAACTCGGTCTCCGCCACCGCGACTGCCTGCCTGATCGCGGCTTCGTCGCGGACGTCGGCGACGACGTCGCGGACCGACTCCGGCCACTTCTCCGCCAGTGCCGCCAGCTGGTCCCTGGTGCCCAGCGGATAGGTAGCGCCCGGGATGTCCGCGCAGATGTCGACTGCGACCACGCGCCAGCTGTCCGCTGCGAGGCGCTCCACGACCGCCGCCCCGATTCCGCGCGCCGCACCCGTCACGATCGCGACCCTGCTCACTTGGCCGCCTCCTCTTCTGCAGCGCAGCTCGAACCGGTGGGGTAGCCGTAGCGTCGCAGGTAGGCCAGGAGTTCGTCGGCCGCTTCGGCAGCCGACAGCGGTCCGATGACGGTCGGTGCTGTGCGGTCCTGCAGCGCTCCGGTCAGTTCGAGCATACGATCATGCGCCGTCGTTCCGGCCGGGGCGGGGAACTCCCGCGGGCGTGGACGGAACGCATGGGCAGCGACCACGTGGGGTGGCCGCTTGGGCTCGCCGGGGATTGTTTCGATAGCCGCCTTCTGCGCCGAAAGCACCGCCGGCAGGCTCGCGCGGCGCAGGCGCACTCCGGCGGCTTCGACCGACACGACCGCGGGCTTGGGTAGCCGCAGCACCTCCCGGCTGCCGCCGTCGAGCCTGCGGTGCGCGAGCAGCGACCCGCCGTCGCATTCGAGCCTCACGACGCCGAGCGCCTGCGCTGCGCCGAGCCGGGCCGCGAGAAATGCGGGCGTCGCTCCGGTTCCGCCATCGGCCGATCTGTCCCCGCACAGCACGAGATCCGGTTCGCGGAGCGCGGATGCGATCGCCTTGGCCGTGTCGGCACCGTTGCGCACCAGCGCGCCGGGTTCCAGCTGGTCGTCCCGCTCGACGCGGATCGCCTCGTGTGCGCCGGCCGCCAGTGCGGTGCGCAGGATCTCCTCGGCCGCCACCGGTCCGACGGTCACCGCCGTCACCCGGCCGTCGATTTCCTCGGCGAGCCGGAGGCTGTGTTCCAGCGCTGCCAGTTCGGCGGCGTTGCCGCCCCGGTCCCTGTCCTCCGCGTCGAGGGCGCCGGTGAGCGGGTCCACGCGGACCCGCCGCCAGGACCAGCTCAGCGCCACGACGATCTGCGGTCCCATGTCAGCCCCTCCGGAACACGACGCCGTGCCCGCCATCCGGGTAGGTCCAGGTGATGGCGCCGGCCTTGTTGCAGATCTGGTAGCAGGTGCCGCATTCGAAGCACTGCTCGTAGTTGAACAGGATCCCGCCGTCACCGGTGGGCACGAACAGCTTCGCCGGGCAGGCGTGGACGCATTCCTTCGTGGTGCAGGACCGGCAGATCTCGGCGTCCACGGTGATGTGCGGGCGGCCGCCGACCTGGAAGTCGACGGTGCCCATCCGGTCCTCGAACGACACTTCGGGGTACTGGCGCATTTGCACTGCTTCCTACTTATTGATCAAAGTTGATCGTCAGTTGGATGCTTCGCTCTCCGCTTGCAGGCTGGAGTCCTGGATCGGCAGTCTGATCCGGTCGGCGATCGGCCCGTTCCTGCACGATGCTTTTCACGGTTGCTACCGTTTCGTCGAAACCCGGCTGCAGAGCCTTCCGCACATCGGCATCGGTGAAGTACCAACGTCCGGCCGGGCCAGACCGAACGGTGGCGGCTCCTTTTCGCTCCTGCCGGCGCGCATTGCCAGCCGAGCGACCTGCCGTCCGCGCGAATTCGCCAGTGGGATACGTCCCGACCATCATTGCCGGCAATGGTCAACAGCGGACAAGAAACACACACCAGGTCGCCTCTCCTCAGCCGAAGACCCGGAAGCCGGCCCAGGCGTCGGCGGCGAGTTGTCGCAGCCGGACGCCGTGCCGGGCGGCGGTTCGGCGGAACAGCTTGCCGAGCCCGGGTTTTGGTTCCGGGTTGCGGACCGTGAAGACCTCCTGGGCGAAGTCGCACAGCAGCCGCGGGTACTGCCGCTGGACCCGGTCGGAGAGGACCAGGTGCGGGGCGCCCTGCAGGTTCTTGTGGTCGGTCAGCACGAAGTTGTCCTCCAGCCGCTTGCGGTAGCCGGCCAGCCGGGTGGGGTCGCCCGCGGCGATGGCTTCGGCGGCGGTCCGGCCCGCGGCCAGGCCGGAGCCGATGGCGAAGTTGACGCCCTCCAGCCAGATTCCCGCCGCCAGGCACATCGCGGCCGCGTCCCCGGCGACCAGCAGGCCGTCCGCGGTGAGGGGCGGCATGCTGCGGTAGCCGCCCTCCGGGATCAGGTGTGCGGAGTACTCCTTCAGCTCCGCGCCGCGCAGGTAGGGCGCAATCGCCGGGTGAGCCTTGAGGTCCGCGAGGACTTCCTCGGGGCGTCGGCCGGACTTGGCCAGGCCGGTGAGCGACAGCACCACGCCGACGCTGATGGTGTCGCGGTTGGTGTAGAGGAAGCCGCCGCCGGGGATTTCTCCGGTGCAGCCGACGATTTCGAAGTCCGTGCCCTCGTCTCCGTTGAGCCCGAAGCGCTCTTCGATCGTTCTCCTCGGCAGGGAAAGGGTTTCCTTCACGCCGAGGGTTTGGTGTTCGGGGTCCGTTCGCGGAAGCAGCCCGGCTTGCTTCGCCAGGAACGAGTTGACGCCGTCGCAGGCGACGACGAGTTGCGCCCGGATGTCGCCGTCGGGGCGGTCGGTGCGGACGCCGACCACGCGTCCGGAGGCGTCGCGCAGCAGCTCGGTGGCGACGGTGGAGGTCACCAGCCGCGCACCGGCGTCCACTGCTTTGCCCGCCAGCCATGCGTCGAAGTCCGCGCGGTAGGTCGTCATGCCGTTGTACGGCGCGCTTCCCCAGTCCTGCGTGCGGAAGTCGACGGTGAGGGCTTGGGTGGGGGTCATCATCATGGTGCTGCGGCGGGTGACCCACCGCTGGACCGGCACGTCTTCCCACCAGCGGGGCAGGACCTCGTCGAGCACCCGGCCGTAGACGACACCGCCGTAGACGTTCTTCGCGCCGGGGAACGGGCCGCGTTCCAGGAGGATCACGCTGCGCCCCGCCCGGGCCAGCTCCAACGCCGCGGCCGAACCGGCCGGGCCCGCCCCGGCCACCACGGCGTCCACACTGGACTGTTCAGCCATCGGCGGCTCCGTTCAGTCGGCGCGCCAGTTCGCGCAGGACTTCGGGCGCGTCGGCGACGATGCCCAGGTCGGCCATCGCGGTCATCGGGCACGACGGGTCGGTGTTCACGCTGACCACGTGCGCCGGTCGGCCCAGGCCGCCGACGTGCTGCGTCGCTCCGGAGACGCCGAAGGCGACGTAGAGGTCGGGGTCGACGACGACGCCGGTGGTGCCGATCTGGCGATCGTGCCCGGCCCAGCCCGCGTCGGTGATCACCCGGGTCGCGCCGGCGGAGGCTCCGAGCGCGGCGGCCACCTCGGTCAGGGTGCGCATCACCGCCGCGCCGTCCTCGCCCGGTCGCACCAGCCCGGCTCCGCCGCCGAGGATCCGCTTGGCCTCGGACAGTTCGACGGTTTCGGGCTCCGGTTCGAGGATCTCGACGACCTCTGCGTCGAGCACGTCCGGCAGGGTGATGGTCAGCTCGACCGGATCCGGGGCCGCCACCGGTCGCGGCGTGCCGCGCACGCCCGGGATGAGGGTGACAACGGCCGGTTCGTCGAGGGCGACCGGGACTTCCAGCGAATCGTCCAGCCTGGACAGATCGACGTGCTTCGGGGTGCACCGGGTCGCGCCGGCGAACAGCGGTCGTTCGCTCTGGAAGGCAAGGCGGGCGGCGATGTCGCGGCCGTCGGGCGAGGCCGGTAGCACCACGACGTCGACCGCTTCGAGCAGCGGCGCCAGCGCTGCGGCCAGCGCTCCGGGCGCGATCCTCGGAGCCTCGGCCGTCCAAATGCGCTGCGCCGCCGTGAAAGCGCTAGCCGCCTCCGGTGTTCCGGTGCCGGCCACGAGGACCGCGCCGCCGCATTCGGCCGCCGCTTCGTCGGCGCCGCCGGGCAGCGTCCCGTCGCGGACGATCACGACCGCGAGCATTTCCGGCAGTACATTCACAGGCCCACCGCCACTCGATGTCCTTCGACGACCGCGGCGTGCGCGCGACGCGGCGTGATGCAGTCGCCGACCCGGTGCGCCGGGAACGGGGCTTCCTTCAGCTCGTGCCACAGGGCGTCGTCCGGGGTCTGGTGTGCCGCGCACACGACCCAGTCGAAGCGGGCCTCGGTCATCTCCCCGGTGGTGTGCTTGAGGATTTGCAGCGCGACGCCGTCCGACTCGGCCGATGCCGACATCACGACCTCGTCGGTGCGCTGCTCGATGCCTTTCGCATGTGCACGGACGTTGAAGGTCTCCAGGTCCAGGGTCACGCCGAGGTCCTGGCAGACCACCATGCCCGGCGTGGAGATCTGGACCCGGCAGCCGCGGTCGGCCAGCAGCTCGGCGACCGAGGCCGCCTGGTGGAACCCCAGGTCGTCGACGACCAGCACGTCGCCCGCCGGGGCCGCGCGGCCTTCCAGGACATCGCGGACGTCGACGATCCGGTCGAGGCCGCCGGCCCAGTGCACCGGCTGCGGCCGGGCCCCGGTCGCGAGCACGACCACGTCCGGATGCTCGTCGCGAAGCATCTCCGCCGTCGCCGCGACACCGGTCTTGACGTCCACGCCGTATCGCTCGCATTCCGCGCGCAGGTTCCGGACCACGTCTAGGAATTCGGCGCGGCTGGGCACCGTCGCGGCGACGGCGACCTGCCCGCCGGTCGCCTGTTCCCGCTCGAACAGCGTCACGTGGTGGCCCCGCTCGGCCGCGGTCGACGCGGCTTGCAGGCCCGCCGGTCCGCCCCCGACGACGAGTACCCGCTTGCGCGCCCGGGGTATCGGCAGCGCCACGGATTCCTTACCGGTCCGCGGGTTCTCGATGCAGCCGAGCCAGCGGTTCAGGCCCATCCGCCCGACGCATTCCTGGTTGCAGGACAAGCAGGTCCGGATGTCGCTCGCGTGCCCGGAGCGGGCCTTGGCCGCGAAGTCCGGGTCCGCGATCTGGCCGCGCACGACGCCGATCAGGTCGCAGTGGCCCTCTTCGAGCGCGTGCTCGGCCTGCAGCGGGTCCTTGATCCGCCCCACGCCCACCACGGGCAGCCGCACGGCGCGGCGGATGGCGTTGGAGATGAACAGCGCGTAGCCCGGCGGGATCGCCATCGACGCCTCGATCATGTAGAGCGTCGAGGTGGCCACGCCGATGGAGGTGTTGATGTAGTCGACCTTGCCGGTGGCCTCCACCATGCGAGCGACCTCGACCGCCTCGTCGATGGTGGTGCCGCCCTCGATCAGCTCGTCGCCGCACAACCGCACGCCCAGCGCCCGGTCGGGACCGAGCGCCTCGCGCACTGCGTCGATGATCTCCAGCAGGATTCGTGCGCGGTTGACCAGCGTTCCGCCGTAGGCGTCGGTGCGCTTGTTCGTCGCCGGGGAGAGGAAACCGCGCACGATCGACGAGTGCGAGCACTGCAGCTCGACGCCGTCGAATCCGCCCTCCGCGCAGTGCCCGGCGACGGTGCCGTACCCGGCTACGACCTCGGCTATCTCGCGGGAGTCGATCGCCTTGGGCACCTCGCGAAACATCGGGTCCGGCACGGCGGAGGGGGCCCACACCGGCAGCCTGGAGTACATCGAGGACGCCTGGCCGCCGTTGTGGTTGAGCTGGGCGAAGATCGGAACGCCGTGGGCGTGGACCGCTTCGGTGAGCCGGCGGTAGCCGGGCACGACCGACCGGTGGAAGCCGTGGATCAGCTTCTCGTACGGCCAGTCCGTCGGGTGCGTCGAATGTTCCTCGGTGATCACCAGGCCGGCGCCACCGGCGGCGCGCGCCGCGTAGTAGGCGGCGTGCTGCTCGCTGGGCAGGCCGTCTTCGGCGTAGTTCGTCAGGTGCGCCGAGAACACGATGCGGTTGCGCACGGTCACCGGGCCGATCCGCAGCGGCGAGAACAGGTAGCGGCTCATCTCACCCCTCCCCCGACCAGCGCGGCGATGTCGCGCGCCGCACGGCGTCCTTCCAGGATCGCCTCGTGGATGGTCCTGGGCGCCACGCAGTCGCCGGCCCGCGGCCACTCCGCCAGCTGCGGGTTCGGCAGCCGGTGTCCGCAGTGGATCAGTGTCGCGCACGGCAGGGTTCGGCGCTGGGCGGTGAAGGTGTCCTCCAGGACCAAGTGATCGGGATGGACCTCCCGCAGTAGCGAGCGCTTCTCCAGCCGGACCCCGGCGCGTTGCAACCGCCCGTTGGCGTCGGCCAGGTCGCCGGTCAGGGCCAGTTGCGTGCCCACGACCTGGTCCTGCGTGACGATCGCCGTCTCCCGCCCCTGCCCGGCCAGCAGCTCGGCGACTCCGACCCCGACCGCGTCCCCGACCGGGTCGAACACCACCACCGGCCCAGCCGCCGGGGAGCGTCCGCCGAGCAGGTCCACGACGTCGACGACCGCGCCGCCGAGGACCTCGTACGCGCGGGGTCCGGGGACCGATCCGGTGGCGACCAGCACTTCCCGGTCGGTGTCCAGGTCGGCTTCGGTGATCTCGATGCCGAGCATGACGCGCACGCCGAGCCGGCGCACCTCCGCCTCCAGCCAGTCCACGAGCCCGCGCAGCCGACCGCGCCCGCCGACCTCCGCCGCCAGCGACGCCGTGCCGCCGAGCCGATCGGAGCGCTCGACGATCTCGACGCCATGCCCGCCCTCGGCCAGCACCCTCGCTGCTTCCATACCGGCAGGCCCGCCGCCGACGACCAGCACGTTACGCGGCGGCCCGGCCACGCTGCCGCTTTCTCCCTCGTGCCCGCTGAAGGGCTCGCCGATGCACGAGACGACCGGGTTGCGGTTGTCCCGGACGCGGCACTTCTGGTTGCACAGCACGCAGGGCCGGACCCGGTCCGCATGCCCGGCGCGGACCAGCTCGACCAGCCTCGGGTCGGCGATCTGCGCCCGGGTCATCTCGACCAGATCCGCGACACCGCCGTCCAGTGCTTGCTGCGCCTGCTGGTGCTCGACGACGTTGCCCTGCAGCACCACCAACGCTCGTGAGTGTTCGTTCCGGTTCTTAACGGATTTTTCACTCACGACCGACCGGATCTGGCGGCACAGGTCGATGTTGAAGCCCGGCTCGGTGTGCAGGTCGGGCCGCGTCGCCGAGGTCCCCATCGCGGATCCGCGCACCACCACGAGGTAGTCGATCCGGTCCAGCACGGCCTCGACGATCCCGGCGGCCTGCTCCGGGGTGATTCCCGCCCAGGGCGCGAGTTCGTCGCAGGACAGCCTCAGCCCCACGACGCGGTCACCGACCGTGCGGCGAACGGCAGCCAGAACATCGCTCAACAGCCGTGTTTTGTCCTCGCCGTAGGCGTCGTCGCGCTGGTTGGTCAGCCCGGACAGGAACTGGCGGAGCAGCGAGTACTGGCCCGCCTCGATCTCGACGCCGTCCAACCCGGCCTGCACGGCCGATTCCGCCGCGGCGGCGAAACCCGCGACGAGGTCGTCGATCTCGCCCTGCTCCATCTCCATCGGCATCTCGCGGCTGGCCACGTCCGGCACCCGCGACGGCGCCCACAGCGCGCTCTGCGAGAACGCCGAAGCTCCCTGCGAGCCGGAGTGCCCGAGACCGGCGAGCACCACCGCGCCGTGCGGCCGGCAGGCCTCGGCGACAGCCGCCCACCCCTGGCCGCACTCCGCGGCGAGCGGTGCGCGCTCGTAGGGCCAGTCGGAGGCGTGCACGCTGGCGGTCTCGGTGACGATCACGCCTGCACCGCCGGCCGCCCGCGCCGCGTAGTAGGCCACATGCCGGTCGGAAATGCCGCGGCCACGGCCCAGATTCGTCTCGTGCGGCCCGAACAGCACCCGCGACGGGGCCGGCACCGCGCCCAGCCGGACGCAGTCGGTCAGTCTCACGACTGGCTCGTCAGCGGGCTGGAGTCGCACGGCTTGGCCGGCACCGATGGCATGCCCAGTCCGACCCGCCGCCGCGACGACCGGGAATGGTCCCGCGACGCCTTCGGCAACCCCGAACGGTCCACAACGGACAGTGCGGTCTGCCCGTGCCCCTTCACGCACTCCGGGTCGGGGCCGTCCAACGGCAGGCCGGTGAAGAACTTGGCCGCCATGCAGCCGCCCTGGCACGCGTCGAACTCCGAGCACGACTGACACGCACCGCCGGACTGCGGCTGCCGCAGCTCGGTGAACAGCTCAGATTCCCGCCACACCCGGGCGAATCCGCCGACATCGCGCACGTTTCCGGCCTTGAACTCGTCGTGGATCGCGAACGGGCACGCGTACACATCACCCACCGGGTCGATCAGGCACACCACCCGACCGGCGCCGCACAGGTTCAAACCCGGCAGCGGCGTCGACCCCAGGGCGTTCAAGTGGAAGAACGAGTCCCCGGTGAGCACCTGCTCGCCGTGCTCGACCAGCCACGAGTAGATCTCGCGCTGCTGCGCGTCCGTCGGATGCAGCTCGTCCCACACGTCCGCGCCGCGCCCCGACGGGCGCAGCCGGGTGATCCGCAGCTGCGCGCCGGACCGGTCGGCGATGGCCTTGAAATCGTCCAGTTGCGACACGTTCTGCCGGGTCATGACCACCGAGATCTTGAAGTCCCGCATGCCCGCCGCCGACAGGTTATCCAGCGCGCGCATCGCCATGTCGAACGACCCGGGACCGCGCACGGCGTCGTTCACCCCGCGCGTCGCGCCGTCCAGGGAGATCTGCACGTCCACGTAGTCGGTGGCCGCGAGCTGCCGGGCGCGCTCGGCGTCGATGCGCAGCCCGTTGGTGGAGAACTTCACACCTACCTGGTGGTCGATGGCGTAGTCCAGCAGTTCCCAGAAGTCCGGGCGCACCGTCGGCTCGCCGCCGCCGACGTTGACGTAGAAGACCTGCATCCGCTGCAACTCGTCGATCACGGCCTTCATCTCGGCTGTGCTCAGCTCGCGCGGATCCCGCCGCCCGGACGACGAAAGGCAGTGCTCACAAGCCAGGTTGCAGGCATAGGTCCACTCCCAGGTCAAGCAGATCGGGGCGGCCAGCCCGCCCTTGAACTGCTCCACCAGCGACGGCACGGGCGCCGGTTGCACAGCAGTCATCTTCGACTCCACGGGTTCGACGGACTCGGGTCGGGTGCGGAAGCGTCGATTTCGCGCGAAATCGACGCTTCCGGTGCAGGGGCGGTGGCGATTTCGCGCGAAATCGCCACCGCTCATCGGGGCCGGATCATGTCCGTAGCCGCCAGCGAGGACAGCGCCCGCCGGAACTGCGCCCGGCGCTCCGCCGGGACGTCCAGCAGGGCGTCCTCGACGCTGGCGTGCTCGGCGAGCCCGCGCACCAGGTCCACCAGCTCGGGAACCTTCAGGAACGACAGCTTGCGGTTGCCGAAGTGGTACGCGAGCGCCCCGAACGGCTCGGGGCGCAACGCGACCTGCGGGTTCAGCCGGTAACCGCGACTCGGATCGAATTCCGCTGCACCGGCCACCGCTAGTAGACCCCGCACATCCCGTCGATCGAGACCTCTTCGACCAGCAGGTCCTCTTCGACCGCCGGCTCCGCTGCGGCAGTGCCCATCTCGTGCTGTTCATCAGCCATGCGATGCTCCTCGTCGATGAGGGCCGAACCGAGTCGGCCGCCCTGGCCACTTCGGCTACCATATTTGCACCGAGTGCATTTTGAAAGACCTGGAGATGCATCCTTTGGGGCACAACACCATTGGCGCAGCCCACCGCCCCGGTGGTCGACGGAAGGTGACCACCGCCGCCGAGCTGGAGCAGGTCGCGTTCGAACTCTTCGACGAACACGGCTTCGAGAACACCACCGTCGCCGACATCGCCCGCGCGGCGGGCATCGCTCGGCGGACGTTCTTCCACTACTTCCCGTCGAAGAACGACGTCCCGTGGGGCGACTTCGACGGTGAACTGGACCGGATGCGCGCGGACTTCCACGCCGCGCCGCCGGAAACCCCGCTGATGGACGCGATCCGCCACTGCCTGGTCGAGTTCAACCGGGTCGCCCCGGAGCAGGTTCCGGCGCACCGCCACCGGATGCAGCTCATCCTCGGGGTGCCCGCCTTGCAGGCCCACTCGACGCTGCGGTTCCAGGCCTGGCGGCAGGTCATCGCCGAATTCGTCGGCGAACGCCTCGGCCAGCCCGAGGACAACCTCACGCCGCAGGCCATCGCCCACGCCACGCTCGGCGTCGCCATCGCCGCCTACGAACAGTGGCTCGGCAGAACCGATTCCGAACTCACCGAACTGCTCGACACCGCGATGCGCGAACTGGCCGCAGCATTCGGGCGGCCGGACGCCCAGTGACGTCCGGCCGCCCCGCATCGGCCCGGATCAGTAGTCGCTGCCTTCTCCCGCTTGAACGCGACCGGGTCGACCGCGACCACGTAGCGCGCGCCGCCGCGGGACCCTGCGCGGCGTGATGCCGACGCCGCCGATGCCCGTGGTCGCCCTCCTTGAAACCGGAGACGCCGGGGTCATATCCCACTCATCGTCGAATGGCGTTCAAGTCACGTATGGCTTCCCGAGCATGGAAATACCGGGTGACGCAGTCGAGGGGCGATCCCCTGAGCCTGCCGGACCTCGAACTCGTTGCGACGAAAGGCATTTTCAGCGCGCGATGTTGCGGACGACCAGGACCGGGCAGGGCGAGTGGTGGATCAGCTTGTGGCTGGTCGAGCCCAGGTGGGCACCGGCGACGCCGCCGCGGCCGCGCGCGCCCACCACCACGAGCTGCGCAGCCGCCGCGCGGGCGAGCAGCTCCGCGGTCGGTGATTCGCGGCCGACGAACCGCAGCACCTCGACGTCGGGGAACCGCTCCCCCCAGCCCGCCAGGACCTCGGCGACGTACCGCTCCTCGTTCTCGCTGACCTCCTGCTCGGGCAGCCGGGTGCGCAGCCACTTGAGATCGATCCCGACCACTTCCCAGGTGTGCACGACGTGCAGCGGCACAGCCCGGGAGGCGGCCACCGCGAAGGCGTGCTCCAGCACGGGGTCTGCCGACGCGGCGTCGTCCACCCCGGCCACGACCGGGCCGGTCACCGGGAAGCGCAGCGGCTCACCGACATCCGGCACGACCGCCACCGCGCAGTGCGCGTGCGCGGCCACCTTCAGCGCGACGGCACCGGCGAGCAGGCCGGTGAAGCCGCCGAAACCGCGATCACCCACCACCAAGAGCCCGGTGCGCTCGGACTCCGCGATCAGCACCTTCTCCGCCGTGCCCGGCACGGACGCGGCTGCGACGGACACCTCCGGCGCCTGCTCGCGCGCGCTCTCGACGGCGGCGTCCAGCCAGTGCGCGACCTCGCTGCGGACGGGCGCCGGGTCAGCTTCGCCCAGCACGGGTTGGGCGGTCGCGTCCGCGTAGACGATTCGGAGATCGACCCCGCGCCGCGCCGCCTCCCACGCCGCCCAGCGGGCCGCGTTCCGCGCGACCGCCGAACCGTCGACGCCCACGATCACTGGACTGCCGCTCATGCCCGCCTCCCCGGTGCTGTCCGCATCACAGCACCAGGGTGGTCCAGCCCGCCCGGACCCGCTCGCCGGAACTCAGCGGGTCGGCATGCGCCCGGCGACGAGCAGCTCGGTGTTGCGGTCGGCGAGCTCGCCGAGCTGCGCGACGTCGGTGTGCGGGTCGTTGAAGGACAGCTCGCGGTACATGGCCGTTCGGCCGTTTGGTCGAAAACGCAAAGCCTCATAGCGGCACGAACGGTCCGTTCGCTTCAACCAACACATTCCGGAACACGCTCTGCAGCGGCCAAGAGCACGATCGGTACCTGGCTGGCGGAACCGGGATCAGGCGTGGTCGGTGATGTCGAGCGCGGTGGGGTCACCCAGCAGATGCCCGGCGAGCTCGCCGAGTCGATGCGCTGGCGATGCGCAGCCTCGTCGACTACCCCCTGGCCCACCTGCTGAACAAGGCCCTCACAGAACGCGCACCAGAGGTCTGAAGCGAACGGACCGTTCGCGCCACCTAGTGTCCTGCACCGGAAATTCATGGTCGAAATGGCTATACTGCGGGAATGGCGAGGACTGGGCGGCCGAAGGCTGAGTTGGTGCTGACCGACGATGAGCGTTCGACGTTGCAGCGTTGGGCTCGGCGGGCGAAGAGTTCGCAGGCTTTGGCGTTGCGGTGTCGGATTGTGCTGGCATGCGCCGATGGTTTGTCCAATGTGGATGTCGCCGAGCAGTTGCGGGTGGCGCGGCCGACGGTGGGCAAGTGGCGGTCGCGGTTTGTCCAGCGACGACTGAAGGGGTTGGTCGACGAGGATCGCCCAGGCGCGCCGCGGAAGATCACCGACGAACAGGTGGAGAAGGTGGTCGTCTCGACGTTGGAAGAGAAACCGAACAACGCGACGCATTGGTCGCGTACATCGATGGCGAAGCGTTCCGGGCTGAGTAAATCGACCGTGGGACGGATCTGGAAAGCGTTCAACCTTAAACCCCACTTGGCCGACACATTCAAGCTCTCTACCGATCCGCAGTTCATCGAGAAGGTCCGTAACGTCGTCGGCCTGTATATGAACCCGCCCGAGAACGCAGTGGTGCTATGCACCGATGAGAAATCCCAGGTGCAAGCACTGGAGAGGTCCCAGCCGGTGTTGCCGATGATGCCCGGCATGCCCGAACGCCGCACCCACGACTACGTCCGTCACGGCGTCACCAGCCTGTTCGCCGCCTTCGACATCGCCACCGGCAAGGTCATCTCCTCGCTGCACCGCCGGCACCGCTCGGTCGAGTTCCGCAAATTTCTCACCAAGATCGACAAGACCGTACCGGCGGAGTTAGGCGTCCATGTCATTTGTGACAACTACGCCACCCACAAAACTGAGATCATCCAGAAATGGCTAGCGAAGCATCCTCGATTCCAAATCCACTTCATCCCGACCGGATCGTCCTGGATCAACCAGGTCGAACGCTGGTTCGGCGAATTGACCACCAAACTCCTGCAACGCGGCGTGCACACCAGCGTCCAGGCACTCGAGGCCGATATCCGCAACTGGATCGACGAGTGGAACAACGATCCCCGGCCGTTCATCTGGACGAAGAGCGCTGATGAGATCTTGGAGTCACTCCGATCATATTGTCAACGAATCTCCGGCGCAGGACACTAGGAGCCTGTTGCAAAATTACGCCCACCACGGACCGTGATCGATCGATCACGGCTGAGATGGCCACTGGCGGACAAACGGCGGCGATCGAGACTGATTTGGTACTTCGGTTCAGCCGTTTTCGCCGAAAACGCAACAGGCTCCTAGTGAGGCGAACAGGCCGTTCGCTTCAGCTTGCCGTGCGGGCGATCTCGGCGCGGACGCCGAGCAGGCGGACCGGGCGGTCCAGCGGGAACCGGCCGAGTGCGGTCTGGGCGGCGCGCTCGATGGCGTCGGCTTCGCGGGTGGGGGCCGGGAGCGACACTCCGTGGGTGTGGGTGGCGAAGCGGGAATCGCGCACCTTCACCACGACCCTGCGGGCCAGGGCGTCCTCGACTGCCAGGTCATCGGCGACGACGCGCGACAGGCGGGTGATCTCCGAGCGCATCTCGGCTTCGTCGCAGAGGTCCTTCTGGAAGGTGACCTCACGGCCGTGCGAGCGCGCCTGGTAGGGCTCGTCGGTGACCGGCGTCGAGTCATAGCCGTGCGCGAGCGCGACGAGCCAGGGCCCGATGTTGGGGCCGAATTCGCCCACGAGGTCGGCCATCGCGGTCCGCGCCAGGTCGCCGACGGTGGCGATGCCGCGCGCCGCGAGCTTCTTCGCCGTCTTCGCCCCGACGCCCCACAACGCGTCCGTCGGACGCGACGCCATCACCTCGACCCAGTTGGACACGTCCAGCCGGAACACCCCGGCGGGTTTGGCCAACCCGGAGGCCAGTTTCGCGCGGAGCTTGTTGTCGCCGATGCCCACCGAGCACGCCAGGGCGGTGCGTTCCCGCACGTGCCGCTGCACCGATCGCGCGGTGAACTCGGCGTCCTCGGTGTCGACCAGCATGAACGCCTCGTCCCACCCCGCGACCTCCAGGATGCCGCCGACCTCCCGCAGCGCCGCCATCACGTCGGCGGACGCGACGAGGTAGGTCTCGCGGTCGGCGGGCAGGAACACCGCCTCCGGGCAACGGGCTGCCGCAGTGCGCAGTGGTGTCCCGGAGCGGACCCCGAACTCCCGCGCCTCGTAGGACGCCCCGGCCACCACGCCGCGCTCCTTCGGGTCGCCGGACCCGCCGACGAGCACCGGCCGTCCCCGCAGCTCGGGATGTCGCAGCAGCTCGACCGCGACGATGAACTGATCGAGATCCACGTGCAGCACGACCCGTTCCACGCTGCCAGCATCGACGGATTTCACGAATTCCGCCAGAGCGGCTCGCCGACGGACCCGAACCACGTGTCCGGCGCGACCATCCGCTTCGGACACCGTGCTTCGGTAACAGCCGGGTGCGTGACACTGGTGGGGTGAGCAAACGAAGCGCCGGCATCCTGCTGTTCAAGATCGAGGACGGATCACCGCAGGTCCTCGTCGTGCACCCGGGCGGTCCGTTCTGGAAGAAGAAGGACGCCGGGGCATGGTCCATCCCCAAGGGCGAGCACGAGCCGGACGAGGACGCGCTGGCCGCGGCCACCCGCGAGTTCGCCGAGGAGACCGGCATGCCGTTGACCGACCGCGAGCTCTCGCCGCTCGGCGAGGTGAAGCAGCGCAACGGCAAACTTGTGACGGCCTGGGCCGTCGAGGGCGATTTCGATGCGAAAGCCCTGCGCAGCAACGAGTTCGAGATGGAGTGGCCGCCGAAGTCGGGCCGCCGCCAGAGCTTCCCGGAGGTCGACCGCGCCCTGTGGTGCGACCCGGGAACCGCCCGCGAGAAGCTCAACCCTGCCCAAGCCGAGTTCGTCGACCGACTGCTCGACCTGCTGCGCGCCTCCGGCCGCCTGCCATGAGAACTGCGTTGACGACGGGCTTCGGCGTCGGGCAGGCTGTGCGGTATCCGCATGGGGTCGCGGCCGAGAGTCGCTGCGACGAGCCCTTCCCGCACGCTCGGCCGACGGTGCGAAACGAAGCAAGGGCGCCTCCTGACCGAGGAGTGGGTACCACATCCACCGCGCCAGGCGAGATCGCCGACCGGGTTCGAACACGACCGCACGTTCATGGTCGCCGGCCTCGACGGCACATTCCGCACCCAATGCAAGCACCCCCGGCTCGCGCTGGTGCAACCCTGGCCCGACGGGGACCTGCTGAGCCTCTCGGCGGCGTGGCCGGGCAGAACATGGTGCTCAACGGCTACCGTGGGGCTGCGGCAGCTCCTCGACCCGTCCGCCTACCGCGTCGCATTGATCCACTATGGATGGTTCTTTCTGCCGTGCAGCCGGGTCGAGGACCGGCCGCGGTTCGCCTGGCGCGGCTGCCACCTGGACGTGGCCCGGCACTTCCCGCCCAAGCGCGAGGTGCTCCGGTTCGTCGAGCTGCCGACCGTGCACAAGCTCAACGTCCTGCACCTGACCGACGACCAGGGCTGGCGCGTCGAGATGCAGCGCTTTCCCGAGCTGACCCGCACCGGCGCCTGGCGGCGGCGGTCGATGGTCGGCCGGGGCGAGGAGCCGGAGTTCGACTCCCGCCCGCACGGCGGCTTCTACACCACCGAGGACCTGCGGGAGATCGTCGCCCACACCGCCCGGCACCACATCACCGTGGTCCCGGAGGTCGACGTGCCCGGGCACAGCCAGGCGGCCATCGCCGCCTACCCGGAACTCAGCACCGGCGCGCGCCCCCAGATTTGGGATTCCTGTGGCGTCAGCGCCGAAACCCTCAACACCGATCCGGCCACAGTGGACTTCTACCGCGTCGTCCTGGACCACCTGATCGAGGTCCCCCCCCCCCCCCCCCCCCCGGTGATCTGCATCGGCGGCGAGGAGGTCCCGGGCACGACCCCGGAACACGGCGTCTTCCTGCGCTCGCTCGTCGACCACATCCACTCGCCGGGCGTAGGGCGTCGGGCGTCGGGCGTCGGGCGTCGGGCCGGGACGAGATCCTGGACGCAGTGGACCCGCTGCCGCCGCAGACCATCATCGCGACCTGGCGCGACGAGCAGGCCGCGCCGCGCGCCGCGGACCGCGGGCACGACGTGGTGCTGTGTCCCGAGCACCGGCGCTACTTCGACCACCGGCAGGCCGACCACCCCGACGAGCCGATCCCCGTCGGCTTCCTGACCACCTTGGAGGACGTCTACGGCTACGAGCCCCTGACCGAGCGCGCGCTCGGCGTGCAGCGCAGGTCTGGACCGAGCACCTGGACACCCCGCGCCGCGTGGACTACGCCGCCTCCCCCCGGCCGACCGCGTTCACCGAGGTCGCCTGAAGCAGCCCCGACCGCGACTTCGCGGACTTCCGGCGGCGCCTGGTCGACCACCACTCGCCCCGCCTGGATGCCTTCGGCGTCGAGTACGGCCGCTCGGCGGCCCGCACCCGTAGCAAACCCGCCCCGGCGTACCCGGCCGACCGAGGTAGCCGGGGCCGCGGGGAAAACCCTTGAAACAGGTGTGAATCCGCCATCCCGCCCGGTAACGTCGCATTGAATGATCGATCAATCACCGGGGGTGAGGATGACGGAAGCATCGGTGAGCCTGGGAGTTCCGGTCTCCCAGCTTCCATCGCGCCTCGACCGGCGGTGGATCAGGCGACGTCGCATGGAGAAGATCCCGGACCAGCCGATCGTCCACCTGCTGCGCGACAACGACTCCGGTGCCCTCGTCGATCAGCTCTCCGGCCACCTCGGAACCGTCGTGCCGCACGTGAGGCTGGACGTCGGCGGGACGCCCGCCGAAACCCCGCGGCAGAAGTCGGTGCAGATCCGGAAGCTACTGGACAAAGCGGCCCAAGGGCTGCGCGACGCCGACTCGTGGCCGCGGATCGGCCGGCTGCGCTTCCGCCGCTACGCGCTGCTGAGCTGGCTGCTGAAGAAGAACTTGCCACCGACGAACCTGGCCCAGGCCCCGCATTCGCACACCCGGCAGCTGCTGCGCGAATACCTCCGAAGCCGCCGACCCCGGCGGGATAGGCAGCAGCCCCAGCAGGAAGCCGCACTCTGGGAGTCGGCCGCCCAGAGCCTGCCCTGGTACCTCTTCGCGCTTTCGCTCACGTTCTTCCCGCTCTACTACGCGTGGTGGGTACGCCGGGGCCGCGTCGCACGCTGGTTCATGCGGCAGCGCTACCTGTCCCCGCGCGAATCGGCGGACTTCCCCAGCTTCGCCCAGCGCCTGATCACCACGCCATCGCGCTGGGAGAACGCCGAACAGGTGCGGAAACTCCTGGTGCACGCGTTCCTGACCGACCTGGCCGAGTCGTACACCAGGAGGCTGTGGCGGTGGCAGTGGGTGCCCAAGGACTGCTACCCGGTGCTGCTGCTGCGCAACCTCGGGGATGAGACCGCCGCCAAGATCCTGGTGCGGCTCATCAACGACGTCCGCAACGAGACCGGCGTCCCCGACCCGCTGCTGGTGATCGGCAGCGGCGCGCAGCCGCTGCAGGACAGCGAGACGCCCAGCGCACCGGCCACCCTCGAAAGCTGGCCCGAGACCCTGCAGGAAGCGCGGCGCAAGCGCTCGACCACCGCCTGGTACGTGACGCTGCGGGTGGCCGGCGAGCCGTATTCGGCGGACGACGAACCCGGTGTTTCGCTGGGCCAGACGAGCCTGCCGCTGAAGCGCTCGAAGCTGCTGCGGCGCATCCCGATCCTGCTGGTGGTCCTGCTGGTCCTCGGCGGCGGCGCCGCATACCTCCAGCAGTACCAGCAGCACTGCGGCCGGAGTTGGTGGCCGTGGACCAACACCGATCTGTGGTCGGCTGGCGACGAATGCGTCGGTATCGCCGACCCTGGTTACCACTTCTCCAGCGACATCAAGGATGAGAACCTGCGCAATCGGCTCATCGACGCGCAGCAGGCGATCGAGGGCGAAAACGACCTGGCGGAAGGCAAGAACCGGGTGGACCAGGACCAGCCGCTGCCCTACATCTCGGTCGTCTACTTCAGCACCCTCACCGGCAAGGACCCCGATTCGTCGACTCTGGACGGAGTCGCCGCCGAGTTGGAGGGCTTGGCGAAGGCGCAGGAGAAGGCGCGGCTGGACGGCGGCGTGGCGATCCGGGTCGTGCTCGCCAACGGCGGCGCCTCGATGAGCCACGCTCCCGACGTCGCCGAGCGCATCGTCGAATACGCCAAGGGCACGTCGCCGGGCGAACCGCCCGTGGTGGCGGTCGTCGGGCTGGGCGGCAGCTGGGACGGGACCGCGAAGGCGATCAGCACGCTGGGTCGCAGCGGGCTGACCATGGTCGGCACGGTGACCTCGGCCGACGACTTCCCCAAGCTGAGCAGGCTTTACCACCAGGTGGGGCCGACCAATCTCTGGGAGTCCCAGGTCGTCGCGCAACACGTTCGCAACATTGGCGTCCACGACGTCGCCGTGTACTACGAGGAAGGCGACCTCTACAGCAAGAACCTGGCCGAGGACATCGGGGCGCAGCTGGGGGATTCGGCGCGGTTGGTGGACCCGCAGCGCTCCAACCCCTCCGACGCCGTGCGGTGCAGTCCCGATTCGCTGGTCTTCTTCTCCGGAAGGGCAGACCAGTTCGGGAAGTACCTGAACACGGTGCAGGACAAGTGCGTCGACCCCAAGATGCGGCCACGTCTGATGGCCGGGGACGACACGACGAAGTTCCTGCTCGACCGCCAGCTGCCGCCCGGCGTCCAGCTGGATTACATCGACTTCACCGGCCTGCGCGTGCAAGAAGGCACCGACGGCCTGGTGGGGCGGGGACTGCTCGCGTTCGACGCGGTCGACCTCGTCCGGCAGGCGGTGCGGAAGGTGACCGACGAGCAGGTGGAGGTCGACACGACACCGCTGAACGGCCAAGCCGTCTGGTACGGGATCGCCCGGCTCGGCGAGAACCCGGGCGGTATCCGCGCGAACAGCGGCGCCATCGACTTCGGCGCCCCGGCCGGACAGGTCCCGGTCCGCAAGGCGATCTCGGTGATGCGAGTCGTGGAGGCGGGCCCGGACAGCGCTCAGCCCAACGACCGCAAACCCGTACTCGTGATGCACTGCGGGAGCACCCCACGCCAAACCGGCCAATGCCCCCCGTGATCGCCCAGAAAGCGGTGAAAGGCACCTTCGAGCAACGAGGTTGCTCCAAGGTGCCCTTCAGGCCGCAGTCCTATGGGGCGAGGCAGCCGGTCAAGTCAGCCGGGGAGACCGCTGTCACGGACTCCGAAGCACATGCGACGAGGGCCAGGGGGTCTACCACCGCACTTGCAGGTGCTGCCGCAGCAGCCATCACCAGGCCACTCATCAGGAACGCGGCCGCAGCACGACGCAACATGAAGCCTCCTCTGGGAAAGAACTCGAATTCCGGTCGATCCGAATAAGCCAGGGAATCCGGACACTCGCCGCACGAGTAACCGGAATGAGCGTCACCCACCACGACACTTGAGCGGGCGACCGACCGACCGAAGGCTGCGAACGGGACCCGAGTCGGCGTCGCAGCAGGCGTTCAGCGGACGGGCTGCGGCGTCTCGGGTGCCTCGACGCGCGGGCAGCTGCGGCGTGCCCAGCGGAACACGAACACCGCGGCGATCGCGAACGCCAAGAAGAGCAGGTCGTGCCAGAAGCCGCCGGCGACGCCCTGCAAGCCGAATGTGGCGAAGTCGACTACGAAGTGCGCGGCCACCGCGACCGGCAGGAACAGCGCGGACCTGCGGTAGGCGAGCACGATGAGCGCGGCGAAGCCGACGTGGCAGGCGATGGCGATGGGCCGCTCGACCCCGGTGAGCAGGAACGTCCACCACGGACTGCCCGACAGCCGCGCGGCCGCCCCGGACGGCAACGCCTGCGGCAGCAGCCACACGACCGCCATCCCCAAGGCGTATTGCAGTCCGAACAGGACGGAATCCGCGCCGCCGTGCCCGACCCCGGCGGCGAGCGCGCCGGCTGCCGTCCTGTTGGCCCGCATGCTCCGGCCGGCGCGGAAGCTCAGGTACCGCGCGATCTCCTCGCAGACCGCGTAGGTCATCGCGGTCGCCGCGAGCAGCAGCTGCCTGTACCGAACAGCGACGGCCACAGCAGCGTCACGAGCGGCACGTTGACGACGAGATTGACGAGGAAGAAGCCCGCGGCGATCCAGAAAACGCGGCCCGGCACGGCGAACCGCCGGCGGATCCAGATGGCCGCGGCGACCGGGCCGCAGATCATGATGACGAGTTCCGCCGCGATCGCGGCGATGCTCACGGCACCCACGTCAGCTCCGCTCCCCGATCGGCTCCGCGACCGGCTGCGTGGTGATCGCCCTCAGCGCCGCCAGGTGCGCCTCGTACGCGCGGCGGCCCTTCGCCGTGAGGCTGAGCCAGGTGCGGGGGCGCTTGCCGACGTACCCCTTCTTCACCTTGACGTAGCCCGCTTCCTCCAGCGTCGACACCTGCTTGGAGAGCACCGAGTCGCTGACCTCGATGATGTCGCGCACGTACCTGAACTCGGCCTGGTCCACCGCCGCGAGCGTCGCGGCGATGGAGAACCGCACCGGCGAGTGGATGAGCTCGTTCAGTTGGTGCCGGGGATGCGCTCCGCCGCTCATCCCCTGCTCCGGCTGTGCGCGACACCGGCGCCGACGAACGCGATCGCCGCCATCACGACCCCTCCGCCGAGCCACCACTGCCACACCTGGGACATCCAATTGCCGCCGACGACGACCGTTGCGATCCAAGCCGAGGTCCACGCCGACATGACCATGCCGTGAGCGCCCCGAAGCCGCGCAGCCCCACCCTGCGGGTTGCCGCCCACACGGAGATGCCGACGACGAACACGATCCACAGCGGCGTACCCACGACGACCGCGGTCGAGTTGTCCACGAACGCGAAAACCGCGGCCAGGACGAAGGAAGCGACCCCGAACACCAGCAAGTACCGCACGTACCAGCGCCCGCCGCGACGGGCCTCGGCCCCCAACCGGTCCGCGCGCGCCAGCTGCGCGGCGGCCTCAACCTGCACCTCGTTCATGGCAGCCAGGTTCGCAACTACTTTGCAAGTTGTCAAGTAGATGTCGTACGGGCACCTACTTTCCGCAGATGGGGAGGTCAGCCCTGCTCGCCCTCCACGTATACCTTGAGGCGCTGCAGGGTGGCGTCGATCGACCGCTGGTTCTGCTTGGGCAAGCCGGTGCGGGCCACCAGCTTCGGCATCATCGCGGTGTAGTCGTAGGTCTCGGTGACCCTGGTCGCCGAGTCGCCCTCCGGCGCCAGCTCGTACCGCCACCGGCCGGGCAGCATGTGCCGCCACGCGATCAGCCGGTTCTCCTCGTACTCCACCACGGTGTTGGTGATCCGGTAGCCGACGCCCCTGCGCATCCGCATCCCGAACTTGGATCCGAGCACCAGCCGCTGCGGACCGCTCATCTCCCCCTGCACCGTGCCGGAACCGTCGATAACCGAATGCTTGCGCGGATCCGCCAGCACCGCGAACACCGCCTCCGGCGGAGCCTCCACGACCACGCTGCCCGAAACCGAGAACTCGTTGTGCACCATGCCGCCGAACGTAATCGCCCCGGGTAACGAACCCGAAACGGCAAACCGAGCGACCCGTGCGTGCTTTCAGGCGCGATAGCACCTAAAAGCACGCACGGAAGCGGCATCTCCTCGCCCGGCCGCGGTCGTGAGCGCGAACACGGCGTCGAGGCCGCATTCGCGCTCACGACAGCTCAGTCTCCGGACAGCACCGGGGCGAGGAAGCGGCCCGTGTGGCTCTCGTCGACCTCGGCCAGCTCCTCCGGGGTGCCCTCGGCGACGAGGGTGCCGCCGCCCGAGCCGCCCTCCGGGCCCATGTCCAGCACCCAGTCCGACGTCTTGATGACATCCAGGTTGTGCTCGATCACGATCACCGTGTTGCCCTTTTCCACCAGACCGTTGATCACGCCGAGCAGCTTGCGGATGTCCTCGAAGTGCAACCCGGTGGTCGGCTCGTCGAGGATGTAGACCGTCTTGCCGGTGGACCGCTTCTGCAGCTCGCTCGCCAGCTTCACGCGCTGCGCCTCACCGCCGGAGAGCGTCGGCGCTGGCTGCCCGAGCCGCACGTAGCCCAGACCGACGTCCACCAGCGTCTTCAGGTGCCGGTGGATCGCGTTGATCGGCTCGAAGAAGTGCGCGGCCTCCTCGATCGGCATGTCGAGGACCTCGGCGATCGTCTTGCCCTTGTAGTGCACCTCCAGGGTCTCCCGGTTGTACCGGGCGCCCTTGCACACCTCGCACGGCACGTACACGTCCGGCAGGAAGTTCATCTCGATCTTCAGCGTGCCGTCGCCCGCGCACGACTCGCACCGGCCGCCCTTGACGTTGAACGAGAACCGGCCCGGCTGGTAGCCGCGCACCTTCGCCTCGGTGGTCGCCGCGAACAGCTTGCGGATGTGGTCGAACACGCCGGTGTAGGTGGCCGGGTTCGACCGCGGGGTGCGGCCGATCGGCGACTGGTCGACCTGCACCAGCTTGTCGACGTGCTCCAGGCCCTTGATCCGGGTGTGCCGGCCGGGCACCTGCCGGGCTCCGTTGAGCTTGTTCGCCAGCACCGACGCGAGGATGTCGTTGACCAGCGTCGACTTGCCCGATCCGGACACGCCGGTGACCGCCACCAGACAGCCCAGCGGGAACGACACGTCGATCTTGCGGAGGTTGTGCTCGCGCGCCCCGACCACCGTCAGCTGCCGCTTGCGGTCGCGCGGGCGCCGAACCGCGGGCAGCGGGATCTGCTTGCGCCCGGCCAGGTAGTCACCGGTCAGGGACTTCTTGTTGTCCAGCAACGCCTTGTAGGGCCCGCTGTGGACGACCTGGCCGCCGTGCTCGCCCGCACCGGGGCCGATGTCGACCACCCAGTCCGCGCTGCGCACGGTGTCCTCGTCATGCTCGACGACGATCAGGGTGTTGCCCAGGTCCCGCAGCCGGCTGAGCGTCTCCAGCAGCCGGTGGTTGTCCCGCTGGTGCAACCCGATCGACGGCTCGTCCAGCACATACAGCACGCCGACCAGGCCCGAACCGATCTGGGTGGCCAGCCGGATGCGCTGCGCCTCGCCGCCCGAGAGCGTCCCGGCCGCGCGGTCCAGCGACAGGTAGTCCAGGCCGACGTCGAGCAGGAAGCCCAGCCGCGCCTGAACTTCCTTGAGGACCCGCCCGGCGATCATCTGCTCGCGCGGCCCGAGCACCAGCCCGTTCAGGAACGCGGCGCACGCGCTCACGCTCAGCGCGCTGACCTCGGCGATGGACAGCTCGCCGAACTCGTCGTTCGCCATCGTCACGGCCAGGATCTCCGGCTTGAGCCGGGTGCCGTCGCACGCCGGGCACGGCACGTCCCGCATGTAGCCCTCGTACTTCTCGCGGGCGTAGTCGGACTCGGTCTGCTCCAGCCGCCGCTCCAGGAACGGGATGACGCCCTCGTAGTTGGCGTAGTAGGAGCGGGTCCGCCCGTAGCGGTTCTTGTACCGGACGTGCACCTGGTCGTTGGTGCCGTGCAGCACCGCCTTCTTGACCTTGGTGGACAGCTGCCGCCACGGCGCGTCCATCCGGAAGCCGATGGCCTCCGACAGCGAGGTCAGCAGGCGGGTGAAGTACTCCGCGGTGTGCCCGCCCGCCCACGGAGCGATCGCGCCGTCGGCCAGCGACAGGTCCTCGTCCGGCACGACCAGCTCGGGGTCGACCTCCTTGCGGATGCCCAGCCCCACGCATTCCGGGCAGGCGCCGTAGGGCGAGTTGAACGAGAACGACCGCGGTTCCAGCTCGTCCACGCCCAGCGGGTGGCTGTTGGGGCAGGCCAGGTTCTCGGAGAACTTCCGCTCCCGGTTCGGATCGTCCTCGTCGAGGTCGATGAACTCGATCAGCACCAGGCCGTCTGCCAGCCGCAGCGCGGTCTCCACCGAGTCGGTCAGCCGCTGTTTCCCGCTGGCCTTCACGGTGAGGCGGTCGATGACCACCGCGATGTCGTGCTTCTCCTGCTTCTTCAGCTTCGGCGGCGCGTCCAGCGAGTGCACCACGCCGTCGATGCGGGCACGCGCGTAGCCCTGCGACTGCAGCTGCTCGAACAGGTCGGCGTACTCGCCCTTGCGCCCGCGCACGACCGGGGCCAGCACCTGGAACTTGGCCCGGTCGGGCATCTCCAGCACCTGGTCGACGATCTGCTGCGGGGTCTGCTTGCTGATCGGTTCGCCGCAGGTCGGGCAGTGCGCCTTGCCCGCCCGCGCGTACAGCAGTCGCAGGTAGTCGTACACCTCGGTGATGGTGCCCACCGTCGACCGCGGGTTGCGGTTGGTGGACTTCTGGTCGATCGACACCGCCGGGGACAGGCCCTCGATGAAGTCCACATCGGGCTTGTCCATCTGACCGAGGAACTGCCGGGCGTAGGCAGACAGCGACTCAACGTAGCGGCGCTGCCCCTCCGCGAAGATGGTGTCGAAGGCCAGGCTCGACTTCCCGGAGCCCGACAGCCCGGTGAACACGATCAGGCTGTCACGGGGCAGGTCGAGGTCGATCCCGCGCAGGTTGTGCTCACGGGCGCCGCGAACGACAAGGCGGTCAGCCACTGTGATCCCTTCGAAAAGTTCTGGCGTTGACGTGGACGCGCGCCGGCTGCAAGCAGTGCATCGGCAGGTACGCGACGTCGCCCGCCCATGCTATTCGGGGCACCTGACAGACCCGGAGCGCGTGCGGCGCGCAGTCCGCGCAACAACCACCCACTCACTCGGACGAGTGACATGCGGGCAGGTCGGCCGCGGCTCCTCCGACGATACGCAAATTCCCCCGGAATGGGCACTGTCGCCGCTGTGGCCTGCGCAATTAAGCTCGACTCTTCACCGGTCGCGAAAACACCCCCTGCATGCAGAGGTTCACTCATGGCTGACATCGCACTCGGGACCGGTGGCCGCAGCAGTGCCCAACCGGCGGCCGCCGCGCACCTCGCCCACCAGATCACCGCCCAGCTGACCGCCGTAGAGCGAGCGAGCAGTCGGCTGCTGGACACCGTCGCCGAACTGGACGAGCTGGCCGTGCGCCAGCCCAGTCTGCTGCCCGGCTGGAGCAGGGCGCACGTCATCACGCACCTGGCGCGCAACGCCGACGGCTTCCACAACCTGCTGATCTGGGCACGGACCGGGATCGAGCACGCGATGTACGCCAGCGGCGACGACCGGGACGAGGCCATCGCTGAAGGAGCGGTGCGCAGCCACCGGCTGCTGCTGGAGGACCTGGCGGCGTCCTGCGAGCGCTTCGCCCACGCCGCCCACGCGCTGCCGGCCACCGCGTGGACGGCGGAGATCGCCGACGCGGTCGGCGACCCGATGCCCGCGCACCACATGCTGCGCCTGCGCCTGCTGGAGGTCTGGGCGCATCTGGTCGACCTCGATCACGACGTGGACTTCGCCGACATCCCGCAGCCGGACGCCGAGCAGCTGCTGGAGGACGTGGTGCAGCAGTTCGGCGGTCGGCCGGACGTGCCGGCGCTGTCGGTGGAGGTCGACTTCGGCGACCACCGGCGGAGCTGGGACCTGCGCGGGACCACCTCGCCGCCGAGCCGGGTGCGCGGCGAGCCGGGCCCGATGCTCGGCTGGCTGCTGGGCCGCACCGGCCTGGACCGGCTGGACGGCGACTTCCCGAACCTCCCGCACTGGCTCTGAGGACGGCCGTTTCCGCGATTCACCGACCGCGAGCGCTCTTGGGTGCACACGGCACGTGACCAGGCAAAACGTCGATCCGCGGCCGTGCTGGCCAACGTTCGGGAAAAGGGCGTGGTCACGCGGAGCAGCGGCGCACGCCGCGACCTGCCGCTGCGTCCACGGTGGGAGCTCGCGCTGCTCGGTTCCGCGGCGCTGCCGATCTGAGCACCCGGTCGAGCTGCACGAATGCCCCGAAAGCGCGACTCTGGCGGTGGACACGTCATAGAGCAACGTGAGGGGGCGCACGATGTCCAGTCCGCAGACCGGGCCCGAATCCCAGGCGAAGGCCGAGGGGACGACAACGCCCGAACAGACGACAGCACCTGAGCAGCAGAAGCAGTGGGCGATGGCGCCTGCACAGCCAGCTGCCTCGATGTCCGGGTGGATGGCGTTCGCCGGCTCGCTGATCGCGATGGTCGGCGTCTTCAACATCATCGGGGGGATCACCGCGCTGTTCCGTCCCACCTACTACCTCGTCGGAACAGCTCAGCTGCTGGTCTTCGACTTCAACGCGTGGGGCTGGTTCTGGCTGGCGCTGGGCGTCGTGCAGGTAGTGGCCGGCGTCGGCTGCCTGTACGGGCAGATGTGGGCGCGGATGACCGGCATCGGGCTGGCCGCGCTGAGCGCGATCGCGCACCTGGCGTTCCTCGCCGCGTTCCCGCTCTGGTCGCTGCTGGTGATCGCGCTGTCGGTGCTAGTGATCTACGGCCTGATGGTGCCTCCCAGGGGGGCGACCGCCTGACCGGCGATCATCCGCCGAGGCCGCGAGCGCGGAGCGCTAGGCTCGGCCCGTGGAGCCTCAACGACAGTACACCGGACACGTCGAACCGGGCGGCGCCCCGGCGCGGCGCGAGCTCGACGCGCTGACCATCACCAAGATCTCGGTCGGCCCGATGGACAACAACGCGTACCTGCTGGTGTGCCGCCGCACCGGTGACGCGCTGCTGATCGACGCCGCCAACGACTCGGAGCGGCTGGCCGACCTGCTCGGCCACGACGCGCAGCGCCCGCGCCTGCGCACCATCGTGACCACCCACCAGCACGCCGACCACTGGCAGGCCCTCGGCGCGGTCGCCGGCCAGACGGGGTGCTTCACGCTGGCGCACCCGGCCGACGCCGAGGCGCTGCCGGTGCCGCCGGACCGCCTGATCGAGCACGGCGACACCATCGACGTCGGCGAATCCCAGCTGTCGATGATCCACCTGCGCGGCCACACGCCGGGTTCGATCGCCCTGCTGTACCGCGACCCGAACGGGCACCCGCACCTGTTCACCGGCGACTCCCTGTTCCCCGGCGGTCCTGGACGGACAACAAGTGCGGAGGACTTCACGAGCCTGATGGACGACCTGGAGTCGCGGGTGTTCAACGAGCTTCCCGACGACACCTGGTTCTATCCGGGCCACGGGGATGACTCCACACTCGGCACCGAACGGCCGAAGCTCGCGGAGTGGCGCGAACGCGGCTGGTAAGCCGAGAAGTTCCCAAACGGGGCCGCCTGAACATCAGGCGGCCCCGTTTGTCGTTGTAGGGCAACACAAACGGGGCCTCGACGGGACGGAGCCCCGCCGTGGCGCGTGGGCCTACCACTGGGCCGAGTTCAACTCTCAGCTTGATTGGAACAGTGAGGAATACGACGAGCAAGAAGGCGCCGAGGACGACGCCCCGGCAGCCTGACAACCTCAGGTGCGCAGTTGAGCCCCGGCCATCGTCGGCCGGGGCTCGGCTCGTTCGAGGATCAGCTCAGAGTCCGATCCCGTTCAGCGCGTTATCCGACCACGACGGCCCCGGCGGCGAGAGATCTGCCGCATCGGCGAGATACTGTGCTGCCGCAGCACGATCGCGCCCGGAACCGGCCCCAGAGCGGCAAGCACCCATTCCTCCGCCTCTGCGTAGCGGTGTTCGACGATTGCGTGGTAAGGCGTCGTGTATCCGACGATGATGGCGGGAGGACGTGCGCGATACTGCTGAAACGTTGGTTCCGGCCGCACCCCTTCGCGCACGTTGCAGCCGTGGCACAGCAGACCGCGCTCCAGGCCGGTGCGGTGACAGTGGTCAAGTACACAGGCTTGCCCGCCACCGCAGATTCGACGCTGAGCTTCGACCCGGCCCGTTTCCAGACCAAGCCGCCAGCCTGCTACCGGGCCTCCTGGTAGCTACCCGGACCGGACTTACACCGGCAAGCGACGACGAGCTTCTGATCAAGTCATGATCGCTGGACGATCACCTCCTGATCACTGGGCGCACCGGTTGGAGTACTAGGAAGTAGTACTGGCGGCGGCGAGCCGGTTACCGCTGGTCGGGTCGAACACGTGCACCGCTCGCTGGTCCCGGATCCCGGCGCGGATCGTGCTGCCGGTGCGAGCACCGAGGTGTCCTTCGACACGCATGACCAGTCGCTTGCCGTCGGGATCAGCGTTGGGCTGGCCGTAGACGAAGGAGTCTGCGCCGAGCTCTTCGACGAGCTGAACGGTGAGCTCGATGCCGTTCTCGTCAGGTCCCGCCGGAGTGAGGTTCTCTGGTCGGACGCCTACGAGGACCTCGGTGAGTCCGAGGGCTGCGGCGCGGGAGAGTACCTGGCGGCTCAGTGGGATGGGGGCTTCGCCGAACCGGGCGCCGTCGGCGGTGAGGGTGGCGGAGAACAGGTTCATCGCCGGCGAGCCGATGAATCCAGCGACGAAGGAGTTCACGGGGTTGTCGTAGAGCTCGCGTGGTGCGGCGCACTGTTGCAGGAGCCCGTCACGCAGCACCGCGACCCGATCCCCCATGGTCATCGCTTCGACCTGATCGTGGGTGACGTAGACCGTGGTGGTGCAAAGGCGTTGCTGGAGCGCGGCGATGTTCGCGCGGGTCTCGACGCGGAGCTTGGCGTCGAGGTTGGACAGCGGCTCGTCCATCAGGAAGACGGCCGGCTCACGCACGATGGCGCGTCCCATCGCCACACGCTGGCGCTGCCCGCCGGATAGCGCCTTCGGCAAGCGGTCCAGGTAGCGGGTCAGGTCCAGCAGCCCGGCGGCTTCCTCGACCCGGCGTCGCACCTCGGATTTCGACACCTTGGCCAGCTTCAGCGCGAAGCCCATGTTCTGGGCGACCGTCATGTGGGGGTAGAGCGCGTAGTTCTGGAAGACCATCGCGATGTCGCGGTCCTTGGGCGCCAGTTCGGTGACGTCCTGGTCTCCGATGCGGATGGCGCCCTCGTCGACGTCCTCCAGCCCGGCGAGCATCCGCAGCGCGGTGGACTTGCCCGAGCCCGAGGGGCCGACGAGGACGAGGAACTCGCCGTCGGCGATGTCGAGTTCCAGCTGATCCACTGCGCGGACCGGCGGGGTTCCCGGGTAGATCCGGGAGGCGTTGCGGTAGCAGACCTCGGCCATGGGACCACCTTCCTTTCTGGCGTGGTTCGGTCGGTCAGGACCGGGTGAGCGTGCGGATCAGCAGGTCGACCAGACGCGTGTTGTCGACGCCGGTGACCACCCGGATCGGTGCGCGGTCCGGGACGTTCAGACCGGCGTGCAGGAAGAGCGAGCCCGGGCGCCAGCCGATCGGCCGACCACGGCTCAACCCGTCGAGCTGGACGTCGACCACCTGCTCTTCGGTTTCGACGAGGTCATCGTCGAGAAGCAGGGCCAGGGCGAGGGGATCGTGCAGGCGGCAGCCGTCGATACCGCGGGATTGTCCGACGTAGCGGATCCAGGGTTCGGTGATGCGAGCGAGGTATCCGGCCATGGCGTTGTCGTGGCTGGTGAGGCGATCGAGATCGGTCAACCGCAGCGAGGTGGTGGAGGTGACGTCGAGCGGGACCAGGGTGATCGGGGCTCCGCTCGCGATTACCGTGCGCGCCGCCTCCGGGTCCATCCCGAAGTTCAGTTCTTGCAGGTAGCCGGGCACGTTGAAGGCCCCACCCATGATCACGATTCGGGCGACGTCAGCGGCCAGCCCGGGGTGCAGGGTGAGCGCTTGGGCCACGTTGGTGAGTGGTCCGATGGCGACCAGCGTGATCTCACCCGGCGCTGCGGCGATTCTGGCGGCGATTTCCGCGGCCGCGTCGTGTCGGTGTCCGGGGTCGTGCTGGTCCGGCCGTGGCACCGCCTCCCACAGTTCCCGCACTTCGGGTGAGTGACGCGCTGCGCGGCGGCGGTGCCACGGTCCGGGTGGTTCGAGCAAGGCATGGCTCGCCCCGGTGTGCACGGGGATCGTCGCGGCGTCGGCGACGTCGAGCAGCGTGCGGGCCGCGGCGTATCCGACGTCACGAGGGGCATTCCCGTCGACGATCGTGACCGCCTGCAGGTCCAACCCCGGAGCAGCTAGCGCGAGCCCGAGGGCGAGCGCGTCGTCGATGTCGGTGGCGGGCACGCCGTTACCTGGATCGCAGTCGATGATGACCTTGGTGGGCACGGTGGTCACTCCTTGCTGCCCGAAGAGGCGAGAGAGTTCGTGAACTGCCGCTGGAAGAGCAGCAGCAGGATCAGCGGGATGGCGGCGGCGAGGATCGCGCCAGCGAACATCTGGCCGTAATCGACACCCTGTTCTTGAGCGAAGTCGGCGATGGCGACCGGCGCCACCCGCACGGACGGAGCCGGGGCGATCAGCAGCGGCCACAGGAACGACTGCCACTGGAAGACGAAGAGGATGAGGCCGGCCCCGACCAGCGGAGCCTTGGACAGCGGCAGGTAGATGCGCCAGAACACCCCGAACCAGGAGAGCCCGTCCAGACGTGCCGCCTCCGAGAGCGAGAGCGGTATCCCGAGGAAGAACTGTCGAAGCAGGAAGATCGACAACCCGTTTCCGACCGCGGGCAGGATCAGCCCGGCGTAGGTGTTGGCCAGCCCCCAATCGCGGAATGAGGCCGACAGCGGGATCGCGATCGCCTCGAACGGGACCAGGAAGCTGACGACCATCAGGGCGAACACAACACCCCGACCCGGGAAGTTCAGCGTGGCCAGGGCGAAGCCTGCCATGGCGGCCACGAACAGACCGATGGTGACGCTGAAGAACGCCACGATCACCGAGTTGACCAGCGCCAGCGCGAACGGGCCGCTCAGCACGGCCAGGTAGTTGTCCAGCGACATCGACTCCGGCACGAAAGTGCGCCAGGTCAGCGGCGAGAGGTGGGCGAAGATCTCGTCACCGGGACGCAGCGACGAGATCAATGCCCACAGCAGCGGGGCGATGGACACGAACGCGATCGGGAGAACGAGGACGAGGGTTCTACGGCCGGAGCGTCGCTCGCGTCGCAGAGTGGAGGTCTCGGACACGAGTCAGTCCTTTCCGGGCAGCAGGCGGAACTGGATGCCGACGACCACGATCACGATCGCGACCAACACGATCGTTCCGGCGGAAGCGGCCTGGGTATCGCCGAGGGTGTAGGCCCGTTCGAAGATGTCGTGCATGATCAAGTTGGTCGAGCCCTGCGGCCCACCCTGGGTGAGTAGCCGGACCGGCGCGAACACCAGGAGGTTGGAGACGGTGTCGGCGACCAGCACGAACAACAGCGGACGGCGCAGCCCTGGAAGGGTGATCGACCAGAACTGCTGCCAGGCGTTGGCCCCATCGATCGACGACGCTTCGTAGAGCGAGGTCGGGATGTCGCGGATTCCGGTGACCAGGAAGGTCATCCAGTAGCCCACTCCGATCCACGAGCAGACGATCACGATCGAGGCGAGTGCGAAGTTCGGGCTGACCAGCCACGGAACCGACGGCAGGCCAACCGCATTCGCGATCGCGTTCAGGGGGCCGTCGGGTCGGAGCAGTACCAGCCAGATGATCGCTGACACCGCCTGCGGCACGGCGATCGGCAACAGGATTAACGTGCGCCACAGCCCGATGCCCGGAACCTTTTTCGTCAGCAGCACAGCCAGGACCAAGGCGAGTGCGATCTGCAGGGGGTTCACGATGAGGCTGAACAGCAGCGTCACGCGCAGTGAGCCGAGGAAAGCCGGGTCAGTCCAGATGTAGGTGAAGTTGGACAGCAGGGACCGCCCGGTCCCGAACGGGATCGCATCGCCGATCGCGGAGAGGGTGGGAAGGATCCGGAGAGCGAGCAGGGCGATTACGGCGGGGGCGAGGAAAGCCGTTGCCCACCACCAGACTTCGCGTGAGGTCCGACGACGGCGACGTACGATCGCGTCGCTTTCGACGCTGCGTTCCAGAAGTGGAGTAGCCACGCTGAGGCTCCTGTCGGGTGTGTGCTGATGGCGCTCAGCGGTCGCCAGCGATCTCGCGCTGCCGGGAGAGCTGACGGGTCAGGGTGTTCTGCGCGGTGTCGAGCACCGCGTTGACGTCGCCGCCTTTGCGGATGTCGGTGAACGCCTTGTTCATCGTGGTCTCGAACTGCACGTATCCGACGCTGATCGGCCGGCGCTGGGCATATCGGGCGTCCGTGGCGAGCAGATCACCGACCGAGGCGGTCGCGTCGGGGGCCACCTTCGCCAGATATTTCAGATAGGCCGGGAATGCGGCCTTGTTGACCGGAGGCAGGTTGAGCTTCTGCGAGGCCAGAGCCGAACCGGCCGGGTCGAGGGTCACGAACTGCGCGAACCGGCGTGCAGCGTCTTGCTTCTCGCTGAACGCGCTGATCCCGACGCCCCAGGAGTCGGTAGGCGTCACGATCGGCCCGCCCTGGAAGTTGGGCACGGGCGCGATCCCCCAGCGACCGGCGAGGCCGCTCTTGGCGATCTTGCTGATGCTGGAAGCTCCGGTGAGGTAGAACGCCACCTGCCCGGACACGAACAGATCCGCCATCTGGCTGGGTTCGACACCGCGGGGCGCGAGTCCTTCGGAGTACAGGCTTCCGTACCAGTGCCCGAACCGTTTCCACGCGTCGGTGTTGACCGCCGCGGCGAGGTTGTCCGGACCTTCGAGCCCGGCTCCGGCGCCCATGGACATCAGGATCGGCTGCATCGAGTAGTAGCGGTCGACTTGGTCGATGCCGAAGCCGTACCGGGCGGCGCCGGAGTCGACAACACGCTGCGCACCGGCCAGCACCTGCTCCCAGGTGAGTCGGTCCGGTGCCTTCGGTCCCGGGATCGCGACCCCTGCCTTGGCCAGGGCATCGCGGTTGTAGAGCAGGAAGTTGTCGCTGGTCCACAACGGGTAGGCCCGCGGCTTGCCGTCGACGGTCACCGAGTTGATCCCGACCGCGCTGACCTCCGCTTCGAGCTCGGGGCGCGCGGCGCTCTCGTCGGTCAGGAATCCTTGGGCGACCATACCGGCGAGCCGCGGCGGGTCGACCGAGACCACGTCGATGCTCGTGTCGCCGGAGGCGAGCCGCGCCTGGGTCTGGGAGACCAGCTGGTCGAACGGCACGCTCTGCTGTTCCACCCGGATGTCGGGGTTTCGTCGTTCGAACTCGGCGATGACGGCGTCATAGGCGCCGGGGTGAGGGTTGAGAAAGCTGATGGTCTCGGGTTCGTTGCCCTGTGGGGCGGCCGCGCATCCGGCGACGGCGACCAGCCCCACCACCGCCGCGGCGATGCGGCGCAGGATTCGAGATGTCACAGGTGTGACCTTTCGTCATCGGAAGGCGCAGGATGTTCGGTCGAATCAGGGGGGCCGGCTCGGTCGGGCGCACCTGCGGGCCACTGGCAGCCGCAGGACGAGCGCAGCACCAGGTCGGCCGCACAGGTTTCGGCACGCGGCGCCGCATCGGGCGCGGCACGCAACAAGTCGATCGTCCGGCGCGCGATCTCGTCGAACCTCGGCGCGACGGTCGTCAGCGGCGGCACCGAGTAGCGCGATGCCTCGGTCCCGTCGAAGCTGACCACCGCGAGCGAGCCGGGTACCGAGACGCCGAGTTCGGCCGCTGCGCAAAGCAGGCCGAGCGCCTGGTCCTCGCTCGCCACGAACAGCGCATCGGGGACCACCTCGGCCCCGAGCAACGAGAGCCCCGCGCGGTACCCGCCCTCCTTGCTGAACGGCGCCCACTGCAGAAATCTGTCGTCCGGGCGCAGCCCAGCTTCCTCGAATGCTTTTCGCCAGCCGAAAAATCGCGCTAGTGAGGTCGGAACTTCCGATGGCCCCAAGATGGCACCGACATCACGTCGGCCGTGCTCGAGCAGGTGCCGGGTAGCACCGGCGGCGCCTTCCACGTTGTCGATCACGACCGAGGCCGCGCGCTCGTCGTCGGCGACCCGGTCAAGGACCACCACCGGAATGCGCGCCGACGTAGCGATCTCGACGGCGTCGTGGGCGCCCACCCCGACATAGATCAGTCCGTCGACCTGACGCGCCGAGAAAGTCTCCACGAGACTCCGCTCGCGGTCAACGCTCTCTGCCGAGTCCCCGAGCAGCAGAACCAGCCCGTGCCGGGAAGCCTCGGCCTCCAGCGCGTTCGCCAGAGCCGCGAAGAACTGATTGCCGAGTTCGGGGACAACCAGACCAAGAGTGCGGGTCGACCCCGACGCCAGCGCGCGGGCAATGCCGTTGGGCCGGTAGCCCACTTCCTCCATCGCGCGCAATACCTTCTCGCGCGTGGCCGGGGAGATGGGCCTCGATCCCTCGTTGAGCACGTAGCTGACCACTGCGGTCGACGTGCCCGCCGCGCGAGCCACGTCCTCTCGGGTAACGCGACCTCGCCTACCCATGCAAGGCCCCCGCAGTGAACTCTTCCAGCTCCGTTGCGGTCGGGTAGGACTCGATGGCACCCCGGCGCGAGACCGCAACGGCGCCCGCAGCACAGCCGGCCCGGACGGCGTCACGCAGGCAGAAGCCCTCGGCCAGATGCGCGGCCACGGCACCAACGAAGGCGTCGCCCGCGCCGGTCGTGTCGACCACCGCCGACGGACGGCCTGCGGGGACCAGCTCGACGCCCTCGCCATCGGCGACGAGCGCACCCTCGGCCCCCAGGGTGATGACGACGCTGCTGGCGAACCGTCGCAGGCTCCCAGCCAGCTCCCGCGGCTCGACGTTTCCACGCGCGACACCGAGTTGCTCGGCCAGTTGACGCGCCTCCACCCGGTTGACCACCAACGGATCCGCGCGTTCCAGCGTGCTGGTGTCGACCGGCACGCAAGGCGCAAGATTGAGCAAGAAACGGTGGCGTCCACCGGCAGCGGCAGCGGCAGCGGCGACGGTGTCGGGGGGCACCTCGCACTGACACACGATGATCAGGGACCGATCTCCGGCAAGCTGCGCGAGCTCCCTCTCCACCACCGCGGGTGTGAGATCCCGATTCGCCCCCGAGTGAACCACGATGACGTTCTCGCCAGCAGCATCGACCGTGATCGAAGCCTGCCCGGTCGGAGTACCCGTCGTCCGGCCGACGTGTTCGACCGATACCGCCTGAGCAGCCAGTTCGGCCACGGCCACCGAACCCGCCGCATCCGGCCCGACCATCGCGATCAGCGATACCTCAGCTCCCAGCCGGGCCGCAACGATCGCCTGATTAGCGCCCTTGCCGCCGATCCCCAGCTCGCACGTCCCGGCCAGCACCGTCTCGCCAGGCGCCGGCAACCGGCCTACATAAGCGAAGCGGTCTTCGTGGATCGACCCGATCACGACAACACCGTCTTGCTGCACGAGTCCAACACCTTTGTTAGGGGTCTACGCGGATAGACAGATGTTCTACGCGCGTAGATTCGAATACAAGGTGACGCGCATCACATTCTTGACAGTGCAAGATGCCCACTCCATCGCCACAGAACGCCCTACCGAACACCGGCGCTGAAGTCGCACACGCGGCCGTCCGTACCAGCGACAGTCTCCGTGTCGCGCGGGGTCAGGTCGTTCCGTGCGCGGGCCGGCGTGCCGACGACGAACTGCCGGCCCGACCAGGGCCTCGATGCGAGCGTCGGAGATGAGGAGCCGGCGAACGGCGGCGGCCTGGTCAACGACGAGCTCGATCCACCGAACCGTCTAGCTAGCGGTTTCCGCCCTCGCGGTTCCGACAACGATCACGGCCACGTGCCCAGCTTCTTGACCTCCTCACCGGCGTGAACGCCGATGATTCCTACCGCGCCTGAAGGCACGGAACTCCGCACACTTCAGGTCACCTCGGTGGGTTCCTGCTTCCCAGCGATCAGCCCACTCAACGAGCGGGTCTTACGTTCGCTCCACAGGCGTTTTGTCGCTCCGCCGGTCCGGCGGCGAGTGCCGGGCTGTGTCCGTCCCAGCAGTTTCGGAGCTTCCGCGCTCTGCCTTCGCCCCGCACAAAGATCAACGATACTGGTAGCGGGCTGAAGCCGCTCCCGTGAGCCTTTCGGGCAGCCCGGAAGGCTCACGGGGATCCTGCCGGGTGTTCGGCCCGGTACTGGCGGATCAGGACCTTCAGGGCAGCCGCGATGGGCAGCGCCGTCAGCGCGCCGAGGACCCCGGCCAGCGCGGCACCGAGCAGGATCGCGAGGAACGCGCCGAGGGGGCTCAGCTCCACCGTCTTGGCGAAGATGCGCGGCGCGATCAGGTAGTTCTCCACCATCTGGTACAGGCAGAAGAAGATCAGCGTCGCCACCGCCAGCCAGAGGCTTTGGCTCAGGGCAACGAAAATCCCCACCAACGACGCCAGCGTGGCTCCGACCTGCGGTATCGCGTCGAGCACCGCGACGACCAGCGCCAGCAGCACCGGGTAGGGCACGCCGGCGATGAGGAAGAACAGGTACGAGGCGATCCCGGCGCATAGGCAGACCCCGGCTTGCCCGGTGACGTAGCCGCCGACGCGGCCCATCGCGGCGTGCAGCGCCTCGGCCCGGCCCGGGTGTCCGACCGCACCGCGCTGCACGGCGGCGGCGATCCGGGGCATCGAGAGGGAGAAGTAGACCATCAGCGCCCCCGCGGTGCAGGCGGCGAAGATACCGCCCAGGAAGGCTCCGATCGCGGCGAATCCTGCCGCCAGGGTGCTCGTCACCACGTTCGAGATGGCGCTGACGGTGTTCTTCAGCTGCTCCTGAACGCTCGGGTCGTCGAGGTGCTTTCGCAGCTCGGTGCCGCCGCCGAACTTCGTGCCGATGCTGGAGAGGTATTCCGGGATGTGCGCGGCGAGCCGCCCGATCTGGCCCACGGCGGGCACCACCGCGAGCAGCACCAACGCGCCGACCACCAGCACGAACCCCAGGACCAGCACCAGTAGCGCCAACCCGCGCCGCCAACCGTGCCGGTGCAGCCACGCGACGACCGGTTCCACACCGAGCGCCAGGAAGAAACCCAGGAAGATCAGGACCAGCATCTCGCGGACGTTGAAGGCCAGCACCGCGAAGACCCCGACCAGCAGGTACACGCAGGCGATCTTTGCGTGGTCGAGGAGCGTGAGCCCCGGTCGATCGCTCGCGGCGCTCGCCGGGACCTCGCCGTCGTCGACACCGCTCATGCCAGCCACCTCCCCGGCCGCGGTCCGGCGGACGCGTGGAACGCCTCTCGCAGTACAGCCGCTGCCCGGCCGTATTGCACGGCGCGGAAACACGAACGAGTGAAAGCTCATCGCGGGCAGGAGCGTCGTGCCTCCCGCGACGGCCTGCTGGCAGTAACGCTCGCGTGAGCGTTGAATTCCTGTTGACTTCATTGGTAGTCGTCGCGACGCCGGGTACCGGCATGCACTACACGTTGGCCGCCGGGCTTTCCCGCGGCACCCGGGCCGGCGTCATCGCCGCCGTGGGATGCACGCTCGGGATCATCCCCCACGTGGTCGCCGCCATCACCGGGCTCGCCGCGCTGCTGCACACCAGCGCCATGGCGTTCCAGGTCATCAAGTACCTCGGCGTGGCCTACCTGCTCTACCTGGCGTGGAGCACGCTGCGCGACAAGGGCGCGCTCACGGTGGAGCAGGACACCGCGCCACGTTCGGCGGCGAAGGTGATCGTCTCCGGGGTCCTGGTGAACATCCTCAACCCGAAGCTCACCATCTTCTTCTTCGCGTTCCTGCCGCAGTTCGTGAGCAGCGCGGAGCCGAACGTGTTCCTCCGGATGGTCGAGCTCAGCGGCGTGTTCATGCTGCTGACGTTCGTGGTCTTCGCCGCCCGCGGCGCGTTCGCCGCAGGCGGCCCGCAACCACGTGATCAGCCGTCCCGGGGGTGCTGGCCTGGATACGCCGCACCTTCGCGGGGGCGTTCGTCGCCCTCGGCGCCAAACTCGCCTTCACCGAACGCTGAGCCGCCGGTCGTGGGCCTTCGGCTTGCCGTCGGCAGCCCGGAAGGCCCACGACCCCCCTCACTCTTTCGGGTTTGTTTGGGGTGCGTGGGGGACCAGTGGGCGGTTCTACTGGGCGAGCTGGGTACGCCCGCGTGGAATCGCTCAGGTCCGAGGAGAACCGATGGCCACTTTGACCGCCTGGAAGTTCGACAGTCCGGAAGGCGCCGAGGAAGCGGCGCAGAAGCTGCAGGCCCTGCAGAAGGAGCAGTTGATCACCATCCACGACGCGGCCACCGTGACGTGGCCGGAGTCGGCGAAGAAGCCGAAGACGCGGCAGCTGCACGACCTGACCGGGTCCGGCGCGCTCGGCGGCATGTTCTGGGGCCTGCTGTTCGGGTTGATCTTCTTCGTGCCGATCCTCGGCGCCGCCATCGGGGCCGCGACCGGGGCGTTGGCCGGCTCGTTGACGGATGCGGGCATCGATGACGACTTCATCGACGAAACGCGGAGCAAGGTGGTGCCCGGCACCTCGGCGCTGTTCCTGCTCAGCGACAACGCGGTGCTGGACAGGATCAAGGAGCGCTTCCCGGGCGGCCACGCCGAACTCATCCACACCAACCTGTCGAACGAACAGGAAGCGGCGCTGCGCCACGCGTTCGAGGACACCGAGGCCAAACCGGCCGGCTGAGGCGCGCGAACGACAGCCACCCCGGAGCCCGCTGCCGATCGGGCTCCGGGGATTTTCACCTCGATATCCGTCCACATGAGACTTCCGCGACCTCCGGGGGTTCTGGAATGACCGGCCAGTACGTCCGCTCCAAGCACCGAAACCGCCCGTGGTTGCACATCTTCGGCATCGGGTTGCTGCTGTGGGTGCTGACCGTCGTCGTGACCGGCCTGACCGGGAACACGAACCTGGTGCCGACCGTCGTGCTCCTGGGCAGCTTCCTGGTGCCCGTAACCTTCGTCGTCTGGCTAACCCAACGCCCGTCGCCCGACTTCTCCGCGGGCCGCGTCATCGAGGCGTTCATCGTCGGCGGCGTGCTCGGCGTGCTGGCCGCGTCGCTGCTGGAGACCTACCTGCTGTCGCCGTCGGTGTGGATGTACCTCGGCGTCGGGCTCATCGAGGAACTCGTCAAGGCACTGGCGCTGATGTACATCGCGCGCGGCATGGAACGGCGGACCCTCCGGGACGGGCTGGTGCTCGGCGCCACCATCGGATTCGGTTTCGCCGCCTTCGAAAGCGCCGGTTACGCCTTCAACGCGCTGATCACCATCCACGGTCTTTCCCTGTGGCAGGTGGTGGAGACCGAGATCCTGCGGGGCGTCCTCGCCCCGGTCGGGCACGGGCTCTGGACGGCCATCCTCGGCGGGGCCCTGTTCGCGGCCACCCGCAACGGCCGATGGCGCATCACCGGCGGCGTGGTGCTGGCCTACTTCGGTGTCGTCGTCCTGCACTCGCTGTGGGATTCCATGCACGCAATCGCCCTGCTGCTCGTGATGGCGCTGACCGAAACGCCCGGCCAGCACCTGCTGCTCCGGCTCGGCTACGTGCCCAAGCCGACCGTTCTGCAGACGCACCTCTTCACCCTTATCAACTGGGTCGGGCTGATCGTCGTGTCCGCGCTCGGGCTGGCTTGGCTGGGCTCACTGCGCCACCGCGCCCAGGGCGTTGCACCGTACCCGCCTGCGACGGCCCAGCCCGAGCCGGGGCAGTAGTAGTGCTCGACCGGTCAGGGCGTCACGATCGGGAAGTTCGGGTCGGGCTCGTCCACGAGGCCGACCAGGCGGCCGAGGGTGGCGCGGTCGCCCCGGTAGTCGATGCCTTCCGGCTCCTGACCGGCGATCAGCCCGAGCAGCTGGGCCTTCGTCAGGGTGAGGGCGAGGTCGGCCGGTTCGTCGTCCCGGACGGGCTCCTGGCTCAGCGCGCCGTTGGACAGCGTGGTGCGCACGTGCTCGTCGACGTCCGTGACGTGCCAGTCGATGACCAGCCTCATGTCCGCGGCGCGCGGCCCGTCGACGCGGATCGCGACCGAGTCCAGGATCTGCTCGACCGTCAACGCCGCGGCCATCCCGCCGGAGATGCTGACCTGCGTCGGGACGATTCCGCTCCGGAGCTCGTGCGCCCCGGTGAGGTAGTAGTTGCGCCACGTCGCGTTCTCCGAGCCGAACCCGAGCCGCTGGTAGGTGTCCGCGAGCAGCTCCTTGGCGGCGGCGTGGTCCGGCTCGGCGAACACGGCGTGCTTGAGAAGCTGCGCGGCGAACCGCAGATCCCCCGCCGACGCGTACTCGCGGGCCTTCTTCACGACGCGGTCCACGCCGCCTATGCACTCGACGTAGCGCTTCGCCGACTCCGTCGGCGGGTGCTCCCAGAGCGAGGCCGGATTGCCGTCGAACCAGCCCATGTAGCGCTGGTACACCGCCTTGACGTTGTGGCTGACCGAGCCGTAGTAGCCACGCGCGTGCCAGGCGTTGTCCAACGCCGGGGGGAGTTCGATCCGCTCGGCGATCTCCAAGCCCGTGTAGCCCAGGTTGGTCAGGCGCAGCGTCTGGTCGTGCAGGTAGGCGTAGAGGTCGCGCTGCTCGGTCAGGAACTTCCGGACCCGTTCTCCGCCCCAGGTGGGCCAGTGGTGGGAGGCGAACGCCACGTCGGTGTGCTCGCCGTACCGCGCGATGGTCTCCGTAAGGTAGCGCGACCACATCCGGGCGTCGCGGACTTCGGCGCCGCGCAAGGTGAGGACGTTGTGCATGTTGTGGGTCGCGTTCTCCGCCAGGCACAGCGCGCGGTGCTCCGGGAAGTAGAAGTTCATCTCCGCCGGTGCCTCGGTGCCCGGCGTGAGCTGGAACTGGATGCGCACCCCGTCGAGCGTCTCCCCTGCCCGGTGCGGGTGATGTCCACTGTGGGCGGGATCAGCGAGACTCGGCCCGTCGACACGTTCTGCCCCAGCCCGGTGCCGACCTGCCCGTCCGGCCCCTTCGGCAGCAACATCCCGTACTGATAGGTGCCTCGTCGGGCCATCGCGATGCCGGCGTAGACGTTCTCCGACACGGCGTGCGCCATGAATCCCGCCGGGGCCAGGACCGGCACCTCGCCGGACACCACTCCTTCGACACCGCCGAAGTGGTCGACGTGGGAGTGCGTGTAGATCACCGCGGTGACCGGGCGCTCGCCGCGGTGCTGCCGGTACAGGGCCAGCGCCGCCGCGGCCGTCTCGACCGACACCAGCGGGTCGATCACGATCACCCCGCGCTCGCCCTCGACCAGGGTCATGTTCGACAGGTCGAGCCCGCGGACCTGGTAGATCCCCGGAACGACCTCGTAGAGCCCCTGTTTGGCGCACAGCTGGGACTGCCGCCACAGGCTGGGATCGACCGTCGCCGGGCAGTCGTCGGCCAGGAAGTCGTACGCGTCGTTGTTCCACACGCCGCGCCCACGGTCGTCCTGCACCGCGCCGGGTTTCAGCGCGGCGATGAAACCGCGGTCGGCGTCGTCGAAATCGGCACGATCGGAGAAGGGCAGCTCACTCACGGGACACTCCTGGAACACCTCGCGCGGGTCCTGGGTGCCTTCGCCGACTCGCGCTCCGGACCATCGGGTTTCCAGTACAACCGCTGGGCGGTATGACCGCATCGCGAACAGCGCGAACAGCGCGAGCAGCCGTGGGCCGGGGAAGAGCGTCCGAACATGCCTGCGACGGGGTCATCGGCGACCTACGCTTGCTGCGTGACCGAACGGGTGGAGGGTCGGCGATGAGCGAAGGCGTCACGTTGGACGTCGGGGGCACCGAGGTTTCGGTGTCGCACCCCGACAAGGTCTTCTTCAGCCAGCGCGGCGAGACGAAGCTCGACCTGGTCCGCTACTACCAGGCCATCGCCGGTCCGCTGCTGGGCACCTTGCAGGGGCGGCCGCTGCTGCTGGAGCGGTATCCGGACGGTGCCGGCGGCAAGTCGTTCTTCCAGAAGCGGGTGCCGAAGTCCGCCCCGCCGTGGTTGCAGACCACCGTCGTCGCCACCCCGAACGGCACCACCAGCGACGCGCTCGTCGCCGCCGACCTGGCGCACATCGTCTGGGCCGTGAACCTCGGGTGCCTGGGGTTCCACGTCTGGCCGTATCACGCCGACACCCCGGAGATCGCCGACGAGCTGCGCATCGACCTCGACCCCTCTCCCGGCGTCCGGTACCCGCAGGTGCTGGAGGCCGCCGCGGCCACCCGGGAACTGCTCGCCGAGCAGGGCATCGAGGCGCACGTGAAGACGTCCGGATCCCGGGGCCTGCACATCTATGTTTCGCTGCAACCGCGTTGGAACAGCTACGAGGTGCGGGCCGCGGCAGTGGCGCTGGCCCGCGAGCTGGAGCGCCGCCACCCCGACCTCATCACCGCGCAGTGGTGGAAGGAGGAGCGGGGCTCCCGGGTGTTCGTCGACTTCAACCAGAACGCCCCGCACAAGACGGTTTTCGGCGCGTGGTGCGTCCGGCCCCGGTTGGGGGCGCAGGTGTCGACCCCGATCGGCTGGGACGAACTCGCCTCGACCGAGCCCAACGAGCTCACCATCGCGACGGTGCCGGGCAGGGTCGCGGAGCGCGGCGACCCGTGGGCCGACCGGCAGCCGCAGTCGATCGAGCCGCTGCTGGAGCAGTCGCAGCGGGACATGGCCAGCGGACTGCAGGACGCGCCGTGGCCGCCGGTGTACCCGAAGCAGCCCAACGAGCCGCCCCGCGTCGCCCCGAGCCGCGCCAAGAAGCCCTGACCGGCCTAACCGCACCAGCTTCGCGATTTCGAGCCGGGAGCGGACGCCCAGCTTGGTGAAAACGTTGCGCAGGTGGTATTCGACCGTGCGGTGGCCGATGTAGAGCTGTTCGGCGATCTCCCGGTTCGTCGCCCCTCCGCGACCAGCCGGAAGATCTCGGAATAGGCAGCGGACCCCATCGGCCGATCGGCCAGAGGTCCGCAATTTCCATTGAGGTGATCTCGGTAAGAAGTGGCTGAAGGCGGCCTGCCGGAATGGGTGTGTGATCGGGTAGGGCTGGCCTGGGGAGAGTGGGACGTGGGGTCCCTGGTAGAAGAAGTTCGACCAAGAAACGATCTTCGACCAGGGAAGGCCCCACGTGGTCACGTATTCTGCCAAACTCGATGTTCCCCGTGAACTGGTGCTCTTCCTCAGCAAGCTGCTGGCCGGTGAACGCCGCCGGAAAGGGACCCGCAAGGGGCGCCGGGCGTTGACCACGTTCTGGCAGGCTGTGCTGGTCCTGCGGTGGTTCCGCGACCGCACCGACACCACCAAACTGGCCCGCGATCACGGTGTCGCCCGCGCGACCGGCTACCGGTATGTCGACGAGGGCATCGAGGCGCTGGCCGCGCAGGCCCCGGATCTGCACGACGCCCTGCAACGGGCCAAAGACAACGGCGACGCCTATCTGATCCTGGACGGCAAAAACTTCTCCTCCGACCGTCTCGGCGAAAAGACCACCAGCACCAAAGGCACCGAGATCGACCTGTGGTACTCCGGGAAAACCCGCGAACAAGCCGGCAACATCCAAGCACTGACGGACCCGGACGGGTTCCCGCTGTGGGTCTCCGACGTCGAGCCCGGGTCCGTCCACGACATCACCGCCGCTGAAACCACGTCCTCGGCGCCCTGTACTGGGCTTACTCCCAGCTCGACCTGCCCACCCTGGCCGACGGCGGCTACCAGGGTGCCGGAGCCGGGGTCCTCACCCCGATCAAACACCCCAAAACCAGCAAAGGCCGCCCACTCGACGTCGACAACCAGACCTACAACAAACTGCTGCGCGGCCTGCGCGCCCTCGGCGAACGCGGATTCGCCCTGCTCACCGGCCGTTGGCGCGCCCTACGACACTTCACCACCAGCCCCCGCAAAATCGGCACCATCGTCAAAGCCGCACTCGTACTCACCCAATTCGAACACGGCCGACTCGCATAACCCCCTACTGAGATCACCTCATTGAAATCGAAGGGGCGGGTTCAATGGAAATTGCGGACTTCGCCTACTTCGGCCGGGTGGCCACAGTGGACACCCTGGAGGCTCCGACCAGACCCAGCACCAGGAAAACCCCGTTGATCAGCATCGTGTCGCAGGTGGCGTCGCTGAATCCCCGGGACAGCGCCGGAACCACCGTGGGGTCTGCGGTGCGGAGTTCGCCGATCAGCGCCCCGGCCGATTCCCGGGTGCTTTCGGCCAGCGCATGCGCGGCGAGCAGTTCGGCCTCGGCGGTGCTCGACAGGCCGCCGGCGAGTATTGCCGCGGCGATGGCCGTGCCCAGGGCCGCGCCGAGCTGGCGCACCGTGCTCTAGGTCGCCGCCCCTGCCCGGACTTCGCGGCCGGGATGTCCGCGAGCGTCGTGCCGGTCAGCTGCGCTGCCGCCAGGCCAAGACCGGCGCCGTAGCCGACCAGCAGCAGCGCGAGCAGCCAAGGGGAGATGGCCGGTCCGACGACGAACGCGATCGCGAGGACACCCACGAGCTCCAGCAGCAGGCCGACCACGACGGCCCCGGACGGGCTTCGCTTGGCGGCGAGGTGCCGCGCGGCTGCGCCCGACACGGACGCTCCCACCGCCATCGCGGCCGGCACCAGCCCGGCCGACATGGTGCTCAGGGCCAGGACGTTCACCAGGAACAGCGGGAGCACGAACAGCAGCCCGAACTCGCCGACCGCCACGGCCAGCGCCATGAGGTTGCCCCACCGGAAGGTCGTTACACCGAACAGACCCAGGTCCAGGATCGCCGAGCGGCCGATGCGGTCGCGGTGGCGCTCCCAGGCGACGAACGGGGCGAGCGCGAGCAGCCCGGTCACCGAGGCTTCCCGCGGGCAGCAGCAGAGCCGCGAACACCACCGAGTACAGGCTGTTGATCCACTGCGCGTCGCTGAGGTCCAGCGACAGGCCACCGATGATGACCGGGAGAGCCACGCCGACGATGGTGCCGTCGACGACGATCATCGACAGACCGGTGGCGAGCACCGCCAGCGCCAGCCACTTACGCGGCGACCCGACCGCCGCACTCCCCTGCTCGGTGCTGGTCACCGGAGCGCTTCGGTTCGCTCCTCGGACTCCTCCTTCGCGCCTGGAAGGCTCTTGCGCAGCGACAGGAACAGGTGGATCAGGCCGAGCGTGATCAGGATGTGGCCGAGGCCGGCGATCCCGGAGATCGCGGCGGAACTCTCCTCGCCCAGCACCGTCAACGTGCCGTGCACCAGCATCATCGCGGTGGTGAGGGCCAGGCCGGAGTTGTAGAACCAGAAGAACAGCGTGAACAACTTGTTCCCGGACAGCGCGAACGCCTTGTCCAGCGCCAGCACCACCAGGAAGAACAGCATGCCCAGCGCGAGCAGGTGGGTGTGCAGCCCCGACAGCTCGGTGTCGCCGGTGAAGTCCAGCGCCTTGGTGAACTCGCGGTAGTACAGGCCCGCGGCCAGCCCGAGGATCATGTAGATCAGTGCCGACCAGTACAGCTTCTTCATCGCCGTCGCGCTTCCTTCCAGAACGGGGTTCCGCCGACACCGACTTTGGCCGCAGCCGCCGCGCGGCACATCGCACCGCGGGTTGGCCCTCCGGAATCGAACGGTGCACCGGGAAATCAACCGTTCGAACGATGCGCGGAGCCGGCAGGTGGGCTCACTCGACGACGGGGGTGAGCTGGTGGCGGCGGTAGTGGCCCGGGGCCGTGCCGTGGGCCCGCTTGAAGGCCTTAGCGAAGGCGTATTCCGAGGCGTAGCCGACCTCTTTGGCGATCGCCGACAGCGCCGCGTCGGTTTCGCGCAGCCGGCGGGCGGCGGTGATCATCCGCCACCGGGTCAGGTAGGTCAGCGGCGGCTCGCCGACCAGTGCCGTGAAGCGGCGGGAGAAGGTCGCCCGCGACATCCCGATCCTCGCGCCGAGCTCCTCGACCGTCCACTGGTGGGCCGGTTCCTCGGACGGCACTGTCGTCACCATCGCCCTGCCGTCCATGCAGGACGATCTCGGTTTCTCGGCGTCCGGTCTCGCCTGGGTGGTGAACGCCTACCTGATCGCCTTCGCCGGGCTGCTGTTGCTGTCCGGTCGGCTGGGCGACCTGATCGGCGGCAAGAAGGTGTTCCTGACCGGGCTGATCGTCTTCACCGCCGCGTCGGTGTTGTGCGGGTTGGCGTTCGACCCTGCGATGCTAATCGCAGGGCGGTTCGCGCAGGGCGTCGGCGGCGCGCTGGCGTCCGCGGTGATCCTCGGCATGATCGCGGGGCTCTACCCGCAGCCCGGCGAGCAGGCCAGGGCGATGGGCATCTACAGCTTCGTCTCCGCCGGTGGCGGCGCCATCGGGCTCATCGCCGGTGGTGCCATCACGCAAACCCTGGGCTGGGAAGGCGCCTTCCTGGTGAACGTGCCGATCGGAGCCGCGACGCTCGCGCTGGCGGTCCGCGTGCTGGCCGACGACCGCGGCCTCGGTTTCGGCCGTGGCGCCGACCTGCTGGGCGCGTTCCTGGTGACCGCCGGGCTGTCGCTGGGCGTGTACGCGATCGTGCAGCTGGCCGAGCCGACCAGCAGCGCCGGAACGACGCTCGGTTGCGCCGTGGCCTCGGTCGCCCTGCTGGCCGCTTTCCTGGTGCGCCAGGCGAAGACCGCCACGCCGCTGCTGCCGTACGGATCTTCCGGGACCGGCAGCTCTCGGCCGCCAACGTCGTCGTGGTGCTGGTCTTCGCGGCAGGTTTCGGATTCCAGTTCCTCAACGCGCTGTACCTGCAGCGGGTGCTGGGCTTCGACTCGCTGCAGACCGGCCTTGCCTTCATCCCGGCACCGTTGACGCTCGGCACCACCTCGCTGTTCCTCGCGGCCCGGCTCACCAACCGGTTCGGTGCCCGCAAGGTGCTCTTCACCGGCCTGTTCGCGCTGGGCACCGGGTTGGCGTTGCTGAGCCGCGCCCCGGTTGACGGTGTCTACGCCGTGGACGTGCTGCCGCCCCTGCTCCTGATGGGCGCCGGGATGGGACTCGCGGTGCCGTCCGTCATCACGATGGCCATGTCTGGCGCCGCCCCGAGCGACGCCAGGCTGGCCTCCGGGCTCAACAACACCGCCCAGCAGGCCGGGGCCGCCGTCGGGCTCGCGACCTTGGCCACCCTCGCGGCCAGCCGCACCGGTTCCCGGCTCCAGGCCGGTTCCGATGCGGTTTCGGCGCTGCGGGACGGCTACAGCACGGCTTTCCTCCTCTCCGCCGGCTTCGTGTTCGCCGGTCTCGTCATCGCCTTCTTCACCCTGCGCCCCGCGCGAACCGCCCAGCCGGAACCTGCCCAGCCTGCGGGCGAACCGGCGGCCTGACCACGCCATGGGCGGAGCCCGCTGGGTGCACTCCCGGCGGGCTCCGTCGCACCTCGCTTTCCTGACTCCCGACCTGGCTGCGGAGGCGGAACGAGACCTGTGGCGCGAGAAGCGCCCACGCCCCGGCGAGCGCCGCTAGCTAGGACGCCCGGCGACACGCGCAGCACCGGCAGCGCCAGCACGACGTAGACCGCGTAGAACGACAGGATCACCATGATAGGGGCGCCGAGGGTCAACCCCATGCCGAGCACGAACAGGATCACTGCCCGCACCGCGATCCGGACGCGATCCCGCCGCAGCGCCACGCCGCCGTGCGGAGTTCTGCCTCCGGTGAGCAGCCCGAGCGACAGCCCGGCCAGCGTGACAAACAGGATCGACGCATGCCCGTCGCTGAGCCCGGCCAGCACCGCCGCAGCGGTACCCGCCGAAGGCATCAGCGCCGCCGGCCCGATGTGCGTGACGAACATGCCCAGCACAGCCAGGACACGGGCCAGGTCGACGCCGTGCAAGCGTTTTCTGGCGGGTGGGGCACGGCTGCGCCGCGTGCGCGCCGGACATCTCGACAGCACCGGGCGGCGCTGCTGTTGGACTTTCGTTCGCGTGGACCATGCGACAAAGCTATGGCGCGCGCCACTGCGCGGGCGTCGCCCGCGAGTTCGATCCCGTGATCATTCCCGGATCGCAAGTACTCCGCGGCCGGCGGGGCGGTGTCATACCCAGGTACTACGACCGCAGGCTAATTCGGTCCGCGCGCCTTTCCCATAGTCTTCCTGGTGTGGCAATGCGAAAACTGATCGCGAACCTGCCGGGTAGGTTCGACCCGGACGAGCCGGCGTACTTCCTGGGCACCCGACCGGCCTGGCTGACGCGCGTGCCGAGGTGGATGATCCTGGCAGCCATCAGCGGAATCGTCTTACTGGTCTCGGTGTGGGACATCCTGCAGAACCAGCCTGGCTGGAACTTTGACGTGATCCTTCCGCTGGCGGCGGCGCTCGCGGGTTCGCTTGCCCTGCTGGCGATGCGGCGGTTCCCGGCCGCCGTCACCGTGGTCGCGGTGGCCGCGTACCTCGTGACTGTGCATTTCTGGGGCACTCTGGTCGCGTTGTACGCATTGGGGGCGTACGGCCGGAAGCACTGGCAGATCTGGAGCACCGCGGCGATGAGCGTCGTGCTGCGCTGGTACTTCGTGTTCGACACTCGGACCTCCTTCTTGTTCTTCGCCATCTACGCGCTCTTCACCCTGTTCCCCGTGGTCGTAGGGCTTTACATGGCCAGTCGTCGCGCGTGGCTGGCCCACTGGGTCGAGCGCGCCGAACGAGCCGAGCGGGAGCAGGCCCTTATCGCCGACCGGACCCGCGCCGATGAGCGCGCCCGCATCGCCCGCGAAATGCACGATTCCATTGCGCACCAAGTGAGTCTGGTCGTGGTGCACGCCGGCGCGCTGGAGCTGCTCGCGAAGAAGGATCCAGAGAAGGCGGCCCAGGCTGCCGCGACCATCCAGGACGTCGGTCGCGGCGCGCTGAACGAACTGCGGCAGATGATCGGCGTGCTGCGCTCGGATGCCACCGACCAGACACCGGAGCCGCCCCAGCCGACCTTGCAGGACGTCGAGGCGCTGGTTTCCGCCTCCAGCAAGGCGGGGCTGGCCGCCGAACTGCGGATCGAGGGAGAACGCAGGCAGCTGCCCGACCACATCGAGCGCGCCGCGTACCGGGTCATCCAGGAGGCGCTGACCAACGTGCACAAGCACGCGGGCGGCTCCCAGGCCGCGGTCGCGCTCACCTACCGACCCGAACGCCTGGCCGTCTCGGTCCGCAACAGCCGCCCCGCCTCGGACTTCCAGCGCAGCCTGCCCAGCGGTGGGCAGGGCCTGATCGGGCTCGGCGAACGCGTGCAGCTGGCCGGCGGGGCCCTCGATTCGGGCCCCCTGCCCGATGGCGGTTTCCAGGTGACCGCAACGCTTCCCGCCGCCTGAGACCGGAAGCATCCACAATGGCCGGATCCGGGCGGCGGTTGCTTCGCGGTCAGCCCAGCGCTTCGGCGACGACGCGCGCGGTGTCGACGTGCAGACCGTTGTTCACCTCGTCGTCCTTCTTCGGGCGGCTGGTCAGGACCGCGATGACGATCGGGTGGCCCTTGTCCGCCCAGGTCACCGCCACGTCGTTGCCCGAGGCGTAGTCGCCGGTGCCGGTCTTGTCGCCGGTGCGCCAGGTCGGCGGCAGGCCCGCGCGGATCCGCTTGCCGCCGGTGGTGTTGGCGAACAGCCACCCGGTCAGCCGGTCGCGCTCGGGCCCGCGGAGGGCGTCGCCCACCACCAGCGCCCGGTAGCCCGCGGCGATTCCGGCCGGGGTGGTGGTGTCGCGCTCATCGCCGGGGATCGCCATGTTGAGGTCTGGTTCCCAGCGGTCCAGGCGGGTGCTGCCGTCGCCGATCGAGCGCGCGAACGGGGCGATCGCCGCCGGGCCGCCGAGCTCCGCGAGCAGCAGGTTGGCCGCCGTGTTGTCGCTGCGGGTGATCGCCGCGGCGCACAGCTCGTGAACCATCATGCCGGTGCCCGCACTGGGCTTGGTGATCGGCGAGCCGTCCACCAGATCGGCCTCGGTGTAGTGGATCATCTTTTCGAAGTAGCCGCTGTCCAGCCCGTGCTCGCGCAGCAGGGCGGCGGCCGCGTAGGTCTTGAACGTCGAGCACATCGCGAACCGCTCGTCGGCGCGGTGCCCCAGGACCTGTCCGGTGTGGACGTTGACCGCGAACAGACCCAGCCGGGCGTCGTAGCGGCGCTCCAGGTCGGCGAACACCGGGGCGTATTTGCCGTTCAGGGCGGGTCCGGCGCCGCTGGGTGCTGCCGCCACGCCGCTCGCACCGCACGCGGCCACCACCGGGGCGGCCAGGAACGCTCCCAGGATCGCTCGACGACCGACGCGGGTTTCGTTGTGCTGCAAGGAAGTCTTCCTTTCGGGTTGGCCTGCCGGACGAGCCGGCCTGCCGCCCAATGAAGCAGCCCCCGGGCGATAGCGGCAATCCGCGCCAGCCTCTCGAGCGATAGCGGATCGATATGGATCCAGCTGCCGAGCGTCGCGCCGCCGCGGCGAACCCGCGAAAAAACTCGATCACAACCGGCCGGAACGCAGGTCCGTGACCGCGATCCGGGCGCATTCCGCGATCGCGGCATCGACCTGCGGCAGCGCGGAGTCGGCTCGGGGCGCGAGCGTGAACACCGCCACGGCGACCGGCGTTTCGCCGTCGAATTCCACCACGGACACCTCGTTGCGCACCGCGCCGATCGTGCCGGTCTTGCCCGCGACCCGGACCCCGCGATACGGGAACCCGGCCCGGATGCGGTGCTGCCACGCCTGGTGCCCCATCAGCCGCCGGATGAACTCGCACTGCTGCGGCGACGCGACCTCATCGGCCCAGATGAGTTCGAGCAGCCGGGTCGTGTCGCGCGGCGTGGTGGCGCTGGCGTACGACGGGTCGTAGGCGCTGACCGTGCGCGCGGCGTCGTTGTCGCTGAGCAGCGCGAACGCCTACGCCGCGGTGGTCGTGCCCATGTCGCGGACCAGCGAGGCGTGCGAGCACTTCGACGGCTCCGGCCGCAGCTCGTCCTCGACCGCCGCCAGGACGTCGCCGGGCGGCGCGGACTCCTGCCAGACCAGCCGCACCCGCAAGGCGAGATCATCCCCAGCGGTTGGCGCTCGGGTCACACCGGGCGCTTGCAGCGACGGGTCGGTGGTGAGCGCGAAGGCGCGCCCGGCGGCCACGGCGGTCAACGCGTCGCGGTCACCCGCTGCGGGCAGGAACTCCGGGTCGAGCCCCTTGCTGCGCAACGTGTCCACGAGCAGGTCGAACGCCGCCGTCCCGTGGCTGCGCGGCGCGGTCGCGCAGGCCAGGCCGGCCAGCGCGCGCAGGGACTGCTTGCGCCGCGCCGCCGGGTGGTCGGCGGGCACCAGCAGCGAACGCGGGATCTTCCGGATCGGCCCGGACTGGAGGGCGCCGATCAGCGCCGGGTGGTGCACCACGGCACAGTCGAGCCGACCTGCGGTGACGGCATCGACAAGGTCGACCGTGGCAGACGTGGTGGTGATCACGGTGCGCGCCGCCGGATCGGGCGCGGCAGCCCGCACCGCGGCCGTCAGTGCCGCGACCTGCCGATCGCACGCCGCGACGACCCCGATGCCACCGCGCCGCGGTTCTCCCGCTGGCGGCGAGCTTCCTCATCGAACTGCTCCGCGCCATCGAGCAGGGCTCGCGCCCTGGGCAGCAGCTCTGCCCCGGCGGTGGTCAACCGCACCCCGCGAGATCCTCTCGTCAGCAGGGTGCGCCCAGCCTGGCCTCCAACCGCTGGACGCCCTGCGACAGCGGCGGCTGCGTCATCCCGAGCCGGTCCGCGGCATGTCCGAAGTGACCTTCCTCGGCCACGGCGACGAAGAACCGGAGATGGCGCAGCAAATCCACGCCCCGATCCAAGCAGACCCCTCCCGGGGTTCGCGCTCACCGGACCGGTTCGGCCGGTTCCCGCTGCCCGAGCGGCATTCGGGCGTCCGCCATCCGCAGCCGCGCGAAGCGGTAGGAGACACCGCGCCGAATTAACCAGCAGGGTCCCGCCGTGGTGAACAGCCCGACGAACGACACCACGCCGAAGGCGAAACCCAGCATGGAGACCACCGCCAGCACCGGAGGCCCGCCGGGGACATCGCCCAGCTGCACCAGCAGCAGGTAGCCGCCGGTGCCCGCCAGGCTGCGCACCAACCGGGCCCGGGTGCCCGCCGCCATCCTCGGCGGCACGCAGCTTGACGATGCGCCGCCCGAGACTGGTCGTGCTGCCTGCCAGCGGAAGCGCGACCGCGAGCACGAACCACGGCAACCTTCTGCCTTGGGGTTCCGGTGACTTCCCCAGCAGGAGTGGCCTGGCTCTGCCTCGCCAACCGGTGTGCAGCGAACGGACCGTTCACCTCGGTAGGAGCCTGTTGCAAAATTACGCCCACCACGGACCGTGATCGATCGATCACGGCTGAGATGGCCACTGGCGGACAAACGGCGGCGATCGAGACTGATTTGGTACTTCGGTTCAGCCGTTCTCGCCGAAAACGCAACAGGCTCGTAGACGACACAAACGGTCCGTTCGCTTCACACAGCACCCTCCAAGACCGCCGCTACGGCACCCGAACTCATCGCCCCCGTGATCCACGGTAGATGGACAGGTCAGTCCTTCTTCTTCTCGTCCTCGTCGATGATCTCGGCGTCTACCACGTCCTCGTCCCCCTGCTTCGCCTGGCCGTCGCCGCTGGTGTCGGCCGCGGCCTGCTGCTGGTGGCCGTAGATGGCCTGGCCGATGGCCTGCGAGCTCGCGGCGAGGTGGTCGACGGCCGAGCGGATCTTGTCGACGTCGTCGCCCTTGAGTGCCTCGTTGACGTCCTTGATCGCGTCCTGCACCTGCGTCCGGGTGTCGGCCGGGATCTTGTCGGCGTTGTCGGTGAGCACCTTTTCCGTCTGGTAGACCAAGGTCTCGGCCTGGTTGCGGGTCTCGGCCTCCTCGCGACGCTTGCGGTCCTCGTCGGCGTGCGCCTCGGCGTCCTTGACCATCCGGTCGATGTCGTCCTTCGGCAGCGCCGAACCGCCGCTGATCTTGATGGACTGCTGCCGGCCAGTGCCGAGGTCCTTGGCGTTGACGTGCACGATGCCGTTGGCGTCGATGTCGAAGGTGACCTCGATCTGCGGCAAGCCGCGCGGCGCCGGCGGGAGACCGGTGAGCTCGAACATGCCGAGCTTCTTGTTGTGTGCGGCCATTTCCCGCTCGCCCTGGAAGACCTGGATCATCACCGACGGCTGGTTGTCCTCGGCGGTGGTGAAGGTCTCGGAGCGCTTGGTCGGGATCGTGGTGTTGCGCTCGATCAGCTTGGTCATGATGCCGCCCTTGGTCTCGATGCCCAGCGACAGCGGCGTGACATCGAGCAACAGGACGTCCTTGACCTCACCGCGCAGCACACCGGCCTGCAGCGCGGCACCCACGGCGACGACCTCGTCGGGGTTGACACCCTTGTTCGGCTCCTTGCCGTCGGTGAGCTCGCGGACCAGGTCCGTCACGGCCGGCATCCGCGTCGCACCGCCGACCAGCACCACGTGGTTGATGTCGCCGACCTTGATCCCGGCGTCCCGGATCGCGTTATTGAACGGCTTGCGGCAGCGCTCCAACAGGTCGGAGGTGATCCGCTCGAACTCGGCTCGGGACAGCGTCTCGTCCAGGAACAGCGGGTTCTTGTCCGCGTCGACGGTAATGTACGGCAGGTTGATGCTGGTCTGCGAGGAGCTGGACAGCTCGATCTTGGCCTTCTCGGCGGCTTCCTTGATCCGCTGCATGGCCATCCGGTCCTTCGTCAGGTCGATGCCCGATGAGGCCCGGAACTTGTCCACCAGCCACTCGACGACCCGCTCGTCCCAGTCGTCACCACCGAGGTGGGTGTCCCCCGAGGTGGCCTTGACCTCGACCAGCCCTTCGCCGACCTCCAGCAGCGAGACGTCGAAGGTGCCGCCACCGAGGTCGAACACCAGTATGGTCTGCTCCTTCTCGCCCTTCTCCAGGCCGTAGGCCAGCGCCGCAGCGGTGGGTTCGTTGATGATCCGCAGCACGTTGAGGCCGGCGATCTGCCCGGCCTCCTTGGTCGTCTGCCGCTGCGAGTCGTCGAAGTACGCGGGCACCGTCACCACCGCGTCGGTCACGTCCTCCCCCAGGTAGGACTCGGCGTCCCGCTTGAGTTTCATCAGCACGCGGGCGCTGATCTCCTGCGGTGTGTAGGTCTTGTCTTCGATCTGGACCTTCCAGTCGGTGCCCATGTGCCGCTTGACCGACCGGATGGTGCGGTCCACGTTGGTGACCGCTTGGTTCTTGGCCGGCTGCCCCACCAGCAGGTCACCGTTCTTCGCGAAGGCCACCACCGACGGCGTGGTCCGGGAACCCTCGGAATTGGCGATCACCGTAGGCTCGCCGGCTTCCAGCACGGCCACCACCGAGTTCGTCGTACCCAGGTCGATTCCAACCGCGCGCCCCATCACGTACTCCTCTCCGACCCGCCGCCGGGCGGGTCCTGCGAGGCCGACACCTTCAGTATGGGAAGCCCCCACGAACGCGTCCACCTGGGCAAAGGCCGGCCGGTTACGTGAGGGGTATCCCTGCGTTGCGCGGTGCGGGGAGGCCGCCGTTCCCACCGGGTCAGCGGGGGCGGCAGGCTGTGGCCCGGAATGCCGCCGGGCGAGCAGTGGAAGCAGGTCGATGCGCACGAATCCCGGCCCGCGGCAGAACCTGTACCTGCGCGACTACGGCGGGAAAACAGCGTGGTGCTCGCCTCGACCGGGCGCTGCGAGATCCCGCGATGCCCACGGCTCTACGCGAGGCCCGCCACCAGGCGTGCGCCAGCGCGGCGGTGGCTCGCGATGCCGGGCCTGACGACCACCGGCTGGGGTCAGGCGCTGGCCGCGGAGTTCGGCGTCGAGGTGCTGGCCCCTGAGGGGACGCTGACGATCGTGCCCGAAAGGTCGTCGTTTGCCGGGTGCTGGCAGCTCTTCCGGCCTGGTGGGGCGGCCGTGTGGTCGCGGTATCCGATGCCGCCGTGGGAGGCATCGCTTGCCCGATTCCCCGATGCGGTCTCGGTGCCTGCCGGGCTGCTGGTCGGGGCTTCCGACACCGACCACGCCGCCCCGCAGGCCGTGCCGGTGGCCCAGCAGCATCACCGCATCTTGCTGGGCGCTGACGCCGATCCCGCGCAGGTCGCGGCTCTGCTCGGCAGCTTCCCGCCGAGCTGCGAGCTCGTGCCGATCGCGCCCGCGACGCGGACCGCCGAGTCGCTGCGGAAGGTGGCCGTCACCGCCGGGGAGGACGTGCTCGCCACCGCCGCGCCGCTGCTGCACCGTCCCGGAACGGGCACCAGCGTCGTGGTGACCGACGAGCAGGGTCACCCTGCGTGGCCGGCGTTCGCTGCGGTGCTCCGGCACGCGCCGACCGGTCAGATTCACGTGGTGCGGGCCGGTCCGCCACCCGAAGGTTGGACCCATTGCGGACCGTTGCAGTACCGGGGGCGCGACGACAACGTTGTCGCCCAGGTCGTGCCCGCCGGGGGAGCCACCCCGCCACCGTTGACCTGTGCCACGAGCGGTCCGCAGCACCGCAGCTTCCCCGTTTCGAGGTACCAACAAGGGCCTGCCGAGCCGGGCACGTAGCGCTCGGCAGGCCCAGCGTGCGTTGCGGCAGCAGCGGCGCGACTCCTCCGACCACGGGCGCAGGCGGCGACTCGCGAGAAGAATCGGTGAGCTTTTCGGCGAGTTCCTCGCCGAGGCGCTCCTGGCGTCCGTAGCGCTGGCCTTGTTCGCCGGCGTGCTGGCAGCAGGTGCCTGGGGCTGGCAGCACAGTCCTGCCGCAACGGTCGTCCTGGTGGCGGGGATCGCCCTCTTCCTGGCCTTCGGCGTGCACCAACTCGCTACCCGGCGAGCCGGGCAGCGGAAACGAGGACGTCTTGCCGCGGCGGCGGTCGGCACCGTCGTCTTCGTTTTCATCTGGGCGATGTATCTGGTGCTCTACCTGCCCTCGCCCTGATCGGGAGGTGCCCGGTCACTCGGTGCCGATCACACCTTGTTCAGGGGGCGAGAGATTCCAGGTTGGTGACCAGGTCCGCCGGGGCCGGCATCGCCGCCATTTCCTTTCGGACTTCCAGGCCCCAGGCCGTCGAGCGCGCCCGCGATCTCGTCGGTCTGCCCGCGCAGCGTCGACGAGAGCCGGTTGAGACCGTCGACGGCGGGCATCCGGAAACCAGCAGCGACGCGAGCAGCACCGGGACTAGTAGCCCGGGTCACTGCTCCATTCGGGGCTGATCCGGATGTTACGTCGACATAGAACTTGTTTTACCGGCGAGCCTGCCAGCCGATCCGCCGGGAATCCACCTGGAAATTCGTGACGTGTCGACCATTCCGAAGCATCCGGTCTATGGTTGATGAAACACGTTCCACACGCTCCCCCGTCGATGCAGGAGGGATGCATGCGCATCGCCTACACGCCCGAGCAGGAGCAGCTGCGCAAGGAGCTGCGCCGCTACTTCGGCAAGCTCATGACACCGGAGCTCCGCGAGGAACTGACCGCGCACGGCGACTACGGCGACGGAGTGGCCTACAAGCAGCTGGTCCGGCAGATGGGCGCGGACGGCTGGCTCGCGCTGGGCTGGCCGTCGGAGTACGGCGGGCAGAACCGGAGCATGCTGGAGCAGCTGATCTTCACCGACGAAGCGGCGATCGCAGGCGCCCCGGTGCCGTTCCTGACGCTCAACAGCATCGCGCCGACCATCATGCGCTTCGGCACCCCAGACCAGAAGTCGTTCTACCTACCGAAGATCGCCTCCGGTGAGATCCACTTCTCGATCGGCTACTCCGAGCCGGAGGCGGGCACCGACCTCGCCTCGCTGCGCACCACCGCCGACCGCGACGGCGACGAATACGTGATCAACGGCCAGAAGATGTGGACCAGCCTCATCTCGTACGCGGACTACGTGTGGTTGGCCTGCCGCACCGACCGGGACGCGAAGAAGCACCGCGGCCTGAGCATCCTGATCGTGCCCACCGCCGCGCCCGGCTTCTCCTGGACCCCGGTGCACACCGTCGCCGGGCCGTCCACCAGCGCCACCTACTACCAGGACCTGCGCGTGCCGACGTCGGCACTGGTGGGTGCCGAGAACGAGGGCTGGCCGCTGATCACCAACCAGCTCAACCACGAGCGCGTCGCGCTCACCTCGTCGGCACCGCTGCGGCTGGCGCTGGACGAGGTGCTGGAGTGGGCGCGCGAAACGCGGCTCGCCGACGGGCGGCGCGTGCTGGACCAGGAGTGGGTGCGGCGCCACCTGGCCCGCGTGCACGCCGGGGTGGAGTTCCTCAAGCTGGTCAACTGGAAGATCGCCGCCACCGTCGAGGAGCAGCCCGCGCCGGCCACCGCGTCCGCGACCAAGGTGTACGGCACGGAGTTCGCCATCGAGGCCTACCGGCTGCTGATGGAGGTGCTCGGGAGCGCCGCCTACGTGCGGAGCGGCTCGCGGGGCGCCGCGCTGCGCGGCCGGATCGAACGCATGCACCGCTCGTCGCTGATCCTGACCTTCGGCGGCGGAGCCAACGAGGTGCAACGGGACATCGTCGCCGCGGTCGGCCTCGGCCTCCCCCCGGCGAAACGTTAGTCGTGAGTGCTCACTCCGGTAAGAACCGGATCTCCCGCTCACGACACCGATATCCGCGGCAAAACGCCCTCCAGGGAGGATTCATGGACTTCTCGTGCACCGAGGCCCAGGGCGACCTGTCCGGGCTGACCAGGGAGATCCTCGACGATCACGCGACCGCCGAGCGGCTGCGCGAAGTCGAACAAGAGCCGGACCGATTCGACCGTGCACTGTGGACACAACTGGCACAGGCCGGGGTGCTGTCGGCCGCGCTGCCGAGCACCGCCGGAGGCGGCGGGTTCGGGCTGCTGGAGCAGTGCTCCGTGCTGATCGAGCTGGGGCGCGCGGTCGCCCCGGTGCCCTACCTCGCCTCGATCACCACGGCCGCGGCCGCGCTGGCGCAGTTCGGCACCCCGGAGCAGCAGCAGCGCTGGGCCGTCCCGGCGACGAAGGGCGAGCTGGTGCTTACCGCCGCGCTGGCCGAGGAGAACAACCCCGACCCGGACCGCCCCGCGTGCCGCGCCGAACGCGTGGCCGACGGCTGGACGCTAACCGGCACCAAGACCACGGTCCCGGCCGGCACCTTCGCCGACCTCGTGCTCGTTCCGGCGTCCACATCGGACGGAGCGAGGGTGTTCCTCGTCGAGCCCGAGCAGCTGTCGATCGAGCGGCAGCGCATCGTCGACGGCGACAGCGAGGCATGGCTGGCGCTGGACGGCGCACAGGTCGGCGAAGACCAGGTGCTCGGCGAGGATTCGACGGTACTGGACTGGCTGCTCACGCGGGCGACCGTCGGTGCGTGCGCCCACCAGGTGGGTGTTGTCGAGCGGGCGTTGGAGCTGACCAGCGAATACGCCCGCGAGCGGGTCCAGTTCGGGCGGCCGATCGGCAGCTTCCAGGCCGTCGCGCAGCGGCTGGCGGACGCGTTCATCGACGTCGAGGCCGCGCGGCTGACGCTGTGGCAGGCGGCGTGGCGCGTCGACGAGGGGCTGCCGTGCGCGGCCGAGGTCGCCACCGCGAAGTTCTGGGCCGCCGACTCCGGGCACCGGGTGGCGCACACAGCCGTCCACGTGCACGGCGGCGTCGGCATCGATCTCGACCACCGGCTGCACCGCTACTTCGTTGCGGCGAAGCGGAACGAATTCTCCCTCGGCGGCGCGGCTGCGCAGCTGGGGCGGCTCGGCGACGTGCTGGCGGGCTGACCGATGACGCCTACGGTGACCGAGCTCCTGCTGGCCCGCGCCGACGACGACAGCTGAGTGGCCACGACGAGACCGGCGACGAACCGCGCAACCAGGAGCACGGGATAGTTCGGCGCCTGAGGCGATCCGATGTTCCTGCCGAAGAGGGACACGGCGATGAGGCCGACGATGAGCGGCTTCCGGGCCGACCGCGCGGTCAGCACGGTGACCACCGGGCCGCCGACGATCATGCTTAGCGCGCAGGCCGTCACCAGCAGACCTGCCGCGGAAAGCGGCACGGACAGGTCGGCGGCGACGTCCGGCAGGATGCCCGCGATCACGAATTCGCCGGTCGTGAAGCTGAAAACGACCAGCATCAGGGAGAGAACGGGTAACGGCACGACACTTACTGGTTCGAACTCAGATGATATGAATTAGAACTACCGCAGTTCGAATCATCGCCGCTAGACTCGGGACATGGCGAGGGATCCGTCGGCGAGCAGCCAGATCGACCGGGACGTGCGCAGGCTGGTGCACCAGTTCGCGCAGACCCTCGACGTCCACGTGCGCCGCGTCGCCGAGGAACTGGGCCTCACCGCGTCGCAGGCCGTCGCGCTCCGCGAGCTGTCCGAGCCGATCACCGCCCGCGAACTGGCCACCAGGATGTCCTGCGAGGCCTCCAACGCGACGTTCGTGCTGGACAAGCTCGAACAGCAGGGCCTCATCGAGCGCAAGCCGCACCCGACGGACCGGCGCGCCAAGCAGATCGTGCTGACCCCTAGCGGTCGGCGCAGCCGGGCCACCGTACTCAAACACCTGAGCGCCCGGTCCCCGCTGATCCCGCTCACCGAAGACCAGCAGGAAACCCTGCGCGATCTGCTGCAAGCCCTCGTCACGCCACGCTAGGCGCCTGTCTCGCAGACTCGCTGTCCAATGTGGACTTATGTGGCCTTTCCGCCGTGCGGCCTACCTGCGAAGTGACAGTGATCATATTCAACCGGGAAATTAGAGTGCTCTGTCAACCGGACCGTCGTAGCCGGAGTACACGGGTTCATGACGGACACCGCACGGTCCTGCGCCAGTTGCCGCCGAGGCAACGGCTGGTGAGGGCGTTGTTCTACGTGTGCGACCTGTCCGTGGAGCAGATCTCCGAGGAGGCCGGGATGTCCACCGGAACCGCGAAGACCCACCTGGCACGGGGCAGGGCCGCGGCGGCGCGGATGGGCGACATGTCGAGCGCGGAGGACCACGGTGCCTGACCCCATCTCGTCCCCGACGACCAGGTGCGCGCGGTTTTCCGCCGAGCAGCCGCCGATGTCGAGCAACGGTGTCACCGCTGCCGGCGCACGAGATCACCAAGCGCAGCCAACGGCGGCGGCGACTGGCAGCGGGCGTCGCCGGCGCGGCAGCCGCAGCGGCGATCATCGTCTCGGCCTCGGTGGCGGTGAACAGCCGCGATCCGCAGCCCCTGGTGCCGGCCGGTCCGTCCTCGTCGCAGCTCACCACGCCTTCCGCGTCCCTCCTGCCCTCGAACTCCTCCCCCTCGTCCACCTCGCAACCGCCCGCCTCCTCCAACACGCTGACCCCGACGGAGTCCCGATGAGTACGACCACCTTCGTTCCCCCCACTGCCGCCGGCTCCGACCGCCGCGCGGTGTCGAACCAGGCGGTCCTGTTCCTGCTGTGGGCGGCGTTCTTCGCCTGCTACGCGTGGATCTCGCTGGCGCGCTACGCCGGGTACGCGTCTATGTCGTTCGACCTGGGGATCTTCGAGCAGGTCGTGCGGTCCTACGCAGAGGGCCGGACGCCGGTGGCGGACCTGCTGGGACCCGGGTTCGTCATCTTCGGCGACCACTTCAGCCCCGCGCTGGCGCTGCTCGCGCCGCTCTACTTCCTGTTCCCCTCCGCGCAGACGCTGCTCGTCGCGCAGGCTGCCCTGTTCGCGCTCTCGATCGTTCCGGTGACCAGAGCCGCAACGCGGTTGCTCGGCGACACCAGGGGGCGGTCCGTGGGCGTGGCCTACGGCTTGTCCTGGGGAGTGCAACGGGCCGTTGACTTCGACTTCCACGAGATCTGCTTCGCGGTCCCGCTCGTCGCGTTCGCGCTCGAAGCGGCGCTGTCGCAGCGGTGGTGGCGCGCCCTCCTCCTGACCGCACCGCTGGTGCTGGTCAAGGATGACCTCGCGCTCACCGCCGCCGCCATCGCGCTCGTGGTCGCGTGGCTCGCCAGGCAGCACGACAAGCGGTTCGCCCGGGTCGCCGTGGTGAGCGCAGTGCTATTCGTCGTCGCCTGGTTCTGCATCACCCTGCTGGTCATCCCGTCGTTCAACGCGACGGGCGAATACCGGTACTGGGACAAGATCTCCGGCGACGTGGGGTTCCCCGCCTCGCTGCTGGAAGGCTGGGACGAGAAGTTCAGCACCGCGCTGTGGCTCCTGATCCCGACGACGGGGCTGCTCGCGCTCCGGTCACCGGTGCTACTGGCCGTCCTCCCGACGCTCGGCTGGCGGTTCGCCTCCCTCGAGGAGCACTACTGGAGCGCGGACTGGCACTACAACGCGGTGCTGATGCCGATCCTCACCTTCGCGATGGTCGACGCGATCGTCCGGGTGCGCGCGACCCAGCTGTCCTGGTTGCGGGGCTACGCGTCGCACCTGCCGGGGCTCGTCCTGGCAGCGGCGGTCGCACTGACCGTCACGCTGCCGATCGGCAAGCAGATCCAGAGCGGCAGCGACCGCTTCCAGCAGGACCCCGAGGCCGCGTCGAGGGTGCTCGCGATGATCCCGGACGGCGCGACGGTCGTCGCCAACAATTCGACGATCGCTCACCTCACCGGGCGCTGCCGGGTCTTCTGGCCCGGCAACACCGACGGGATCGTCCCGGACTACGTCGCCATCTACGAGCCGGACAAGACGGCCGCGGACGTACGCGAGGAAGCGGAGGAGTGGAACCCGGGAACCACGTACCAAGTCCTGCTGGAGGACTCGGGATTCTGGGCCCTGGGCCGCGCCACCTGAGTTCAGCGGAGCGTGTTCAGGTTGATGATCGTTTCGTCCAGTTCGTCCAGTTCGTCCAGCAGTTCGGCCATGACATCGGCGACCGGGCGGATCTCGTTCATCCGGCCGACGATCTGGCCCACCGGCATCGAGACCACGCGGGTCCCCGGAGCGCATGATGCGCTGGTGCGCCTCGCTGACCAGGATGTTCTGCAGCGGCATTCGGGAGCGGTTCGGGCGCATCGGCGTCCGCCCACGACTCCGTCCACCGCGCCTTGAGCAGCCACGCCGGTTTCCCGGTGTAGATCCGGGAGCGCACCGTGTCGCTGGAACCCGCCGCCAGCAGCACCTACTGCGTCGCGCGGTCTGGCGGCTGGAGCCGACGCCGTCAGCAGCCAGCACCGGAGCCCGCTCGCCGACCGCGTCGACGATCTCCGGCACCAGCACCATCGTGGCGATCTCACCAATGTGCCCGCCGGCTTCATGTCCCTGCGCCACAACGATGTCCACGCCGTTGTCGACGTGCCGGCTGGCATGTTCGGCCTTGCCCGCCAGCGCCGCGACCAGCACGTCGTGCTCGTGGGCCTGCCGGATGACGTCCACCGGCGGTGAGCCCAGCGCGTTGGCGATCAGCCGGAACGGGTGCCGCAGCGCAACGTCCACATGAGACGGTGCGACGGAATGCAGCCAGCCCAGCACCCCGTCCGTCTGCTGCTCGTCGGCCGGCAGATCGGGCACGCCGAACTTGGCGAGCGTCCGCCGCACGAACTCCTGGTGTTCCGGCGGGAATCAGCTGCCGCAGGTCGACCGCCGCCTTCGGTGGGAACCTTCGCGGGCATCATCGCGTCCACGCCGTAGGGCTTGCCGTCGGTGTTCTGGTCCATCCAGTCCAGCACGACATCCAGCTCTCCGGCGTCGTTGAACCGCACGCAGCCGAGCACGCCCAGCCCGCCCGGCCCGGGTGATCGACGCGGCGACGTGCTCCGACGGGGTGAAACCGACGATCGGGTACTCGATGCCCGAGGTGTCGCAGATTGTCGTTCGCATTCGTCCTCAGTTTCTGTCTCCGGACTCGTTTTGCGTGGCGGTGCGGGTGGCGGAACTCCAGACGCCGCCTGGACTCCGGGATCCCCGACTTGCGTATCACCAATGCGCGGCATGGGGGTTGTCCTCGCCACGCGCCCTGATGGGGTGCGCACGGTCTGAGAACCCGCGGCGGTGCAAGCTGCAAGGGCGTGCCAAACGCCCTTCGGCGCTTCAAAAAGGAGAATAGGAGTTCAGCCGGGTTCGGTGGCGGTCTCGCGCCGCGACGGCTCGCGCGCGTCGGTCGGCTCGTGCGTCTCGGTGTGCCGCTTCGCCCAGGAGTAGTCGGGTTTACCGCTGGGCGAGCGGTTGACCTCGTCCACCAGCCACAGGCTGCGCGGCACCTTGTAGCCGGCGATCCATTCCCGGACGTGCGCGTCGAGGTCGGCGAGTCCCGGGGCCGAGCCCGCCCGAGGCTGCACGATGGCTGCGACCCGCTGGCCGAGGCGCTCGTCGGGCACCCCGACGACCAGCGCGTCGAACACGTCCGGGTGCGATTTGAGCGCGGCCTCGACCTCCTCCGGGAAGACCTTCTCGCCGCCGGTGTTGATCGACACCGAGCCGCGGCCCAGCATCGTGACGGTGCCGTCGTCCTCGATCCGCGCGTAGTCGCCCGGCGCGACGTAGCGCTTGCCGTCGATCTCCCGGAACACCGAGCGGGACTTCTCCTCGTCCTTGTAGTAGCCCAGCGGCAGGTGCCCGGTGCGCGCCAGCCACCCGATCTCGCCGGGCGGCGCGAAGCTGCCGTCGTCCCGGATCACCGTGGTGGAGGCGTCCGCGTTGACCCTCGGCCCGCCGGTCTGCGCGTTGTCGCGGCCGATGACGCCGATTCCGCTGAACCCTGTCTCCGACGAGCCGATCGAGTCGGTGATCACCACGTTGGGCAGGGCGTCGAGGTATTGGCGCTGCACCGACGGCGAGAAGAGCGCGGCGCTGCTGGAGATCGCGACCAGTGACGAGGCGTCGTAGCCGCCCTCGTGGAAGGCCTCGATGAGCGGCCTGGCCATCGCATCGCCCACGATCGCCAGCACGTCGACCCGTTCCCGCTCGATCGCGCGCCACACCTCGTGCGCGTCGAACTGCGGCATGAAAACCACGGTGCTGCACGCGAAGAGGGTGCCGAAGCTCGCCCACTGCGCGGCGCCGTGGATGAACGGTGCGGCGGGCAGCCAGATCAGGCCACCACTTTCGGCACCGGCGCGAGCCTGCTGCCACTCGTCACGCATCGTTTCGCCGGTCATGAAGTCGATGCCGCCGCCGAGCACCCGCCACACGTCCTCGTGGCGCCACATCACGCCCTTGGGCATGCCGGTGGTGCCGCCGGTGTAGAGCAGGTAGAGGTCGTCGGCGCTGCGCTCCGGGAAGTCCCGTTCGGCGGATTGACCGGTCAATACCGACTCGTACTCGACGCCGCCGTACCCGGTGCAATCGGCGTCGGTGCCGTCGTCGATGACGAGAACCTCGCTCAGTTGCGGGAAATCCGGCCGGACCTTGGCCACGTGGTCGCTGTAGCGGCGTTCGTGCACCAGCGCGGCGAGGTCGGCGTTGTCGACGATGTAGCGCAATTCGTTCGGCACGTAGCGGAAGTTGATGTTGATGGGCACCGCGCGGACCTTGTAGGCCGCCAGCATGGTCTCCAGCGCCTCGATGGAGTTGCGGGAGTAGACCCCGATGTGCGAGCCCGGCCCGAGCCCGCGGGCCGTGAGGTGGTGCGCCAGCCGGTTGGCCCGCTGGTCCAGCTGCGCGAATGTCAGGCGACGCTCGCCGCAGATCACGGCGACGCGATCGGGTATCAGATCGACGGCGTGCTCGAAGAGATCTGCGATGTTGTATGCCACCCCGTGAAACTAGAACGTGTTATCGCTCTCGGCAAGAACCCGAAAAGCCGAACCACAATTCGCGTCGGTGACGAGCCGTCGAGGCGCAGCGCTGGCGAAGTCGGTTTTCCTGCCGCAGATCCCGCGACGCAAGCTGCGTTCTCCACCCAGTGGAAGGGTTTCCATGACGTCGACAACAGAGGTCGTCGAGCAACCGCACTGCCTGGTCGAACGGCGCGGCGCGGTGCTCGTGGTGACGATGAACCGACCCGAGGTCCGCAACGCCATGTCCGGGCCGATGCTGGAGATCATGCGGCAGGCCTGGGACGAGGTGGACCGCGACGACGACATCCGGGCGTGCGTGCTGACGGGCTCGGGCGGCGCGTTCTGCGCCGGCGCGGACCTGAAGGCGATGACGCAGGCCCACCCCGGCGACACCGCGCGCGGTGTGGACCTGTCCGTGATCGAGCCCCTGCTCAAGGGCCGCCGCCTCACGAAACCGCTGATCGTTGCGGCGGAAGGGCCCGCAGTGGCGGGCGGCACGGAGATTCTGCAGGCAACCGACATCCGAGTTGCGGGCGAGAGCGCGCGGTTCGGCGTGCCGGGGGCCCGGTGGGGCCTGTTCCCGCTGGGCGGCTCGGCGGTCCGGCTGCCGCGCCAGATCCCCTACACCGTCGCGGCCGACATCCTGCTGACCGGCAGGCACATCTTCGCACCGGAAGCGAAGGACCTCGGCCTGATCGGCCACGTGGTTCCCGACGGCCAAGCCCTGGCCAAAGCCCTGGAGCTGGCGGATCTGATCGCCACCAACGGCCCCCTCGCGGTGCGGGCGATCCTCCGGACGATGCGGGAAACCGAGGGCATGCCGGAGAACGAGGCGTTCACCGTGGACGATCGCTTGGGCATGGAGGTCTTCTCCAGCGAGGACGCCAAGGAAGGCCCCCGCCCCTTCGCCGAGAAGCGCAAACCGAACTTCCGGGGCAAGTAGGACCAACAACCCGTCCAGTTTCAATTGAAACGCGGGGACCACGGACCACGGACCACGGTTTCAATCGAAACTGGGCGTCGGATCGCGCGGTCGCGGTCGGCCCAGTACGCCTCGCGGAGCTTGCGCTTGTAGAGCTTTCCGTTGGACATCTCGCCGGATCGGGCGTACTTCCGCCGATCAGGTGTACTGCACCTGGACTTCCTTGATGCCGTTGAGCCAGCCGGAGCGGAGGCGGCGGGGTTCGCCGATCCGCTTGATGTCCGGCATGTGGTCGGCGATCGCGTTGAAGATCAGGTCGATCTCCAGGCGGGCCAGGTTCGCGCCGAGGCAGTAGTGCGCGCCGGTGCCGCCGAACCCGACGTGCGGGTTCGGGTCGCGGGTGATGTCGAAGCGCTCCGGCTCGTCGAAGACCTCCGGGTCGAAGTTCGCGGAGCTGTAGAACATGCCGACCCGCTGTCCCCGCTTGATCTCGACGCCGCCGAGTTCGACGTCCTCCGTCGCGGTGCGCTGGAAGGCCACCACCGGGGTCGCCCACCGGACGATCTCGTCGGCCGTCGTCGCCGGGCGCTGCTCCTTGTAGAGCTCCCACTGCTCCGGGTTGTCCAGGAACGCGAGCATTCCGTGGGTGATGGCATTGCGGGTGGTCTCGTTGCCCGCCACCGCCAGCAGGATCACGAAGAACCCGAACTCGTCCGCGGTCAGCGCGTTGCCGTCGATGTCGGCCTGGACCAGCTTGGTCACGATGTCGTCCATCGGGCAGCCGCGGCGCTCCTCGGCCATGTTGGTGAAGTAGCCGAGCATCTCGGCGGCGGCGACCTCCGGCTGGATGTCGTACTCCGGGTCGTCGTAGCCGACCATCTGGTTCGACCAGTCGAAGATCTCCTTGCGGTGCTCTTGCGGGAGCCCGAGCAGTTCCGCGATCGCCTGCAGCGGCAGCTCGCAGGCCACGTCGGTGACGAAGTCGCCGCTGCCGCGCTCGCGGGCCCCGGTGGCGATCCGCTGGGCCCGGTCCCGCAGCGCCGATTCCAGGCTGTTGATGGCCCGCGGGGTGAAGCCGCGCTGCACGATCTTGCGCAGCTTGGTGTGCTGCGGCGGGTCGATGTTGAGCATGATGAAGCGCTGCAGCTCGATCTGCTCGCGGGTCATGCTCTCGTTGAACCGGATGACGGCGGTGTTCTCCCAGCTGGAGAACACGGCGCTGCGCCGGGATACCTCTTTGACGTCGGCGTGCCGGCTGATCACCCAGTAGCCGCCGTCGTCGAACCCGCTTCGACGGTCGGGCTGCCGGTTCCACCACACTGGCGCGGTGCGGCGCAGCTCGGCGAACTCGGCCAGCGGCAGCCGTTCGGCGAGCAGGTCGGGATCGGTGAAGTCGAAGCCCTCCGGAATGCGCGGTGCGACCACGGCAACCTCCTACAGCGACGCGTTATCCGACCGTTTAAATGGAACGAGTTCTAAGCAAGAGAACCACACTTCAAAGGTTCAGTAAACCCCTGTAACTATCGTTGCATCGAGTGAGCACCAACACGTTCGATCAAACTTGATTGGCACGCTTGTATGACAAGTAGAACATGTTCTATTTTTGGCCCGGCCTACCGAGGGGCCCAGGTGGGCAATCCGGTGATCGTGGAAGCGGTCCGCACCCCGATCGGCAAGCGCCGCAGCCGGCTTGCGGGACTGCACCCCGATCGGCAAGCGCCGCAGCCGGCTTGCGGGAGATCCTCGGCGCGGCGCAACGCGGCCTGTTCGACCGAGCTGGCATCGACGCCGCCGAGGTCGACCAGCTGATCGGCGGTTGCGTGACCCAAGCCGGCGAGCAGTCGAACAACGTCGCCCGCACGGCGTGGCTGCACTCCGGCTTGCCACACCAGGTCGGGTGCACCACGGTAGACGCGCAATGCGGATCGGCGCAGCAGGCCACGCACCTCATCGCGGGGCTGATCGCCGCGGACGCGGTGCGGGTCGGCATCTCCTGCGGTGTCGAGGCTATGAGCCGCGTGCCGCTGCGCACCAACCTCGGCGCGGACGTGGGCATGCCGCGGCCGGAGTCGTGGGACATCGATCTGCCGAACCAGTACGAGGCCGCCGACCGCATCGCCGCGCCGCGGGATCAGCCGCGACGACCTGCACGCCTTCGGGCTTGCATGTTGGCCTGAAACCCGTTCTGGAGAACGGGATGCACACCGCCGGGACGTCGTCGCCACGGGCACGATCATCGAACCCTCCGCTGAACGCACCGTGGACAATGCGCACTTTCAAGCGCTATGGGAGCTGTTTGGAATGCGTTGGTTGAAGCGAACGGACAGTGATGATGTGTGTAGTGACGCCGCTGGTGGGTCTGACCCTCGAACGGACTGACGGCTTGCCTGTCCTGGAACGGATCTGTCGGCCTTACCGGGCGTTGCTACGCACGCGGCCGGACGGGCGTTTGTGACCTTATAGGAGCTTGGCTAGAAGCCCCGTCACTGTCTTGTCCTCCCGCCCGACCGGCGCGTGCCGCCCCAGGTAACGGACGCAAGGACGGACAGGACCAGCATGACGCAAGAAAGCCCGCGGATCATCGGCGGAGTCGATTCCCATGGCCAGACCCATCACGGCGCGGTGATCGACCAGGTGGGCCGGCACCTGGCCGACAAGGAGTTCCCCACCACCACCGATGGCTACCGGCGGCTACTGGAATGGATGCGGTCGCATGGTGAGCTCGTCGCGATCGGGGTCGAGGGAACCGGTGCCTACGGCGCCGAACTCGCCCGGGTACTCACCGCCTCTGGCATCAGCGTCATCGAGGTGGATCGCCCCGACCGTAAAACCCGTCGCCTGAGAGGAAAATCAGACTCGATCGATGCCTACGCCGCAGCCACCGCGGTGCTGGCCGAACGCGCCACCGGCATCCCGAAAAGCCGTGACGGTGTGGTCGAGGCCATCCGCGCCCTGCGCGTGGCCCGCACCAGCGCGGTCAAAGCCCGCACCCAGGCGATCAACCAGATCCGTTCACTGCTGGTCTCCGCACCGGCGGTGCTACGCGAGCAGATCACCGGCCTGAACACCGCCGCACTGATCACCACCCTGGCCCGGCTACGACCCGGCCAGGACCTGGCCCACCCGCCGACGGCCACCCGCGCCGCCCTGCGCCTACTGGCACGGCGCTACCAGGCCCTCGACACCGAGATCGCCGAACTCGACAACGCCATCGCCCCGCTGACCCAACAGGCCTGCCCGGACCTGCTGGAACTCCGCGGCGTCGGCACCCAGACCGCCGGTACCCTCCTGGCCGCCGCCGGCGACAACCCTGAACGCATGCGCTCCGAAGCCGCATTCGCCCACCTCACCGGAGCCGCCCCCATCCCCGCCTCCTCCGGCCGCACCGACCGCCACCGCCTCGACCGCGGCGGCAACCGCTCCGCCAACAATGCCCTCTACACCATCGTCCTGGTCCGCATGCGCCACGACGAACGAACCCGCGCCTACGTCGAACGCCGCACCCAGGAAGGACTCACGAAAAAAGACATCATCCGCTGCCTCAAACGCTACGTCGCCCGCGAGATCTACCACGCACTCACCACCACCCCCACAACACAACAAACCCCTCCAAAAACCCCCACAACCGCCGCTTGACATCTATAGGAGCATCCGTTCATGCCACCTACCGACGCGAACAGGCCGTTCGCTTCACACCGGTTGGCGGTGTGGAACCGGACCGCTCCCGCTGGGGCCGCCAGCGGAACCTCCAGGCAGAAGGAAATCCCAAACAGCCCCTGCAGCGCCCAGAAGTACTCACGGGACCTGATCAGCCGGCGGTCACAGCGCCGATCCGGCGCAGGTCGGCAGAGTTCGGGTCGATCCGCGCCGACCCGAGTGCGAAGCCCGCCGACGACGCGTTGTCCGCGATCGTGTCCACCAGGCCGATCCGCCAGTCCGCGATCCGGCTGTCGATCAGCTCGATCGCCGGCACCAGCGCCTCGGTTCCGGCCAGCACGTCCGACTCGGCGCACTCCGCGGGCAGGTCCGCGCCGAGCAGGAACCCGACCTCGACCTCACGCGGGGCACGCAGTACCGGCGCGGGTCGACGGGTTCGCCCTCGGGCAGCCGCATGCTCGCCACCAGGTGGCCGTAGTCGGGTTCGGAAACGCCCATCATCTGCTGCATGACCACAGAGGTCAGGCCGAACTTGTGGCCCACGACCGGCTCGTCGCGGCGACACACGCTCAGCAGCTGGATCTCGTAGGCGTCGACCGCGTCGAGCTGCGGAGTCGTCTCGACCAGCGGCGGGATGAGCACGCGGTCGCGTTCGGCGCCCCAGAGGCGCTGCGCCACCTCGACGCGCACGTCGGCTGCCAGCATTCGTAAGACCTTTCGCCGAATTGAGTCCGGCGCGGCGGCCGGAGAACACACAGTCGGCCAGCGACAGCCCGCTGATGTGGGAGTTCGAGTACACGCCGACCGCGGAGCGACCGGCCGCGAACAGGCCGGGAACCGTGCCGCCGTGTTCGTCGCGGACCTGTCCGGTGTCCTCGTCGACGAGCAGTCCGCCGAGGGTCAGCATCGGGCGCGGGTAGGCCAGGCTCGGCCGGAGCGAGACGTCCAGCAACGCGAACGGCGGCTGGTCCAGGACCTGGACGAACTCCTCGGGTTTGCCCACCCGGTCTGGTTCCCGTTGCGCACGGCCTCGTTTTGACAGTCCACTGTGTCCTTCAAGCTGGCGGCGCCGACACCGGCCTTGCGCGCCACCCCATCGAGCGTGTCGCCGGTCGCCGCACTGGAGAGCAGGTATTGCGCCTGCAACCGCTGGAACCACACCGTCTGGCCGCCCAACTGTCGCTTGGCTCGCTGTCGCAACCGCTGGTGATCAGCAGCCAGCCCCGGCCGCCGTGCTGCTCGACGAGGGCCTGCCCGTGCGCGGCGCCGTAGCGGGATTCGTCGCCGATGCGTTGGCCGTGCCGATCGACGAGCACGCCGCCGATCATCGCGCTGGCGGGCTGATGAACCGCCACGCCGAAACCCGGCTCATCTTGCCCAACGGCCGCCGGCGCTCTGCCCGAACCGGATGCCGCTGCCGTCGTCGCCTCGCGTTCCCAACGCCAGCCCGCCCCGGTACGCGGGCGCGAACCGCCGCATCATCTCCCTACGGGCCGCCATACATGATCGACCGGCGGTACAACGAGTACAAGGGCTACACGATCGAGACCATCCTGATCAACTGCCACGACCCGTCACCGCCGACTCGTTCGTGCCGCAGTGGGGCGTGCTGGTCAACAAGCTGCCCGGGCTCTCCGACGAGCACGCCGACAAGCTCGCAGCCAAGAACACCGGGGTCGGATTTCTGCAGGACGTCGAGATCTGGCGGAACAAGACGCGGATCGACAACCCGCTGCTGTGCGAGGAAGACGGCCCGGTCTACCAGCTGCGCCGCTGGTACGAGCAGTTCTACGTGGACGTCGAGGACGTCCACGAGGACATGGTGGCGCGGTTCGGGTTCAAAGTGGACACCAGTCGCGCGAACGAGGTTTGGGAGCGGGAAGTCGCGGATAATCTCGCACGGAAGAAGGCGGAGCGCTGATGTCCTGGGCCAAAGCACCGGATCTCGCCGACCAGCCGCGGACGCTGGCCAGGGTGCGCGAAGCACGGCCGCCGACCGGGACGACTACCTGCGCTCGGGGCTGTGCCCGATCCGGTGCGGGCGTTGCGGAGCCGGGGTGCTGGTGAAGAAGAACAGCCCCCAGCACACCAGCATCCAGTGGCCGCCGAAGGCACCCGCCAGTGCGCGACGTTCGCCGCCCGGGAGGTGGACGAGGTCACCGAAGGATACGCCGACCTGCGGGAATGCATCGACGCCGCGGTCCGCGAGGTCGGCTCACCACGTCCCCGAACGGTGCCAACAGAGATCAGATCCGCAATTTCCATTGAAATCGAAGGTTCGATTTCAATGGAAATTGCGGACCAGGCCTCAGGAGCCAGTGACGCGACCTCGACGTCCCGCGCGGGCAAACGCACGTCGAGCGCTTCATCTCCCTGACGCGTAACCCCTTCGAGAAGCTCCGCCCCAAATCGCGCCTCCCGCGGTTGCGGCCGAGGAGGGCGAAAAGGTCTCCAAGCCCGACGAAACAGCCGGAGGCACCGCTGCGGTCGAGGCCGAACTCGACGGCCAGCGGCACCGATTCACCTGGCCTCGTCAGAAGCGCCTGTTGGATTTGCTGCTGGAAAACGGGGTGGACGCGCCGTTCTCCTGCCGCGAAGCGCGTGCAGCGCCTGCGCCCGCCGGATCGAACGCGGCGAGGTCAAGATGCTCCAGAACTCGGTACTGGAACAGGAAGACCTCGACGAGGGCATCGTCCTGGCCTGCCAATCCCTCCCGATCACCGACGAAGTCCACATCACCTACGAATGACCCGACCGGGCGCAGGGTGAAAAGACGTCCGGCTCAGGGCGCCGGCGGGATGTTGTGGTTGAGGCGGAAGAGGTTCTTCGGGTCGTGGGTCGCCTTCAGGGCCGCGAGGCGGTCGTAGTCGGCGGGCTCGTAGGCCTCGCGGACTTCGGCGGTGTTGGCGCTGCCGCCCGCGAGGAAGTTGAGGTTGCGACCGCCGGTCGACCACGGGGACATCTCGCGCATGACGCGGCTCAGCAGCTCGCGGGCCGCGTCGACCGTGGCGTCGTCGACCTTCGAGTTGACGCCGAAGACGTACGGCGCGTCCCGGTGTCCAACGCAGTTGTCGACCGGCCGGGACAGCGCTCCGCCGAGGTGGCGGACCTCCACCACGCACCTTTGCGGAGGGTCCGGGCCGACCAGGTCGAGCAGAGTCTTGATCGCCGAGTCTTCGAAGTCGCGCAGCATCGCGTTGTCCGTGACGTACGGCATCGGGTGGACGGGTCATTGCAGATCGAACCCACCTCCCGGTACGGCATCTCGCGCACCGAGTCGATCAGCCTCGGCCCGACCGCACGCAGCGGCTCGACCAGCTCCTCCCCCGCCGCCGGGTCGCCGGCATAAGCGATGCGCACGTGCACCACGTGGCGACCGCGCAGCGGCTCCGGCAGAGCCGGGATGTCCGGGAAAGGCACCAGGGCGACCGATGACGTCATCTCGTCGGGCACGTCGCGGGTCCACTCTTGCCAGGCCCGCAGCAAGTCCCCGATCAGGTGCGCGTCGAAGTACAGCGCCCCGCCGTAAAGGTGCGACACCGGCATCAGGTCGACCTCCATGCCGGTCACCACCCCGAAGTTGCCGCCCGCCCCGCGCAGCGCCCAGAACAGCTCGGGGTCGGATTCGGCGGTGACGCGGCGCAACTGCCCATCGGCGGTGACGACCTCGATGCTCCGCACGTGGTCGGCGGTGTAGCCGTAGCTCCGCGAGAGGTGCCCGAGGCCGCCGCCGAGGGTGTAGGACACGGCTCCGACGTGCGGCGCACCACCGGACAGCGGCGCCAACCCGAACTCCGCCGCGGCCTCGACAACCTGACCCCACCGCACGCCCGCGGCGAACCACGCGGTGCGCCGCTCGCCGTCGATCCGAACGTCCGACATGCGTCCGGTCGTGATCAGCACTTCCCCCTCGACCTCAGCCGCGACACCGTGACCGGTGCTCAGCACCGCGACCGGGAGGTCGCGCGCCGCCGCGAACCCGATCGCGGCTTTCACGTCGTCCGCGTCGACCGCGGCCACCACGACCTTCGGTCGGCGTTGGCCGAAGGTCTGGAACCCGGAGCGTTCGGTGTCGTAGTCGGCATCGCCCGGCAGGAACACCGGTCCTTGCACGAGGTCGGTCAGTGTGGCGAATTCGTTCGGAGCCATGCCGAACACGCTAACCCGCCTTGAGGACAGATCTTGGCCTCAAGGCGTGGGATTCTGGAGAACATGACGACGACGCTCCCCGCTCGGTTGCTCCGCTTGTTGTCGCTGTTGCAGGGTCGGCGGGAGTGGTCCGGGGCCGAACTCGCGGACCGGCTGGAGGTAACCGGCCGCACCGTGCGCCGCGACATCGACCGCCTCCGCGAACTCGGCTATCCCGTCGAAAGCACCACCGGCACCGCGGGCGGCTACCGGCTGACCTCGGGCAAGAACCTGCCGCCGCTGCTGCTCGACGACGACGAGGCGGTCGCGGTGGCGGCCGGGCTGCTCACCGCAGCGAGCGGGAGCGTGACCGGCATCGAGGAGAGCTCGATCCGCGCGCTGGCCAAGCTGGAGCAGGTGCTCCCGGCCCGGCTGCGCGACCGGGTGAGCGCCGTCGCGGGCGCAACGGTGCCCGTGCTGGTGCGCGAGGGACCGCAGGTCGACGCCGGGACGCTGGCGGTCGTCGCGGCGGCTTGCCGGGACCACGAAGTTCTGTCGTTCAACTACGAAAAGCGGTGCGGCGCAACGGAATCCCGCCGCGTCGAACCGCACAGCCTGGTCGCGGTGCGCGGCCTGTGGTACCTGATCGCCTTCGACCCCGAACGCGACGACTGGCGCACCTTCCGCGTCGACCGCCTGGACCAGCCGCTGGCCACGGGTCGCCGCTTCGACCCGCGACCGCTACCGGCCGAAAGCCCCGCCGACTACCTGCGCCGCTCGATCATCGACGCGCCCTACCAATACGCCGCTCGGGTCACGGTGCAGGCCTCCGCGGCAACCGTGCGTGAGCACCTGCACCCGTTGCTGCCGAGCAGGGTCACCGCGATCGACGACGGCAGCTGCACCGTCCAGCTCGGCGAGGACACGCTGCCCGCGATCACCCGCCGCATCCTCGAACTCGCGGTCCTGGACGCCGACTTCAGCATCGACGCCCCGGACGACCTGCGCGATCACCTGCGATCCCGACTCCGGGGATTGCTCGACGCCCTGCAGGAATAAACCCAATGCCGGTCGTTTAAGTGATCTTGGCTGGTCGAGGTCGGTGTCCGGTTTTGCTGGGTGCGGTGATGACGACCGCTGAGCGGGATGGCCTGCTGTCCTGGCGCCGCTGGCGGTGGCGTCGCCTGAATCTGCGGATACCCGGTCTTGCCCTCACCACGGCCCGAACCCGGGCGACCGAACTCCCGATCGTTGTCCTCGGTATCGGGCACGGTGAATGTGGTTCCCGTCCACCGCCGTCAATAACCAGTCCTGATACCACGCGCCGCGCGTGTCCGGTCGCGCGCGGGGCGTCATCACCGCGCGCACCGCCGTTTCCATCGAACCCGATCCCAACCGACGGCGAGCGGCCCCGATCGACCCGGTCGTGGGCACCCGATAACCCTGCCCGCCCTGCCCGAACACCGGCTTGAGGATCTTCATTGCCGACCGGTAGGACTCGTGCGGAAACAGGCGCAAGACCAGCGTGAAGTAGAAAATCAGCCGGGCGGGCAGTGCGCGGGTCCGCTGTTCCCTACGCCAATATTGATCAATAACTCGATCGACCAATTCCCACAGGGAACGTTCGGGTCAGCACGCCGATGGCGGCCTGATCGGCCACGCTGACACCCGCGCCCGCACCTGCCTCAAGATCCACAAGTGCGCAGGCTACCGGCCACGCGACAACCTAAACGACCGGCATTGGGGTTAAACCGGGGTCGAGCGCGTCCGGGAGAACCGCAGCACCACGGCCCGTGACCACTGCGCGTGCCCGAATTTCCCCCGGGAAACCGACCGATTGCACCTTTTCTTCGACGCGATCTCGGCCGACGTGAACTCCTAGAGTGCGAGGAGCGGGAGCGAACCATGAGCGTCGGCGTGTTCCGGGCCAAGTCAGCGCAATTCGGCGGCCAGGTCGCACTCCGACTCAGACCCCCGCAAGTCACCAGGATGGATGAATGCCCGCAAGGCGGCTGCCACGCCCCGGTGCCGAGGCAGGGCGGTGGCGGCCGGATCTGCATCAAGTGCGGCGCGTCCTGCTGACACCGCATCGTGCGAAATCACCCAGACGCGCTGGCTCGCCTCACCAACCCGGATTCCAGCGAGGCGAGGGCACGGTCCGCAGCGACGGCGGGGTGGCGATCCCTGGTGGTCGGCCAGGGTGATCGGCCGCTGGTAGAGCCAGGCGTTGGGATTGGTCGCGGCGTGCTTGGGGTCGGCCACTGCGACGCGGCCGAAGTCTTCGCGCGCCGTAGGTGTGCAGGTAGCGGCGGGCGAACATCGCGACCTGCGCGCCGGGGGTGGCCACCCCGACCGGGTAGGACCAGCAGTTGTCCAGCCCCGCCGAGGTCGGCGTGCCTGCTGCTGCCGCCGTCTACACCTGCCCGAACCGGCTCCCGGACCGCTCGTTGCACGCCCGGTAGCAGACCACGACCTCGGCCGTGCCGGTGGCGACCGTCATGGCGGCCTACCGCACGGTCGCGCAGGCCGCGCCACCGCCGTAGTGGATGCGGCTGAAGAAGCTCAGCTCCGGGATGCCAAGTTCCCGGGCGACAGCGGTTTCGGTGTTGTTGTCAATGTTGAAGGTCACCAAACCAGCCACATCGGACGGTTCCAGCCCGGCGTCCGCGAGGGCGGCCCGAACGGCCTCGGCAGCCAGTTGCAGTTCGCTGCGCCCGGAATCCTTGGAGAACTCCGTCGCACCGATCCCGACGATCGCCGCGCTGCCCGAGATCGTGCTCACCGCGCCATCTCCGGCACTGTCACCCGAACCGTGCCGCTGACGTGCGTGCCGAGGCTGTTGCGGCCCAGCACCTCAACGACCAGCACGTCGCCGTCGCGTTCCAGCCCCTGCCCGTGCAGGTTCAGCACGGCCATCGGGCGTGCTCGCGGAGACCAGGATCCCGGCGCGCGAGGTCGGCGTTCAGCACACCGGTCTTCGTGCCCGAGACACGCGACTGGCCGTCTGCCGCGGTGCGCGGAGTGCCCGGCAGCGGTGACGACGGCGGTTCGCTCAGCGCCGCCGTCAGGAACTCGCCGGCCAGCAGTTCGTCTTGCTGGCCGGGGGCGCCGTGCCGCGCGGCGGGCAGGACACCGGAGGTGAGCGGGCTCAGAGCTAGGACGTTCACCCGCGGCGCGGCCGATCTCGGCGAGGACTACCGCCATCTCCAGCGCGCCGAGCCCGGCACCGCCCAGCCGCTCCGGCACCGCGAGAGACGGCAGCCCCGCATCGGCCAGCGCCTTCCAAGTCGCCTCATCGAAACCAGTTCCATCGCTGTCCTGACCACGGCTGGTTTCGCGTCGCAGCACCTCGGCGGCCAGTTCTTGCACCGACTGCTGTGTTTTTCCCCGAAGGCAAACTCCATCCGACCAGCATCACCATCATCCAGTATTGAAACCTGTTCTAGTAATACCGGCGGGTGCGCCGCGACGCAAGCAGCCGGATGCCGATGACAACGATGATGGCGACGCTCCGGCCGGCGAACGACAACGGGTTCTACCGGAACTGCGCAGTTCAGAAGATAGTATTCCGGCGGCACCGAACCGGACCAGACGGAGGACGCACGTGACGCAGGGATCAGCCACCGACCGCGAGCAGCACCCCCCGATCCCAGCGGATCTGCGCGAACTCGCCGAGCAGGCCACTGGGTTCATGCCGCCCGAGGAAGGACAGGCGCTCTACGAGGCCGCGCTGGAGCACCTCGGCACCGGCCTGGCGGTCGAGATCGGCACCTACTGCGGCAAATCCGCTATCTACCTCGGCGCAGCGGCCCGAAGCACCGGCGGCCGGATCGTCACCGTCGACCACCACCGGGGCTCCGAAGAGCACCAGCCCGGCTGGGAGTACCACGACCCGAACCTGGTCGACCCGGCCGTCGGGAAGCTGGACACGCTGGGCGAATTCCGGCGGACGATCGCGCGGGCCAGACTGGAGGACGAGGTGACCGCGATCGTCGGCCGCTCCGGCGCGGTCGCGGAGTTCTGGCGAACCCCGCTGTCGCTGCTGTTCATCGACGGCGGCCACACCGACGCGGCGGCCAACACCGACTACGAAGGCTGGGCGCACTGGGTGGCGCCGGGCGGTGTCCTGGTGATCCACGACGTCTTCCCGGACCCCGACGACGGAGGCCAGGCGCCGTACCGCATCTACTGCCGAGCCCTGGAAACGGGAGCGTTTCGCGAAACCCGAGTCGTCGGCTCCCTCCGAGTCCTGGAACGCACCAACGGAACCCCGGGCTCCATCCCCTGAGATCCCGCGATTTCATTTCACGTTTTCCAGCCTCTTCTTGCGTTGCGGTGCGGGTGGCGGAACCTCAGCGGCGGTGCAGGCTGCGAGAGTGGGCCAAGGCGGCGACGCCGCTTGCGGCAGCCCCGCACCACGGTCTTCAGGCATCGCGGCTGCGGATCGGCCAGGATGAAAAAGGCTCAATGAAATTGAAGACCGATTTCCATTGAAATTGAACTCCTTCGGCGTGTCGGACCACGACACGCCGAAGGCCATGGACGACCACCGCAATTTCAATGGAAATCAGAGGTCTGATTTCCATTGAAATTGCGGACGGACGGGGTCGGTACGCGATCGGTCAGGCGCCGGGGACGTACTCGAGTTCGCAGCAGGGGACGTTCTCGACTGGCAGGCCCGTCGGGAGCTTCTCACCTCGGAAGATGCCATTGCCCGGTGTCGCGCGGGACAGCGCATCCGCAGCTAGGACCACCGCGGCGCCGGTCCAGGTGGAGCGCTCCTCCGGCCAGCGCTTGCCGTCGGCGTACACCAGGCCCGTCCAGTACGAGCCGTCCGGGTCGCGCAGGTGCTGCATCGCCGCGAGCAGCTCGCGGGCGCGGTCATGCTCGTCCAGCGCATCGAGGCTCAGCACCAGTTCGCAGGTTTCCGCGCCGGTGACCCACGGGTGGTCGTCGACGCAGCGCACCCCCAGCCCGTCGACCACGAAGTCCGACCAGCGGGCGAACAGCCGCTGTCGCGCAGCCTCGCCGCGAAGTGCACCGCCGAGGATCGGGTAGTACCAGTCCATCGAGTACCGGTGCTTCGGCGTGAACGCCTCGGGGTGGCGGCGCAATGCGTGCCCGAGCCGGCCCAGCGCCACCTCCCAGCCCGGCTGCGGCTGGTCCAGGTAGTCGGCCAGCGCGAGCGCGCAGCGCAGGCTGTGGTGGATGCTGGAGCATCCCGACAGCAGCGCCTCGCCGGTCGGGATGCCGGACTCGCCCACCGCCCAGTCGATCTCACCCCGCTCTCGCTGCGCGGTAAGCACGAAGTCGATCGCGGCACGCACCACCGGCCACATCCGCTCCGCGAACGCGTCGTCGCCGCTGATCAGCAGGTAGTGCCACACGCCGACGGCGGGGTACGCGCAGAAGTTGGTGTCCGCGCCGGCGTCCTCGATCCGCCCGTCGCGCACCTGCAAGGGCCAGGACCCGTCCGCGCGCTGTGTTCCGCGCAGCCACTCGTAGGCGCACTCGGCCTCGGGGAGCAGACCTGCCGCGGCCATCGCCATGGCCGACTCGACGTGGTCCCACGGGTCCACGTGCCCGCCCGGGAACCACGGCACCGCACCCGATGCCAACTGCGTCGCCGCGATGGCCTTGCCGGTCTGGACGGCCGCCTCGGCGGACAGCACGCCCGGGACCTCAGGCCCCGGCACGGGCCGCTCCCGGCTTGCCCAGGTAGACCGCGATGCTCTTGCCCATCACCGGGTCCAGCAGGCGCTCGGCGGTGCGGGTGATCCAGGGCCCCTTCATCAGGTCCCACACCAGCATCTGGTGGTAGGCCTTGGGCAGCGGGTGGTCGTCGTTGTCGGTGCCCACCGCGCACTTGAGCCACCAGTACGGCGAGTGCAGGGCGTGCGCGTAGTGGTGGAAGGCCGGGCGCAGGCCCGCGTCGCGGAGCTTGCCGATCAGCTCGTCGGCGGTGTAGATCCGCACGTGGCCGCCCTCGACCTGGTGGTACTCGTCCGACAGCGCCCAGCAGATCTTCTCCGGCCACCAGCGCGGCACCGTCACCACGACCCGGCCGCCGGGCTTGACGACGCGCACCATCTCGCGCATCGCCTTCTCGTCCTCGGGAATGTGCTCCATGATCTCCGAGGCGATGACGCAGTCGAAGTGCTCGTCCGGGAACGGCAGCGCGAGCGCGTCACCGGAAACGGTCTGCGCGGCGGAGCCGTCGGGCACCTGGTTCTCGGCCTTCATCGCGGCGAACATCGCCGCCACGTTCTCCAGCTCCACGACGTCCTGGTCGAAGGCGATCACGTCCGCCCCGCGCCGATAGAGTTCGAAGGCGTGCCGCCCCGCGCCGCAGCCCAGGTCCAGCACCCGCTGGCCCGGTCGCACGCCGAGCTTGTCGAAGTCCACCGTCAGCAAGTTGCTCCTTCCCCTGCGCGCGCCCTCCGCGCGATCGCCTCGGCGTAGCAGTCGACCGTCGCCGCTGCCACCGATTTCCAGCTGTACTTCGCCAAAACCCGCGCCCGGCCCGCCGCGCCGAGCCGCTGCCGCCGATCGGCCGAGTCGAGCAGTCCGGCCAGCGCCGCCGCCAGCGCTTCGGCATCGCCCGGCGGAACCAGGTCGGCGCATTCGCCGTCCGGCCCGGCCACCTCCGGGATCGCTCCGGCCTGGCTGGCCACCAGCGGCGTCGCGCAGGCCATCGCCTCGACGGTCGGCAGCGAGAACCCCTCGTACAGCGACGGAACGCAGGCCACCTCGGCGGAGCCGAGCAGCTCGGCCAGCGCTGCATCGCTGAGGCCGTTGACGGTGCGCACCACGCCGCCGATGGCCAGTTCCTCGATGCGCTGCTCGGTCGGGCCGCCGGGGGTCGGCTTCGCGACCAGCACCAGCTCCACGGTGCGTTCGGTGCGCAGCTTCGCGACCGCCTCCAGCAGCGTGCCGATGCCCTTCATCGGGGTGTCCGCGCTGGCCATCGCCACAATGCGGCCCGGCACACGGGGCGCGGTCGGCGGCTTGAACACCTCAGCGTCCACGCCCAGCGGCACCACCCGCAGCTGCTGCGCGCCGACGCCGAAATCGCGGCGGATGTCGAGGGCCGACGACTCCGAAACGGTCAAAAGCTGCGGGATGCGGCGGGCCACCCGGCCCTGCATCCGGGTGAAGCCGTACCAGCGGCGCACGCCTAATCGCCGCCAGCCGGTGGCGCCGGCCAAGTCCACCCGGCGGTCGTGCGTGATGGGGTGGTGCACCGTCGCCACCAGTGGAATCCCGGCGCGCTGCAGGGACAGCAGCCCGTAGCCGAGGCACTGGTTGTCGTGCACCACGTCGAACTCGTGGGACCGGGCGCGGAGCAGCTTCGCCGCGCGCAGGCTGAAGGTCAGCGGCTCCGGGAACCCGGCGGTCCACATGGTGCCGACCTCCAGCAGGTCGACGGCGTCACGCAGTTCCCGCCAGCCCGGGGTGCGGAACGGGTCCGCCTCGTCGTAGAGGTCGAGGCTGTCCACCGCGGTCAGGTCGACCCCGGGATCCAGCTCCGGGTACGGCTTGCCGGAGAACACCTCGACGTGGTGCCCCAGTTCGGCCAGCCCCCGGCTGAGGTGGCGGACGTAGACGCCTTGCCCGCCGCAGTGCGGCTTGCTCCGGTACGACAGCAACGCGATCCGCACAGCTCACCTCACACAGCCCGCGCCCGGCGGGCTGGGTAGACTGGAACATGTTTCGATCGAACCATGTCGATCACCTTAACCCGCCAGGGTGGTGCGGCAACGAGCCGCGTGGCGACCAACACGCGGTTTTCGACCAACAAGTCTTCGAGGGGACCGACGCTGCATGGCAAGCACCTCGCGGAATTTGCTGCAAGCGCTCCGGGACGACGAGACCGGTTCCACGGCCCAGCACGAACGCCGCAAGCGGATCATCGACGCCACAATCGCACTGGCCACCAAGGGCGGCTACGACGCGGTCCAGATGCGCACCGTGGCGGAGAAGGCCGACGTGGCGCTGGGGACGCTGTACCGGTATTTCCCGTCCAAGATCCACCTGCTGGTAACCGGCCTGGCCCGGGAGTTCGAGCGGGCCCAGGACAAGATGGACCGCGCCAAGAACCCCGGCGAAACGCCTTACGAGCGGGTCATGTTCGTGCTCAACCGCACCACCCGGACGCTGCAGCGCAACCCGCAGCTGACCGAGGCGATGACCCGCGCGTTCATGTTCGCCGACACCTCTGCGGCCGCCGAGGTGGACACCGTCGCGGCGCTGGTGGAGCGGTTCTTCACCAACGCCATGACCCAGGACGAGCCCACCGACGAGGAGAAGGCGATCGCGCGCGTGATCGGCGACGTGTGGCTGTCCAACCTGGTCGCCTGGGTGACCCGCCGGGCGTCGGCCGCCGACCTCTCCAACCGCTTGGAGCTCACCGTCCGCCTCCTGCTGGCGTGAGCCGGCGGTCGTGAATCTTTTGGGTTGCTGCTCCAGAAGAATCACGACACCGGCGTACGGCCGCCGCAGGCTCAGCCCTCGCGCGGAACCGCGTACTCCACTACTCCGTCCGGCGCGGATGACGTCAGGATTCCACGGGTGACAAGGACATCCAGGTGCGCGTTGGTCTCGCCGACCGCGAGGACCTGGTTGGACGGGTCGAGGTCGAGCAGCTTGCGGTTGCGGTGGGTCCAGCCGAGCTTCCAAAACTGTATCTGCTGGGCCTGTTTCGGATGTGGTGGCGCCGTGAATTGGTAAGGCGGGCTACTGCCTGGCTCGGCTACCGCGGCTGCCGTCCGTGACCAACCGCGCCGCGTCGGCCATAGTGAGCATCGGGATGCCCGAGCGCGCGAGCTTCTCTTTGCTGGTGTTCTCGGCGCGTCCCCTCGAATTCGCCGTACGGTTCTTCAGCATCTTCAAGCGAGGAACCCCGGTCCTTCAGGGCCGGGAGGAATCGCGGAACACGACCGGCACTTTTTCAAACGATCTACGTGGTAGCGTGTGTCGTATGAACATTGTCGTGCAGGTGAAGCTTGAGCCGGATGCCAGGCAGGTATCCGTGCTGGAGTCGACCCTGTACGCACTCAACGAGCAAGCGAACAAGGTCTCCGAGGTCGCTTTCGACCGCGACGTGAAGCGCAACTACGACCTGCGCAAACTGACCTACAACGACCTCCGCGAAGCCGGGATCGGATCCCAGGCCGCGCAGCACATCATCAAGAAGGTGTGCAACGCCTACGTAACCTTGAAGGCGAACATCAAGGCCGGGAACCTCGGCACACAAGGATCCCAGCGCCGCGTCAAAGCGGAGTCGAAGCCCATCTCCTTCCGCCTGGACAGCGCGCACCCCTACGACGCGCGGAATCTGTCCTTCGCGCTGGAGAAAAAGACCATCTCCCTGTGGACCCTTGAAGGGCGGATGAAAAACATCCCCTTCACCGGCTCCGAACACGACCTTGCGAAGCTCGCCCGGTTCAAGCGGGGCGACTGTGACCTGATGCGCCGTGACGGCATGTGGTTGCTTGCCGTCACTGTGGACATCCCCGACACCGAACGGTACGAGCCGACCGGGTTCATCGGTGTGGATCTCGGCATCGTCAACGTTGCCACCGCCAGCAGCGGCTACACAGCCGCGGGGCGTGGCCTCAACCGGCACCGCAAACGCCAGATCGCCCTGCGCGCCAAGCTTCAAGCCAAGCAGACCAAGGCCGCCAAGCGGCGACTCAAAGCCCGTGCCCGCAAGGAAGCGCGGCACGTCAAGAACATCAACCACTGCATCTCGAAGACGATCGTGACCGAGGCCAAGCGCACCGGACGCGGTATTTCCCTGGAAGAACTCAAGGGAATCCGCGACCGGGTACGGCTCCGTAAGCCTGAGCGGGTCACGCTGCACTCCTGGTCGTTCGACCAGCTTGGGCAGTTCATCGTCTACAAGGCCACCATGGCCGGGGTGCCGGTGGTCTACGTCGATCCCGCGTACACATCACAAATGTGCGCCGAGTGCGGGTACACGGACAAGAACAACCGCGTGTCGCACGGGTCTTTCACTTGCCGGTCGTGCGGCCACGCTCAGCACGCCGACCGCAACGCTTCCCGCAACATCGCCCAGCGGGGCAATGCTGTGTGGAACGCGGGGCGTGAGTCACGCGTCCCGGTCGGCGCATAGCCGATCAAGATGCGGCAGCCTCAGCTAGCCGCAAGCCCGGCCCTTCAGGGCCGAGAAGTTGACGGTTTGCGGCCCACTGCTCCTGCGATGCAGTGCTGCACCGGGTGGAGCGGCTTGAGCCGCGGGCCGGTCGGCCACCAGTCCGCGCAGAGCACTAGGCCTGGGTCGACGAGTTCTAAGCCCTGGAACATCGACTCGATCTCGACGCGGGTGCGGAACACTCCTGTGCCCATCGGGCTGTGCAGGAACGCCTGCTCCATCCGCCGGGCGAGTTCGCAGTACTCCTCGACCCCCGGGTCGAGGAAGTGGCTGATGGCCACATAGGACCCGGATGGCAGCGCCTCGATGTACTCCCGCATGATGTCGGCGGGTGGTCGCTCGCCGTCGTAGTGGTGCAGCGTGCCCAGCTGGAACAACGCGATCGGCTCGGAGAAGTCCAAGTGTTGACCGACCACCTCGTCCTGGAGGATCCGCGCCGGTTCGAAGATGTCCGCCGGGCTGAAGTGGGTCTTCGAGTTCTCCTCCAGCAGCGCGCGGCCGTGGGCGAGGACGACTGGGTCGTTGTCCACGTAGACCACCCGCGACTCGGGCTTGATCCGCTGCACCACCTGGTGGGTGTTCTCCGCGGTGGGCAGGCCGGATCCGCAGTCCAGGTACTGGGTGACACTGGTTTCCGCGGCGATGAACCGGCTGACCCTGATCAGGAACTGGCGGTTGTCCCACGCCAGCTGGGCAGCCTCGGGGGTGACCTCCTGAACGCGCCGGAAGACCTCCCGGTCAACCTCGTAGTTGTCCTTCCCACCGAGGAACGCGTCGTAGACGCGGGCGATGCTCGCCTTGTTCGTATCGATGTGGATGGGGATTTCGTCGTCGGACGCGGTGAGGTCGGCGGCCATGTGTTCCTCGCTACGGCGTGGGGTCGGATGCTCGGGGAATTGCATAGGGTACGAGCTTCGTTGCTCTGAGTAAACGTCTGGCGTGCTATCAATGTGAGAGCCGCAAGTCGATCTTGATCCGAACGGGTGGACCTGTCGGTGCGGCTGTTTCCGTGGTCGTGGTGCGAGAATCGGACGGCGGTAGATCGGGAGGTGCGACGATGGCTCGGGACGAAGATCCGGGATCCGCGGGCGGCGACGCGGCAGGGCCGGACGGCAGTCCGACGGCCCGGCGCATCATCCTCGGCGCGCAGCTGCGCCGGCTCCGGGAGGCCGCGGAGATCCCGCCCGCCGAGGCGGCCTACGCCATCCGCGGCTCAGAGTCCAAGATCAGCCGGATGGAGCTCGGCAAGGTCGGCTTCAAGGAACGCGACGTCGCGGACCTGCTCACGATGTACGGCGTGACGGACGCGGTCGAGCGGGCCCGCTTCCTCCAGCTGGTCTCGCAATCCAAGCAGCCCGGCTGGTGGAACCGGTACGCGGACACGATGCCGCACTGGTTCCAGGACTACATCGGACTCGAAGGCGTGGCAGCCCGGATCCAGACCTACGAGCTGCAGTTCGTGCCGGGCCTCCTGCAGACCACGGACTACGCGTTGGCCATCGCCAGTTCGGGGCACCCGAAGCTGGCCGACGACGAGACCCGGCACCGGGTCTCGCTGCGCATTAAGCGGCAGAAGCTGCTCGCGCGGCCGGGCGCGCCCAGGCTGTGGGCGGTCATCGACGAATCCGTGCTGCACCGGCCGATCGGCGGCGCCGCCGTGCTCCGCGCACAGATCGACCACCTGCTGGAGATGTCCAAGCTGCCGAACATCGCGCTGCAGGTGGTGCCGTTCGCACTCAGCGGGTACGCGGCGGAGGGTTCGTTCACCATACTCCGCTTCGCCGAACCCGAATTGCCGGACGTGGTGTACCTGGAGCACCTGAGCGGGGCGCTGTACCTGGACAAGCTGGAAGAGATCGAGCGATACGGCCGTACGCTCGATCGGCTGATGGTGGACGCCCGGACTCCCGAGCAGACCCGCCAGTTGCTGGTCAACTTCTCGGCCCTGAAGGGCCGGGCTTGCGGCTAGCTGAGGCTGCCGCATCTTGATCGGCTATGCGCCGACCGGGACGCGTGACTCACGCCCCGCGTTCCACACAGCATTGCCCCGCTGGGCGATGTTGCGGGAAGCGTTGCGGTCGGCGTGCTGAGCGTGGCCGCACGACCGGCAAGTGAAAGACCCGTGCGACACGCGGTTGTTCTTGTCCGTGTACCCGCACTCGGCGCACATTTGTGATGTGTACGCGGGATCGACGTAGACCACCGGCACCCCGGCCATGGTGGCCTTGTAGACGATGAACTGCCCAAGCTGGTCGAACGACCAGGAGTGCAGCGTGACCCGCTCAGGCTTACGGAGCCGTACCCGGTCGCGGATTCCCTTGAGTTCTTCCAGGGAAATACCGCGTCCGGTGCGCTTGGCCTCGGTCACGATCGTCTTCGAGATGCAGTGGTTGATGTTCTTGACGTGCCGCGCTTCCTTGCGGGCACGGGCTTTGAGTCGCCGCTTGGCGGCCTTGGTCTGCTTGGCTTGAAGCTTGGCGCGCAGGGCGATCTGGCGTTTGCGGTGCCGGTTGAGGCCACGCCCCGCGGCTGTGTAGCCGCTGCTGGCGGTGGCAACGTTGACGATGCCGAGATCCACACCGATGAACCCGGTCGGCTCGTACCGTTCGGTGTCGGGGATGTCCACAGTGACGGCAAGCAACCACATGCCGTCACGGCGCATCAGGTCACAGTCGCCCCGCTTGAACCGGGCGAGCTTCGCAAGGTCGTGTTCGGAGCCGGTGAAGGGGATGTTTTTCATCCGCCCTTCAAGGGTCCACAGGGAGATGGTCTTTTTCTCCAGCGCGAAGGACAGATTCCGCGCGTCGTAGGGGTGCGCGCTGTCCAGGCGGAAGGAGATGGGCTTCGACTCCGCTTTGACGCGGCGCTGGGATCCTTGTGTGCCGAGGTTCCCGGCCTTGATGTTCGCCTTCAAGGTTACGTAGGCGTTGCACACCTTCTTGATGATGTGCTGCGCGGCCTGGGATCCGATCCCGGCTTCGCGGAGGTCGTTGTAGGTCAGTTTGCGCAGGTCGTAGTTGCGCTTCACGTCGCGGTCGAAAGCGACCTCGGAGACCTTGTTCGCTTGCTCGTTGAGTGCGTACAGGGTCGACTCCAGCACGGATACCTGCCTGGCATCCGGCTCAAGCTTCACCTGCACGACAATGTTCATACGACACACGCTACCACGTAGATCGTTTGAAAAAGTGCCGGTCGTGTTCCGCGATTCCTCCCGGCCCTGAAGGACCGGGGTTCCTCGCTTGAAGATGCTGAATCTAGATCATTCGGGCTACTCACAGTGATCGCGCATGTGCGCAGCGCTGTGGTACCTTCCTCCGCAATGGCGTATGCAATTGCATGTGCAGTCGACCGAGGGAGATCTGATGAGTGGCCAGTTAGAGGTCCCGGTCGCCGCGCTGGGGGCCGTGACCTGGCGAAAGTCGCGCCACAGCGGAAAATGGGGCAACTGCGTCGAGATCGCGCCCCTGGCCGACGGAACCATCGCGCTGCGCCAATCGCGCCAATCGCGGGGAACCGCGCTGATCTATACCCGAGCCGAATTGGCCGCGTTCCTGCGCGGAGTCAAGGACGGTGAGTTCGATGACCTCGTCAGCTGAGGGCCACGACGACTCCTGCGCCCGCCTGCACGCACTGGTGGACCGGGGATTCCGGTTGATGCCGCCGGTACGGGACTCCGACGGCGAGCTGATGGCGTTGATCTACGTGCGACCGCACGGCGCCATCGTCGACGTGGTCGAGCTCCGCGGCGAGGACGACGTGCGCGCCGCGCGGGTCTCCCGCGACCACCACCTCCGGGACGACGACGCGTACTGGCGCACGGCCGGCTCGGCGTGCGACGTCCTGGACCAGGTCCTCGCCCTCCCTGAACAACTCATCACGGTCCAAGCCTGACGCTGCCGTCAGCCGCCCAACTTGGCCAGGAGTTGCGTTGCCTGGTGGGCGAAGGACGGGTCTTCGGTGCGCGCCGCCCGATCGAGGAGTTCGCGCGCCTGCTGGACTTCGCCGCGCCGGTAGCGGATCTCGCCGACCCGGAAGGCCGCCTCGGCGACGAGTTCCGCGTCCTCGGTGTTCGCCAGCGTGTACTCGTAGTGCTGGATCGCCTCGGCGTATTCCTCGCGCCAGTAGTGCATTTCCGCGAGGTGAGCGGCGGCGAACGCGGCCTTCGGGTGTCCGAGGTCGATCAGCGCCAGGAACCACGGCTTCGCGTCGTCGAGGTTGCGGCGGCGCTTGGCGATCACCCCGAGGTTCATCGCGGCCTTCGCGGACAGCTCCGGGTCGTCGGAGTCCCACGCCCGCAAGCTCCACTCGCGGGCTTCCGAGTCGTTCTCGGCGTGGTAGGCCATCGACGCCAGCTCCAGCAGCGCCTCCCCCGCGTACGGGTCTTCCGGGGCGGATTCGATCAGCCGCAGATAGGTCTGCCGGGCCTGGTCGAGATCGCCGTCCTGGCGCAGGGATTGCGCCAGCGTGTAGGTGGCCATCGGCGAGAACCGGTCGTCGTCGCTGCCCGCGGCTTCGCGGAACGCCTCGATCGCCCCGGCGGTGTCGCCCTCGTCGCGGCGCTTGAGCCCGAGCATCGCCTTCATCGCGGGGGTCAGGACGCCGTCCGGAGCGTGCATGAGTTCCTCGGCGGCGGCCGGGTCGTCGTCCTTCAACAGCTCGACCAGGCGGTATTTCGCGACCTCTGCGCGGTATTCGTCGCCGGTGGCCAGCACCAGCTCGTAGGCCTGCCGCGCACCGGCCGGCTCGCCGCGCTTGTGCAGCACCTCGCCCAGCGCCAGCACCGCTTCCGGCGCGGGCTCCGGGGCACCGATCTCCACCGCGCACCGCAGGTAGATCAGCGCGGCGTCGTTGTCCTCGGCCTCGATGAACTCGGTGGCGGTCTCGTAGGCCCACTCCGCGACGTGGGCTTCCGGGACCACTTCGGCCAGTCTGCGCAGGGTGTTCGCGGCGCCGAGGTGGTCGCCGGCGGCGCGCTGCCCGTCGAGCACGACCCGCACGTTGTTCAGCGCGTCTTCGCCCAGGTCGTCGTCCGAGGCGTAGGACGCGGTCTTGACGAAAGCCGCGACCGCACCGGCCAAATCGTCCTCTTCGTACCGGATCAGGCCGAGCCCGAACTCGCCGCGCGCCGCGATGCCGGGCACGTCGCACCGCCTGACCCGTTCGAACTCGATCCGCGCCGCGTCCCGATCGCCCTGCGCCAGCAGCTGTTCGCCGAGCCGTCCGCGCGCGGCGTCGGAATGCCCTGGCACCCCGAGTTCCGCGGCCTGGCCGAACCAGTGGATGGCCTCGGCCGGGTCGTCGGCGCGTTCCCCGAGCAGTCCCATCCCGTGGATCGCCGCGCTCGGATCGGTCGATTTCGTCAACCGGCGCAGCAGTTCCAGCGCCTCGTCGGCGGTCTCGCCGATCTGCACGATGCGGTGGTGCAGTGCGGCGCCGAACTGCTCAGGCGATTCGGCTGATTCCTCGGCCCGGTCCCAGATCACCTGCGCCTCCACCACGTCGCCGGCGACGTGGTGGAGCTGCCCGAGCAGCAGTCCCGCGTCCACGGCAGAGACGCCGGAACCTGCGGAGATGGCGTGCCGGCAAGCGGATTTCGCGCCCTCCCGGTCGTTGAGCCGGGACAGCAGTTGGGCCAGCAGCACGCCTGCCAACGCGTTGGTCTCCGGCTCGTCCGCGGAACTCGCGCGGCGGTACCAGGCCAGCGCCAGCGCGTTCTCCCGCTGCCGCTCGGCGAGTTCGCCGAGCGCGATCTGGGCCTTCGGGACCAGCGCCGGATGCCCGTGGTCGGCGACCATCCGGAAGAATTCCCGGGCCTCCGAGGCATCGTCCTCCATCGCCCGGCCGAAGGCGAGCCCGAGCTCGGAGCAGACCTGCAGGTCATCTCCGGAAGCCCCGCCCAGGATCGGTGCCGCAGCCGCCGGTCCGGTCCACGCCGCGCACCAGAAGTCGGTGACGCGAGCCGAGCCGTAGTGCTCGCCGATCGCCGCCCGAGCGCCTTCGGTGTCGCCTTCCCTCATCAACCGGAATCCCCGTTGCTCGGCGGTTTCGGCGCCCATCTGCTGGTACACGTACGGCGTGACGTCCGGTTCGTCGAACTCCAGCGCTCGCTCGTAGGCCGCTCTCGCCGCTGCCTCGTCCCCGGTGTCGCGCAGCATGTTGCCCAGTTCCAACGCGGCGGTGGCCTGCACCCCGGGCACACCTGAGGCGATCACGCGTTCGAAGGCGCGCCGCGCGGCCTCGGTTTCGCCTTGCTTGGCAAGCAGAATCGCAATGTTGGCGGTGGCGTGGGTGCCCTGGATCCGACCCCCGACCGACTCCGCGCGGCGGAACGCTTCGACGGCAGCGCCGACGTCACCCAGCTCCGCGCGGAGGTTGCCCAGCTTGAGGGCGGCGTCGGCGGCGTTGCCGGTTTCTCCCCCGGCCACCTCGGCCAGCAGTGCCTCGGCCCGGTCCAGCTCGCCCTTGCCCTGCAACAGATCCGCGAGGCTGCGCTTCGCCACCGCCGCTTCGTCAGCGTCGCTGCTCAGCGCCGCGTGCTCCCACGCTTCCGCAGCTGCGTCGGTGTCGCCGCTTTCGTTGCGCAGTGCCCCGAGGAAGAGCCAGCCCGGTTGCACGTGCTCCGGATGCCCGGCCTCTACGACCAGCTGCAACGCCCACTCGGTGAACTCGACCGCGCCCCGGCTCTGGTACCGGTGCGCCAGGTTGAGGCAGAGCTGCGTGGCCGTGTAGTGCGGTTTTTCGTCCTCTGCCAGCGCGAGGAAACCGGCCCGCGCCGCCTCCAGTTCCCGCCTGATGGCGTGCATGCCGAAGGCCGCGACTAGCGCGGCGGCGGAGGTGGAGTCGGCGGCCTGGGTGAACAGCGCCAGCGCCGCCTCCAGGTCGTCGGCCTCGACGAGTTCCTCGCCGAGCAGGAACGCCGCGCGCGGCCCGAACTCGGGGTGGCCGCTCGCGGCGGTCCGGCGGTAGAGGTCCAGCAGCTCGTCGTGCCGGCCCCAGGTGCGGTACATCAGAGCGAGCTTGCCGAACACGTCGCCGAGCACGGTGCGGTGCCCGGTCGCCGCCGCGGACTCCCACGCCGCGATGGCGCCTTCGGAATCTCCCTGGTCCAGCAGCAGGTCGCCGAGTTGGGCCGCCGCCCAGGGCCGCAGCGCGGGGTGCCCCTCGCCGGTGACCCTCTGGAGCAGCCGCAGCCCGTCCTCGTGCCGCTGCTCCCGGACCAGCCAACCGGCCAGCAGGTGCCCCGCCTTCGTCCAGACCAGCCGGTTCGGCGATTCGACCAGCCCGGTCAGCATTTCCACCGCGGTCGGCACGTCGGTGGTCATCAGGTGCTCGGCCTTGACCACCGACCCCAGGTCGCGGACCTCCGGCGAAGCGCCGGCGATGAGCTCGTCGAGCATGGTCTCGTCGTTGTTCTCCAATCGGAACAGCGCTTGCAGCACAGGCCGCGCGGCGGGCTCGTCGAGCAACGCGTGGCGGAACGCGCCGTCCTGCGCCAGCGAACCCTCGTCGGACATCGCGGCCCACCGCAGCGCCTGCCGGGCCCGGTCGAGGTCGCCGGCGGTCGCCTCCACCAGGCCGAGCGAGTTGCCCGCCATCACGGACCAGATTCGCACGTCCATCTCGATGACCTGCTGGTACGCGGCCCGTGCGGTGTCGATGTCGCCGGCCGCGGCCGCCTCGCGGGCGCGCTGCGCGAGTTGCACCGCGTCGTCGCTGGCCGGGTCCTGCTGCGCGTCGCCGACGTCCATCATGGACAGTGCCAGCTCGGCTTGGTGCGCGACGTGCGGATCTTCGGCGTCGGCGGCCTTCCGGAACGCCTCGGCGGCGGCCACTTGGTCGCCGTGCTCGTAAAGCAGCACGCCCATGTTGTAGGCGGCCAGCGGCGCTTTCTCGGCGTGCCTGGAATCGGCCACCTTGCCGAAGGTCTCGACGGCTCCGGCGATGTCGCCCTCATCGCGCTGCAACTCGGCCAGCACGCCGAGCGCCTCGATCGAGTAGCGCGGGTGGCGGGTGTTGATCACCCGCTGGTAGGTGTCCCGGGCCTGGTCCGCCCGGCCGAGTTCGCGCAGCTGCATCCCCAGGTGGATCAGCGCATGCAGCCGGACCTCCGGGCGCGGATCGTCGACGGCGCGGTGGAACGCGTCGGCCGCGCCGACCGGGTCGTCGAGGCCTTCCAGCACGCCGCCGAGCAGCACGTAACCCCAGCCGAGGTGTTCGGGGTGGCGGTAGGCGATGATCCGCTCGGCCATCTGCCGCGTCTTCGCGGAATCGTCGACGTGCAGCGTGTAGAGCTTCGCCGCGCCCAGCGATCCGTAGTTCGGGTGGCCGCTGTCCAGCAGCCGCAGCAGGATCGGCTCCGCGTCGTGGTCCCTACCCTGGTCCAGCAGCAGGCACGCCTGCTCGTAGGCGACCTGGAGGTATTCCTCGGCGGACCGCTCGCCCGGGCCGGGCAGGTCCAGGTCCCTGGCGAGCTCGGCCACGGCGGGGTCGTTGCAGTTCAGGGCCCGGTCGCGGGCCTCGCGCGCACCCGCTGCGTCGCCGAGCATGTGCAGCACCTGCGCCAGCAACGCGTCGGCGCGCCCGGCCGTGTCCGGGTCGGCGCCATCGGCGGCGAAGCGCAGCACCGCCTGGGCGGCGGTCAGGTCGTCGGCGTCGAACAGCAGCGGGCCCAGCGAGATCGCGGCCAGCTGGGCGTAGATCGGGTGCCCGGAGTCGATCGCCCGCTGGTACATCGCACGGGCCCCGGCGGCGTCGTCGCGCTCGTCCAGCAGCGCGCCGAGCAGACAGGTCGCGTGCACGGCGCTGTCGAAGTCGCCGTCGGCGAGCACGGTGCGCAACTCCCGCTCGGCGGCGGCATGATCACCATTGATCCACAGCTGCCGGGCCTGGGTGACCCGCTGTTCCCAGAGTGACATGCCGCGCCTCCGATCAGGTGATCATCGATCGCGGCGAGGATATCGGTCCGCCACTCACAGTCCGGTGAATCCCCTGTATCGGAGGCACGACGAAGATCACCCGTCCCGGCGGCAACCCGCGGAGCGGGTCGCAAGTCCTACTTGACTGGACCCCGGCCCGGGAGTCCGAAGTGGACGTTCCGTCCGGCGCACAGAAATGGGAGCGGGTCGCCCGCGATGTGCGGACGACCCGCTCCCGTCGAAATTCCGGCACGAACCGGAAGTCAGCCGGCGAGCTGCTTGAGCCGCTCGAAGCCTTGCTGGTACTGGTTCAGGTCGGTGTTGCCGCCGATGCCGGCGACACTGCCCTGGTCGGTGTACTGCCAGAAGTCCCAGGCGTTGAAGCCGTTGGGCACCGCCGGGCTGTCCACGCCGTAGGACGCCAGCCACAGCGCGTGGCCACCGAAGATGTCGGTGCCGCCCATGCACTGCCGCCAGAACGACGGGTTGGCGTAGATGATCGGATCCTTGCCCGTGCGCTCCTTGACCTTGTCGTTGAAGGTCTTGGTCCACAGGTGCATGTCGGCGACGGACAGGCCGTAGCAGCCGCCGCTGTTCGGGTCCACTTCCAGGTCCAGAACCGGGGGCAGGGTCTTGCCGTCGGCCTGGTAGTCGGCGATGTTCAGGAACCGCTCGGCCTGCGCCTCCGCGGAGGACGAGCCGGGCCGCGCGAAGTGGTAGGCGCCCGCGATCAGGCCGGCGTTCTTGGCGCCGTGGTACTGCTCGCTGTAGCGGGGGTTGCTGAAGCCGGTGCCGTCGGTGGCCAGCACGAAGGTGAACTTCTTGCCGTCGGCCGCGACCTTGCTCCAGTCGATGGCGCCGTTGTGGTTGGACACGTCGATGCCCTCGACCGGCGGGCCCAGCGGGGCCTGCGGGACGGGCTGCGCCTGGGGCGCGGGGGCCTCCTGCGGGGCTGGGATCGGCTGCTCGGCCTGCGCCGGGGCATGCGCCGGGGCCTCCTGCGGGGCCGGGATCAGCTGCCCGGCCTGCGCCGGGGCATGCGCCGGGGCCTCCTGCGGGGCCGGGATCAGCTGCCCGGCCTGCGCCGGGGCATGCTGCGCCTGGATCGGGGCTTCCATCGCGGCGTCATCGACCTTGGTCTCGTCCGGGCCAGCCACGGCGCTGCCGATCACCAGGCCCACCACGCCGACGGCGGCGATGGCGGCACCCGCCTGCATGGACCGCGTGCGCGGAGCCCGCCGAACGGACTCGGGGAGCTTCTCCATGTGCGGCGCAACCCTCTCCCGGAGACGCCGCACCGCGGGTGCTTCCTGAATCCGCTGCAGCAGCGGTGCCAGCCACTGCAGTACGCGCTGGATCAGCGGCGCGACCCACTCGCCGACGCGGTGCGCCGCCGGCCGCACACGATCCACTGCCGTGCGCAGGGCCTGGTCGGCACGCAGCGCAGCGGAACGCAACCCGCGGTCAGTCGCCTCGTTCGGGGCCGAGGCGCGATCGTTGTTTTCGGGGGATCTTGTTTGGTCGGAGGATTCGGGGTTCACGAGCCCCACACTTCAGCACGGAGCGTGTACTTGCATCGCGGTTTTTACGTACGCGAATACCTGGATTGACCCCATCAAGCTACGTCGGCCGCTTGATCCGTCACGATTAGTGACACCGAGCCGGTTGGTGACAGCATCCTAGCGGCCCATGTCACAGGCCCCGCACCGCAGGTCCGCACCGTCAGCGCCGGACAGCAAAATCGCAGGTCGTTGGCCGTGAGCGCGTTGACGCACCATGGCACCACGACGCTCACGGCATTGACCAGGCAAAACGCCCATACCGGCTAGATCCGGTACAGGCTCCGGGACACGTGGCTGGACGCCTGCTTCGCCCGCAGCTCGCACAGCTCCGCCTCCGGCTCACGGGCCTCGACGACCTCAGGCGTCGCACCCGGCGCCAACGCGGCCGGTGATGCCGAGCGTCAGCGGCATCGAGTTTAGGTGGGCCTGCAACCCGGCCGTTTCGGCGTACCGGCGGTACCGGCGGTAGCGGTGGTAGCGGCGGACCACGTTCTCCTGCGCGATGATCGTCGGCCGCGTCACGGCGGCGTTCGCCGTCGGCGAGGAACGCGGGCACGCCGTAGTTGTAGCCCATGTGCCCGTGGCTGTAGACGATCCAGCGAATCGGGGCGTCGGCGTGCTGCCGCAGGTCGGCGAGCGCGTCCGGTACGAGAGCGGGGTTCGGCCCGGTCGACCACCGGCAGCCCCTGGCCGGTTTCGTCGACCAGCGTCCGCGACGTAGCCATCCGCGTACGGTACTCAACGGCCGCGCGTGGGACGGATCTCCACCGCCGACGGGTTTTTCGAGGGCTAGCAGCAATCGGCGGGCCCATGCGCAAGCACGGGCCCGCCGGTGCGACCAGCAAGAGTCACACCACGATGTGGTCCCCGTGGCCGCCGATGCCGCCGCCACCGAATCCGTTACCGCCGATGCCGGGCCCACCAGGACCACCGTGACCACCGGGGCCACCGGTCCCGCCGTTGCCGCCGTCACCACCGGTGCCGCCACCCTGGCCACCACCGGTGCCGCCGCCGTCACCGCCGCCACCGCCGTTGATGACGATCGGGTTCCAGCCGCCACCCCACGGGAACGTCGACATGACCGTGCGCGCGGGCAGGAACTCCACACGCTGGTCGCCGAGCTCCGCGGAGCTCAATGGTTCGCTGTTTTCGAACACTTGATCCTCCCTCGTTCGAATGGGCCGGATGCCGCGCGGAGATCGATGCCCAACAAGGTCAAACCCCCAGATCCCCATCCCAACGCCCCAGATTCGTTGGCATCAGCACGGACGGTAAGAGCATCCGCGATCCAGCGCAGCCCGAAAACCTCCGACGAGGAGAATCGCAAACGCGTAAACCGCCGACCAACGCAGATCCCCTCCTCCACGACCTGCGGCAACGCACTCCGGAGAGGCGGACGAGATCAATTCGGATCGACATCGTCTCCGCTCCGCGAACGGAGCGAGGCCGCAACCTTGTTCGCGAACTTCTCGCAGAAATTGTTTTCCACTAAAGCCGCGTCCCGTAATTTCCGGCGACCGCGAGCGTCGGGCGAATCCCTCGATGCGAAACGGCCCAGGCCTGGAGCCGGCCTGGAGCGCGGGGCGGAGGCAACGCGACGTCGTTCTCCTGGGACGACGCGTACCGGCATCATCAACGCCGGAGCCACGGGGCCGCCGCCCCCGGCAACGACCTACCACACGAAGATGCCGTCCCCGTTGCCGCCGATGCCGCCGCCACCGACGCCGTTGCCGCCGATACCGGGCCCGCCAGGACCACCGTCACCGCCGCGACCAGGGGCCCCGCCGTTGCCGCCGTCGCCGCCGTCACCGCCGCCCTGGCCACCACCGGTGCCACCGCCATCGCCGCCACCGCCGCCGTTGATGACGCTCGGGTTCCAGCCGCCACCCCACGGGAACGTCGACATGACCGTGCGCGCGGGCAGGAACTCCACACGCTGGCCATCGAGTTCCGCATGGCTCAAGAGTCGAATCTCGTCGAACACTTATTTCCTCCTTCGTGACTGGGTCCGGAAGCCGCGCGAGGAGATCGATGCCGAAACAAGGTCCAAGTCCCCCAAGATCCCCATTCCAACGCCCCAGATTCGTTGGCATCCGCACGAATGTTAAGGCTCGTCTTCAATCCACCGCATCTCGAAAATTTCCGCCAAACGCGTAATCACAGAGGCGTCCCGTAATTTTCGGCGGCCGGGAGCGTCGGGCGAACCCGGTTCGGGCAAACCCGGCAATGCGAAACGGCCCAGACACTGCGCTATGCGGAGATCCGCGGCGGAAACGACACGCCGCCGAATACCGGATGAAGATCGACTCGAGCGGGCGGCGGTGGCGCGAACAGAGCACGCGCACGATCACCCGACATCACTCTTTCGAATTCCAGGAATGCCAGTCCTCCTGACCTAAGCTCGGCGACTGTTTAGCCCAGCAGTGATCACAGCGGGTAAAGGAGTTGCGTCGATGAGTAACCGTCCACGCCGGGCCGTTCCCGCCGAGGTGCCGAGCACGGCGCTCTCCGGCGGCAGTCACATCTCGGGAACGCGCTGGGCCGACCGGTGGCCGCTGCCCAGTGCCGCCATGCTCGCCGCGGCGTTCAGCCTCATCGCGGTCCAGCCGGCCGACGCCGCGGTGCCCGCCTGCACCCGGACCCCCAACGGTTCCGGGGAGAACATCTACTGCAGCCGGGGTGTGCCGGCCGGGATGACGCTCGATGGCACCGACGGCAACGACCGGATCGTGCTCAACGGGGCGTTGGCGGGCACTATCAACGCAGGCGGTGGCGACGACACGATCATCATCACCGGTCGCAGCGGCGGCAACGGCGGCAAGGGCGGCAACGGATATCTCGGCGCCAGGAGCGGTGATCGAGGCGCCAACGGCGGCAAGAACGGCGGTAGCACCGGCGGTACCGCCGGCCTGAACGGTCTCGACGCCAGGAGCAGCGCGAGGGCCGGCGGCAGCGCAGGTGTCGGCGGCCCCGGCGGTAGCGGCGCTCCTGCGGTGACTTCCACCGGCATCATCAACGGCGGACCCGGGAACGACACGATCACGATCACCGGCGGCAAGGGCGGTACGGGCGGCGAAGGCGGCGACGGTGGTCCGGGCAGCACCAACCCCGCCGACGCGCGCGGCGGCGCGGGCGGCAACGGCGGCGCGGGCGGCATCGGCAACCTCGGCCGCATCTACCCCGGCGAAGGCAACAACAAGATCACCATCACCGGCGGCGACAACGGCGATGGCGGCATAGGCGGCAACGGCGGCCCCGGCACGGCGGACACCCGCAGCGGAAACGGCGGTGTCGGGGGCAACGGCGGCGGTGGCCGCCATACCGACAACGGCAACGGCGGTGTCGGTAACGGCCCGACGGGCACGATCCTCAGCACTGGCGACGACGACATCACCGTGCAAGGCGGCAAGGGCGGCCGCGGCGGCACCGGCGGCAAGGGCGGCGACGGCGCGCCGAGCGCCAGCAGCTTCCGCATGGGCGTCGACGTGGAAGGCGACGGCGGGACCGGCGGCACCGGGGGCGGTGGCGGAGCCGCGAACAACGGCAACATCATGTCCGAGGGCGCTGGCAGGGCCACTGTCGACGTCCTCGACGGCGTCGGCGGTGACGGCGGCAGCGGCGGCGACGGTGGCGACGGCGACGGCATCGGGAGCACGCCCGGACTCCAGGGCCACGGCGGCCTGAACTCCATTGCGGACACCGGCGGAGTCGGTGGCACCGGCGGCCGCGGCGGCCACATCGGCACCACTGAGGATGCTCGGCGGAACCCCTGATGAGCGTCGCGAACCCGAACCAACCATGGCGGCCCCGCGCTCCGCCGTCCCCTTCCCCCCGTCCGGTGGTCGATCGACGGTCGGACCTCGACACGATGCGCACACACCTCCACGAGCGGCGGAAAGCCGTTTGCCCGTAAGGGTGAATCGAAGTGCGTCAGGCGTTCGGTGCTTCTAGGTTCTGCCCGTGCGCCAGGAACGTGCCGCCGCGGCGCATCCAACGGGGTGGCCGAATTCCGGTTTTTCCCTGTGAATCCCCTCGAATTGCGAAGGAGCACCAGATGCCACAGACCTCTCGGTCGCTGAGCGCTGCCGAACTGGCGGACCAGCGCGTCGAGTTCCTCCCGGCGCGCACCGTCATGTCGACGTTCTGGCTCCCCTGGAGCGGCGACGACGTGCTGGCCCCGTACTACCCGCCCGCGCCCACCCACACCGGAACCGTGACCGGGGACGCCAATGTCACCACGACCGGTGACATCAACGGCGGCTCCGGCGGCACCGGCGGCGGCAACGGTGGCGGCCAGGGTGGCGGCAACGGCGGTAGCGGCGGCAACGGCGGCATCGGCGGCGACGGTGGCGACGGCGGCAACGGCGGCAACGGCATCGGCGGCAACGGCTACGGCGGCCCCGGCTTCGGTGGCACCGGCGGCGGCAACCCCGGCTGACGTCGAGAGATGTGAGCAGTACGGCGTTCATGGCGAAGCATTGGCCAGCCACTGAACGCTCCACAGTCGGCGGGCGCGACCTCCTCCACCACCAGGGACGATGTCGCGCCCGTCGGCCATTTCCGGACCGGATGAATACCCTGGAGTCGCAATGGCAGCCCCGCACCAGGCCGGGTCGCCCCCGGCGGACGAGGACGTCGCGGGCCTGGCGGTGCCAGCGCTCGTGCCGGGCACCGAGCTGATCGGCCGCTACCAAGGTTCCGGGCATCGCGAAACGCCGTACCTGGTCCGCCGGCCCGATGGTCAGATCTTGCAGCTGTCGCACCTGCTGTACCTGGTGGCGGCGGGGCTCGACGGGCGGCGCAGCTTCGCCGGACTCGCGGCGCGCCTCAGCGACGAATCGGGCCGCGGCGTCACCCCGGGGCAGGTGTTCTTCCTCGTCGAGAACAGGTTGCGGCTCGCCGGGATCGTGGCGGCCGACTCCGAGACCGACCGTCCTCCGGAGGCGGCGCCGAAGGGGCGGGATCGGTTGCTGGCGTTGAAATTCCGCGTCGCGCTGGTGCCCGAGCACACCGTCGCGATCATCTCGCGCGCGTTCCAGCCGCTGTTCTGGCCGCCGGTGGTGGTCGTCGTCCTGTTGGCCTTCGTCGTCGCCGACGTCTTGTTGGCGGTGCACGGCGGCGCCGAGCAGGTGGTCACGGGCGCGAAGGACCTGCTGAACCAGCCGGAGCAGATCCTGCTGGTGGTGGGCGTGCTGATCGTCGCCGGGATGTTCCACGAGTGCGGCCACGTCGCCGCCTGCCGGTACGGCGGCGCGCGGCCGGGCGCGATGGGCGTGGGCATCTACCTGGTGTGGCCCGCGATGTACAGCACGGTCACCGATTCCTACCGCCTCAGCCGCGGCGGCCGGCTGCGCACCGATCTCGGCGGTCTCTACTTCAACGTGATCGCCATGCTCGTCATGATCGTCACCTACGCGCAGACCGGCTTCCCGTGGCTGCTGGCCGCGCTGCTGGCGTGGCAGGCGACGAGCGTCTGGCAACTGCTGCCGTCTATCCGCTTCGACGGCTATTACATCCTGAGCGATCTGGTGGGCGTTCCCGACCTGTTCGACCGGATGGGGCCGATCCTGCGCAGCCTGCTGCCGGGCCGGCGCCCGCACCCGCGCGTGCAGGAGTTGAAGCCGTGGGTCCGCCGGGTGATCACGGTCTGGGTGGTGCTGGTGATCCCGTTCATGGCGTACTGGATCGTCGCGTTCCTGGTCCTCGCGCCGTACGTGCTGCCGACCGTGTGGCAGGCGCTGGCCCTCCAGTGGAACGGCGTGGGCAGCTCGATCCAGGCAGACGACGCCGCCGGAGCCGTGGTCGGCGTGCTCCGGCTGGCCCTGCTGGTGCTGCCGTGGGCGGGCATCACCCTGGTCCTGACCAACCTGGTACGACAGTTCGTCCGATTTGTCGGCAGTTGGCGAGCCCGCCGCGCGCTAGAACCCAGTTAGCGCCGCTTCCCGGTGGACCCGCGGTGATCGCGTGGTCTCAATGCGCGAGGATCCGACACGCCGACGTGAGTGCCGACGTCGGGCGCGACCGGTGTCCGGCAGAATGCTCGGTCGGATCTGGCGAAGTTCGCAGAGAAGGCGGAATTAGCATCGTGACGACTGTTCATCAGAAGATCGCCGAGGAGCTCGGCGTCCGCGAGCGCCAGGTGCAGTCAGCCGTCGAGCTTCTCGACGGCGGGGCGACTGTGCCATTCATCGCGCGCTACCGAAAGGAAGCGACCGGGGCCCTCGACGACGCCCAGTTGCGCACGCTCGAAGAGCGGTTGCGCTACCTGCGCGAGCTCGAAGAGCGGCGCACTACGGTGCTGGATTCCATCCGCTCGCAGGGCAAGCTGACCGACGAGCTCGAAGCGCAGATCAACGGGGCGGACTCGAAGGCGCGGCTGGAGGACATCTACCTGCCGTACAAGCCCAAGCGCCGCACCAAGGCCCAGATCGCCATCGAGGCGGGCCTGGAACCGCTGGCCGACCAGCTGCTGTCGGACCCGAGCAACGACCCGCAGGAGACCGCGGCCGGTTTCGTGGACGCAGAGAAGGGCGTCGCCGACAGCCAGGCCGCGCTGGAGGGCGCACGCTCGATCCTGGTCGAGCGGTTCGCCGAGGACGCCGACCTGATCGGCGAGCTGCGCGAGAAGGTGTGGACGCGCGGCCGGATGGTCTCCAAGGTGCGCGAGGGCAAGGAAGAGGAAGGCGCGAAGTTCGCCGACTACTTCGAGTTCTCCGAGGGGTTCGCGGACCTGCCATCGCACCGCATCCTGGCGCTGTTCCGTGGCGAGAACGAAGAGGCCCTGGAGCTGTCGCTGGAGCCCGACGACGGCGCGGAGCAGGTGGGCCCGACCGACTACGAGCTGCGGATCGCGCAGCAGTTCGGCATCGCCGACAAGGGCCGCCCGGCCGACCGCTGGCTGTCCGATGTGGTCCGCTGGGCGTGGCGGACCCGCGTCCTGACGCGGCTGAGCGTGGACATCCGGCTGCGGCTGCGGCAGAACGCCGAGGACGAGGCGGTCCGGGTGTTCGCGGCGAACCTGCGCGACCTGCTGCTGGCCGCGCCGGCCGGATCGCGCGCCACGATGGGCCTGGACCCGGGCTACCGGACCGGCGTGAAGGTCGCGATCGTCGATGGCACCGGCAAGGTCGTCGCGACGGACACGATCTACCCGCACCAGCCGCAGCGGCAGTGGGACCAGGCAATGGCCAAGCTCGCGACGCTGGCGAAGGCGCACCACGTGGACCTGATCGCGATCGGCAACGGCACGGCGTCGCGCGAGACGGACAAGCTGGCCGGCGACCTGATCAGCCAGAACCCGGACCTGAAGCTCACCAAGATCTCGGTGTCCGAGGCGGGCGCGTCGGTGTACTCGGCGTCGGCCTACGCGTCGCGCGAGCTGCCGGCCCTGGACGTGTCGCTGCGCGGCGCGGTGTCGATCGCCCGGCGCCTGCAGGACCCGCTGGCGGAGCTGGTGAAGATCGACCCGAAGTCGATCGGCGTCGGCCAGTACCAGCACGACGTTTCGGAGACGAAGCTGTCGCGTTCCCTGGACGCGGTGGTCGAGGACTGCGTGAACGCGGTCGGCGTGGACGTGAACACGGCGTCGGCGCCGCTGCTGACCAGGGTGTCGGGCATCAGCGAGGGGTTGGCGGACAACATCGTCCATCACCGCGACACCAACGGCGCGTTCCGGACCCGCACGGCGCTCAAGGACGTGGCGCGGCTGGGGCCGAAGGCGTTCGAGCAGTGCGCGGGTTTCCTGCGGATCCCGGACGGCGACGACCCGCTGGACTCGTCGGCGGTCCACCCGGAGGCCTACCCGGTGGTGCACCGCATTCTGGGCAGCACCGGCGGTGATATGACCGGTCTGATCGGCAACGCCAGGGTGCTGAAGTCGTTGCGACCGCAGGACTTCGTGGACGACAGCTTCGGTCTGCCGACGGTGACGGACATCCTCGCGGAGCTCGACAAACCGGGCCGCGACCCGCGACCGGAGTTCAAGGCGGCGACGTTCGCGGAAGGTGTCGAGAAGATCGCCGACCTGAAGCCTGGCATGACGCTGGAGGGCGTGGTCACGAACGTGGCGGCGTTCGGCGCGTTCGTGGACGTGGGTGTGCACCAGGACGGTTTGGTGCACGTGTCGGCGATGTCGAAGAACTTCGTCAGCGACCCGCGCGACGTGGTGAAGTCCGGAGACATCGTCCGCGTGAAGGTCCTCGACGTCGACATCCCGCGCAAGCGGATCTCGCTGACGCTGCGCCTGGACGACGAGCCGGGTGCCGGGGGCCGCCAGGACCGCGACACCGGCCGGGGCCAGGGCGGCGGTCGCGGCCAGGGCGGCGGCGGTCGCAACGGCGGCGGCCGTGGCCAGGGCGGCGGTCAGGGCGGTCAGGGCGGTCAGGGTCAGGGCGGTCAGGGCAGCGGTCAAGGCGGCGGTCAAGGCCGGGGCGGCCAGGGGCGCGGCGGCCAGCGCGGTCAGCGCAACGACGCGCCCGCCGGATCGATGGCCGACGCTCTCCGCCGGGCGGGCTTCGGCAAGTAGCTGTTTCCGCTGATCAGAGGTCGTGAGTGCGAAAGCCGGTTCTTACCGGTTTTCGCACTCACGACCCCAGCACGTCAGGGCTCGAACCGCCCAGCCTTGACGGCGGTGACGAATAACCGCCACTGCTGAGCGGTCGTGGTGAAGTACCCAGCAGCCCGGTCCTTCGTGTCCCGAACCGCCGCGCCGTAGGTGGTTGGAGCGACCTCGACGCACGCGGTCTGCTGATGTGAACGGCTCGACTTTCGCCAGCCAGTAGGCTCTCGGGTCATGTCCTGCTCTCCATCTCCTCAGCCACCTTGGCGATGAGCTCGCCCGACTCAGCCGGACTCATCGCCAACTCGCGCAGCGTATCTGTGGCCGACCGATATGCGTCCGTTTGTTCTTGCTCGTAAAGGAACACCGCAGACGCGTACTGCTCCAGATGAACAATCGGATCCGCCTTCGGGAACTCAAACAGGATGTAGGAACCGAGAAGCGCGGGATGCCAGACATCGAGGTCAGCTGGGATCACCTGCACCGTTACGCTTGGCCACTCGGACATGCTCAGGATCTGCCGGAGTTGGTCAGCCATGACCTCCGGCCCGCCAATTGCAGTTCGCAGCGCGGTCTCCAGCGCAAGGAACGTGAAGCGCGGGCCCTTCTTGCGAGTCAAGACGTCACGGCGTCCGACGCGCAGTGTCACTCGGGTTTCTAGATCGCTGGGCGGTGCTCCGACACCCGCACTCATCAGGGCACGTGCGTAGTCCGCTGTTTGAAGCAAGCCAGAGATGACAAACGGCGAGACTTCCGTGATCTGCTTGGCAGTCTTCTCGAACTCGATCAGCGTGGTCAACTCGTGGTGCACGCCAGGAACACCAGGAGACATCCAGTTGGCCCGCTCGGCTCCACGTGCGAGCTCGATAACCCGTTCACGTTCGGCTTCTGGCACGCCGACGGCAGCAAGCACACTCGCCGCGAACTCGGGTGTGGCAACAGTCCTTCCACTCTCGCAACGAGACAGTTTCGAGTGATCCATACCAAGCCTGCGCGCCAACTCTCGCACGCCTATTCCATATGCCTCTCGGGCTTTTCGCAGCTCAGCGCCGACAATCCGCGCCTTTGGGCTTCCTCCAGTGGTGCGCTTCATGCACCAATCTTATCCTCCGACGCGCCATTTTGGATCACCGAATAGTGGCATTGCGCAGGTAAAACGAACTGGTGCATGCTGGTGCACACCAGATGCACCAGCTTTCGACGATGGGGGTCGCCGATGTATCCGTTTCATTGGGTGCCTGCTGCGGGGCGGCGGCATGCGAGCTTGGACGAAAGGCCTTGTGGTTGCCCGTATCCGACCGGCACTCAGGTGACGACCTTGTGCCGCCAGGAGCTTTTGGCCGATAACAGCGAGTTGGCTTGGCTCTGGGAGACCTGCCCGGATTGCAACCGGGAGGCTCGGCAGCTCGCCGGTGTCGGCCCGTGAGCCCGAAAACCGCCGCGCTGGCGGTGTTCCTGCGCCGAACCCAATGGCTGCTCGACGATCTCGCGTTCCACGCGGGCGCAGGCCACCTCGACGCCGAGGACATCGACAAGACCGCCGCAGCCCTCGAAGAAGTCGTCCACCTGCTGAGGGAAAACCGACCGACCACGGCCGCCCGACCAGAAGGAACCGCCTGATGCCACCGCTGTGGACCGCTCTGTCCTGCATGTGCTCGATGCTCCTCGGCATGACCCTGATGTACGCCTACCGCAAGCGCCTCCCCCAACACACGGGAGCAGGAGAAGGCGCGACCAACGTCTGGCAACTGATCGAGCACGTGGAAGCCGAAGCGACCAGAAACGCCACCCCGACCGGGAAACACCACCTCCGAGAACCCCGGGAACCAACCGAACCATCCGCAGTGGACACGATCCCGATCCCCGGCCCCCAAGCACCCCCACCCCTGGAACTCCACCACCGAGTCCTGGAAGCCCTGCAACGGCTCTAGCCCCCAGAACCCGGCTCGATGCCACTTCCCCCGACCCCAGGCATCGAGCCGAGCGGCCGGGCGACGCACCGCCCCTCCCCGGCGCCGCCCGGCCGCACCCCGACCAAGAATCCACAATGGATGCCTCGACTCGGTATTACTAGCCGATCAGGAACACCGTCGCCAACGCGATGTTCCCCAACATCCGGTTTCCCCACCGTCCCGCCGATCGCGATGTGTTGAGCAGGAACGGCGGGAAGTCCCCGGATGGTTCGAGCGGCCTGCAGGAAGACACCCATGCTCGGAATCCCCAAGCCATTGGCCACGTGGTAGCCGAACGGCACCGAGCCGCACTGCAGCAGCACGTCGGCACCCCGTTCCGCCGCGTCCAACACACCGCGGCCGACCTCACGCATGTAACGCGTGGTCCGCTCGATGCGCTCCGCCAGCTGCCGCGGCGAAGCCCGGCGCTCCGCTGGCTGCGGGACCAGGTCATGCAGCTCACCGGGAACCTCGCGGAACTCCAGGCTATGCTCGCGGGCCATCCCGGCGAACTGCCGGTGCGCGGCGACGGCGACCGGATGGCCCGCGTCACGGATCCGGCACCCCAACCCGACGTACGGAGCGACATCGCCGCGCGACCCGATGGCGGTAATCAGAACTCGCACCGGGCGAGTATTACTTGCTCGGCAGAAGGTGCCCTTCACTCGGTTTCCGCCACCCGGTAGGGCGGTGTGGCGGGTGGTTCAGGACTGCTGCGCGGGCACCGCTTCCGGTTGGGCGAACTGGTTGGCCGGGCGGCGGAGGCCGTAGTGATCGCGGAGGGTCCGGCCGGTGTACTCGGTGCGGAAAAGGCCTCGCCGGCGGAGGATCGGCACCACGTGGTCCACGAAGGACTCCAGCCCGGATGGGAGCACCGCGGGCATCACGTTGAACCCGTCCGCCGCGCCGCTGGTGAACCAGTGCTCGATGGTGTCGGCGATCTGCTCGGGCGTGCCGGTGAACGTGCGGTGGCCGCGGCCGCCGCCGAGCCGGTGGATGATCTCCCGGACCGTCAGGTCTTCCCGCTTCGCGAGGTCGACCACCAGCGTGTACCGGCTCTTGGCGGTCTCGATCTGGTCCTCACCGGGCAGTTCTTCCGGCCGCAGCCGTCGGTCGAGGTCTTTTTCGGTCAGCTCGACGTCCAGCAGCGTGGCCAGCCGGTGCAGCGCGTAGCTGTGCACGATGTGGTCCTGCAGGTCCGATTCCAGCCTGCGGGCCTCGGCTTCGGTGGACCCGATGACCGGCACGATCCCCGGCAGGATCTTGATGTCGTCCGGGTCCCGGCCGTGCTGCTGAGCGCGTTCCTTCAGGTCGGCGTAAAACGCCTTGCCCTCGTCCAGGGTCTGCTGCGCGGTGAACACGGCCTCGGCAAACCGCCCGGCCACCGCCTTGCCGTCCTCCGAGGAACCGGCCTGCACCAGCAGCGGGTAGCCCTGCGGCGAGCGCGGTACGTTCAGCGGCCCGCGAATCGTGAAGTGCTCGCCCCGGTGGTCGATGGCGTGCACCTTGCGGTCATCCGCCCACACCCCGGATTTGTCGTGCACCTCGGCATCGTCTTCCCAGCTGTCCCAGAGCTTCTGCGACACCTCGACGAACTCTTCCGCCCGCCGGTAGCGGGCGTGGTGCGACGGTAGCTCGTCCAGGTTGAAGTTGCGCGCCGCCTCCACCACCGCGTTGGTGACGATGTTCCAGCCCGCCCGGCCGCCGCTGACGTGGTCCAGCGACGCGAAGCGGCGGGCGAGGTTGTAGGGCTCGTTGTAGGTGGTGGAGGCGGTCGCGATCAGCCCGATCCTGCTGGTCGCCGTCGCCAGCGCGGTCAACAGCACCGTAGGCTCCAGCGAGGTCGCCGGACGCTGGCCGACGTCGGCGCGCAGGGCCGGAGTGTCGGCCAGGAACACCGAGTCGAAGGTGCCGCGCTCGGCGATCCGCGCCAGGTTCACGTAGTGGTCCACGCCGATGCCGGCGGCCGGATCGCTCTCCGGCAGCCGCCACGCCGCCTCGTGGTGACCGACGTTCATCAGGAACGCGTTGAGGTGCAGCTTCCGTTCACCCATTGGAATCCTCCGAATCGTCTTCGGTCACCCCGAGCGCCACGAGCAGGGCGTCCCGGTGGTCGATGAATCGCGGATCGCGGTGCGATCTCGGCACGGGCAGGTCGATTTCCCGGTTGACGGCGATGGTTCCGCCGTCCAGCACCAGCACCCGGTCGGCCAGCGTGATCGCCTCGTCGACGTCGTGCGTGACCAGCAGCACCGCCGGTCGGTGCCGGGCGCACAGCTCCCGCAGGAGCCGGTGCATCCGGATCCGGGTCAGCGCGTCGAGCGCGCCGAAAGGTTCGTCGGCGAGCAGGAGTTCGGGTTCCCGCACGAGCGAACGGGCTAGTGCGGCGCGCTGCTGCTCGCCTCCGGACAGCGCGTTGGGCCAGGAACGTTCGCGCCCGGCGAGCCCGACCTCGCTGAGGACCGCTCGACCGCGCTCTGCGGCGTCGGCACCGGACAGGCCCAGCGTGACGTTGTCGAGAACCCTGGCCCATGGCAGCAGCCGCGAGTCCTGGAAGACGACTGCGCGTTTCTCCGGGACGGTCGCCGACCCGCTGCCGGTGACGTCGTGGTCGAGCCCAGCCAGCGCGCGCAACAACGTGCTCTTGCCGGAACCGCTGCGCCCTAGCAGGGCCACGAACTCGCCGGGTGCAATGTCGAGGTCGATGCCCTCGAGCACCACCCGATCACCGAACCGGCGCACCAGTCCGCGAACCCGGACTTGTCCACTGTGGATCTCGGTGGGTCGCTCGGTCAGCTGTCCAATGTTCGGCGCCATGACAGCACCCGTCCTTCCGCGAATCGCACAACGCTGTCCGACAACAGCCCGAACAGGGCGTAGATGACCAGGCCCACCACGATGACGTCGGTCTGCGCGTAGTTCCGGGCTTGCGTCATCAGCGAGCCGATGCCGCTGGTCGCGTTGATCTGCTCCACCACGACGAGCGCCAGCCACGAGATCGTCACCGCCATCCGCAGGCCGGTGAAGAAACCCGGCAGCGAACCGGGAATCGCGATCCGGCGCACGAACTGCCAGCGGCTCAACCGCACGGTCTCAGCCAGTTCCACGAACCGCCCGTCGACACCGCGCAGGGCGGCGTGGGTGTTCAGGTAGATCGGCACCAGCACCGCCAGCGTCACCACCGTGATCTTCATGCCCTCCCCGATGCCGAACCAGATGATCGCCAGCGGGATCAGCGCGAGCGTCGGGATCGCCCGCTTGATTTGCACCGGTCCGTCGACCAGCGCTTCGCCGAAGCGGCTGAGCCCGGCCAGCAGCGCCAGCACCAGCCCGATCAGCACGCCCAGCAGCAGCGACACCGATGCCCGCCACAGCGACGTGAGCAGGTGCGACTGCAACCGGCCGTCGGTGAGCAGCTCCCCAGCCGTCGACACGACCTGCGCAGGCGGCGTGAGCGTGTGCGGCGACAGCAGGCCGATGCTCGAGGTCAGCTGCCATACCAGCAGCAGCACGACCGGGCCGAGCAGCCGGAAGAACGGGATCTTGCGGCCGGGCCCCAATCGCCGGCGCTCAGCCACCATGGCCGTTCTCCGCTCGGCTCGCACCGATCCGGCGCACCGACTCGTCGACCACCGCGTCGAACCGCCGGTCGAAGTGCTCGTTGGCGTTCAACGGCTTCGGCAAGCCGCCGTCGGCTCGGAGCAGGTCGATGGTGTGCTGCTGCGTGGCGATGAGCGCGTCGTCGATCTTCGGGAACACGACCTCGCCCTCGGACGCGACGATCCGCTCGCCGTCGGCGCGGGTGACGCCCTGGTTCTTGACGTAGTAGGAGTCGATCCACTCGCTCGGGTGGGTCGCCGCCCACTGCCGGGCCGCGACGAAGTGGTCGACGAAAGCCCGGATCGCGGCGGCCTTCGCGGGATCCTCCAGCGCCGCGCGACGCGTGTAGAGGAAGCTCAGGCCGGTGCTGGTGCCCTCGGTCTCGGCGACCGGAATCGTGGTGCCCTGCCCGCCGGTCTGGGTAAGGAAACGGGTCAACCTGGGTTCGTTTAGCGGCGCGACATCCACCGCTCCGGTGCGCACCGCGTCGTTGAACTCGGCCAGCTGCAGCCGGACGAGTTGCACATCGTTCGTGGTCAGGCCCGCCTTCTCCAGCGCGCGCAGCACGGAAGACTGCTGCGCGGTGCCCTCGGCGTAGGCGATCTTCTTGCCGCGCAGGTCCGACAGGGTGCGGACGTTCGCGCCCGGGGTCACCGCTAAGCGGGTCGAGTTGGGATCGATGCGGTACGCCGCGATGATCGGCACGTCCTCCCCCGACGCCTGGGCGTAGATCGGCGGGGTGTCGCCGACGATGGCGATGTCGGCGGCCTCGGAGCGGAACGCTTCCAGCACCTCGGGGCCGCCGGTGAAGTTGGCGAACTCGGGCTTGACCGGGATCTTGTCGAACTCGCCGGAGGCGCGAAACAGGCTTTGCAACCGCTCCTGCTGATCCGCGACGACGAGCTTGGTCCCCGGCGGGATCTCGGTGGGCAGCGGGGCATCCGCGGCCAGCCCGCCGGTTCCGCCGCCGGAGGCGCAACCGGCGAGCGCCAGCAGCGCGGCGAAGCCCGCGGCGGCTCGGGCGATGGTTTTTCGGTGTCGAGCCGGGCGAATCCGCCCAGCAGGGGCCGACGAAGACATGAGCTACCTACTTTTCAGCGCTTCTTCAGCGCAGGGGGAGACACCCGGCAAACGTTCCCGGGTGCGGAGCAGTGGCGCAACGGCCGACCGGCCGCGAAGGGTGAAGTGCCGTCAGATCAACGACAGCTGCAACACGTGACGCGCATCAGATCAATGGCGCGTCGTTCGACGAACGTGTTGGGCGAAATCACGAGCCGAGGATAAAACGGACCACCACGGCCGGGGAACAACATCCCATTCGCTGAGAAGCCGCCAGGAGTCCATACAGGACATGTTCGGTGCGGCGACAGGTTTCGCCTGGTCGGGTCCCGTGAGTACTTTTGGGTGCGATAGCGGTTGTTTGGGAAGGTGTTGACGTGGAGCGAACGGACCGTTTGTGTCGCCTACCGAGGTGAACAGGCCGTTCGCTTCACACCGGTTGGCCAGGCACAGCCTCTACAGCGCCCAAGAGCACTCACGGGCATCTAGCTTCGGGAACGCCCGCGCAGATCACGCGGCAACGCGCCTTCGCCGGGCTTCTGGTCATTCGCCAGCAACTCCACCAAGCGGTCGCCGAGCACACCCGGGATGACCCGCTCCGCCGAGCGCGCCGCGGCCGCGTTGAGCGCGGACATCACCAGCGGCCGCAGGCGTTGCAGCGCCTCGGAGTAGTACGGGATCTCGTCGTCGCAGGGCACCGATCGGGTCAGCACGTGCTTGCGCACGACTTCGACGAGGATCTCGGCCACGTGGTCGATGTCCTTCTGCAGCTGCTCGGCGAGGTCCAGCACCTCGTTGAGCGGGACGCCGAGGCTGACCAGTTCGGCGCCGGCGTCCAGCAGCCGCGGGCTCGGCGAGACGAAGCTGCGACCGCGCCGCTCCAGCAGGCCCAGTTCGACCGACCGCTTGATGTTCGACGGGGAGAACTGCTTGCCGAACTTCTTGCGCAGCTCGCCCACCGTGACGGCGCGCGGCTCCTCCTCCGCCCAGGACGCGCCGACGACCTCCTCCAGCCCGAGCACCTCGCCGAGGCTGCGCCCGGACTCCCACGCCGCGATCATCTCCTTGATCTGCGCGAACGCGTACCCGCGCTCCAGCATGTTGATGATCAGCCGCAGTCGCATCAGGTGAGTGTCGGAGTAGATCGCCGTCCGCCCTTCCCGGCGAGGCGGCGGCAACAGCTCCCGGTCCTGGTAGACACGCACGTTGCGCACCGTCGTACCCGCAGCCCGAGCAAGATCGTCGATCCGGTATTCCGACACCCGGTGAAGTCTAGTTCCTGTGTTCGAGACCTGCCGGGACGCCGACCGCGCCCTGCGCCGCCCGAACCGGCCGATTTCGAACGGCGCGAGGTCGACAGGTGCCGAACCGGTGGTGATCAGCGCCGCGAGCGCCTGCGCGGTCGCCGGGGCCAGCGTCAAGCAGGGCCGCCGTGTCCACTGGCTGCGAAAACCCCGTCCGCACCGGGCACCGGGCCGATGATCGGCAGGCTGTCCGGCGTCGACGGCTGGAAACCCGCGAGCCTGGTGCCCGGCTCGGCCGGCTGCCACCCCGGCAGGTACTTCCGGGGCGCCCGAAGCACCTTGCGGAGTGCGCGCTCCCGCACGGCCGCCCTGCCCGACGCGAGCTCGAACATCCCGGAAATCCGCAGGCCGCCGGCAAACGGCGTGCAGGCGAGGCATCGATCGAAGTGGTCACACCGGCGAGGCCGCCGAGCACGACGCGGCCCAGGCGCACCGAGGCAGTCGCAACCGAGGGCCAGCTCGTTGGCGAGCTTGTCCAGCGAGTACTCGCCGGAGTCGAAGTAGTTCTGCCAGAACCGCGCCGGGGACGGTCGCCGTAGGTGACCATCATCTCGCTGATCGATGCCCGGTAGATCACCGGCCGTTCCCGGTCGCCGTCGCGGAACGACAGCTGGTGCAGCACCAGGCCTTCGCGCGGGTCGAAGCCCACCCGGAAGCGCCAGTTCTCCCAACGCACCTCGTGGCCGTCGATGGTGAAGCTCGGACCGTCAGGCTGGGTGATCTCGATCGGCTTGAGCATGGTGCGCTTGGGGCCGAACAGCTCCTCGTCGGTGTAATCGCCGCTTTCCGCCGGAACCGGCAACTTGCAGTCGTCGACCCTCCAAGCGGCGCTCCACCGCCCAGTCGCCGAGCGCCAGCGCCGCGCCGTGAGCGTTCTTGGTGCCGCAACTCCCGAAACGTCCACGGGGTCTGGCGGACGGCGCTTCGAAAGGACATCTGGCCTGCGGAAGTGGGCGCACGCGCTGCACATCGAGCTCGCCCCGAAGGAGATCCACGCCGCAGCGGTAACGGTAACGGTAACGGTAGCCACAGGCGTCACCTGCGAGCACGCCGCCGAAATCGGCGAGCGCTACCTGGACCTGTTCGAATCGGTGGACCCGCGCCGAGAGATCATCGGCTACGTCGCCACCTTCGGAACGATTGCCAGAACCGGCCCCGCGCCGCGGCCGCAGGTGCCGGGCGCGGCGCGGTAGTTCCGGGCTCTAGTCCTGAGATTGCGCCTCGGCCTGGGCCTGCGGCTCCGCCTCGGGCCGGAGCCCTGGCTTCGTCTGGGGCTCTGGCTTCGTCTGGGGCTGCGGCTTCGTCTGAGGCTCGGGATCGGCCTGCGAGGAGGAACTGCTGTGTGCGGTTCCGTTCTGGGACTCACCGTCATGCGTGGACACGTCCAACACCGTCGCGGTGAGGATCTTGTCCAGCCCCGAGGGGCGCTCGGCCGCCGCAGCGGTGCCTGCCGCTCCCAGCACGACCAGACCGCTGAGCAGCGCAGTGACGAGTGGACGACGCATCGAAAACCTCCCTGTGGGTGGGCATTGCCGTGGGAGACGCCATCACAACTCGATCACCACCGCCGGGTCCATCACCGTGCCGTGCAACCGGTTCCCGAATTCGGGGGACGCAGGCGCCCGGCGGGAGAGCAGTGGCCCGGTCGCCGGGGGACGTGCGACCGGGCCACTCAGAGGTGGGTGCCTGGGGGGTGTCAGGCGTCCACCCGCTCTTCCTCCCGTGATTCCGCAGCCTGCGCACCACGCTGCGGAATCGCTCGGGAAGCGCCAGCCGCAACAGAGCTGCCGGCCAACCGCACAAACCGACGCCGTCGAAGAACCCGCCGCGCAGGATCGGGAACGAGCCTCGGCGCTGCCCGGGGGATCGCAGCACGGTTGCGACTGCGGCCAGCGCACCAGGAGGGCGCACCGGGAATCCCTCTCCGTCGCGGTGTCGGAACGTGAGTGAGGTCATGCTTCCCGCACCAGCACCCCGCTGTCGCTCTTAAGGACATAACGAAACTTTTGTCACTTTTGTAATACGCTCCTCGCCCGGAATTTCCCGCCCTGACCTGCGGAGATGGTGGGTCCACGTGCGATCGTCGACACCGGGCGGTTAACGTTCGGGCCGCCGGTGATGAGGAGGCAAGCGCGATGTTGCGGGTGCAGGGGTCGTTGTCGCGGCAGTTGCTCGGATGGCAGCTGCTGATCATCGTCCTGCTGCTCGCCTCGATCGCGGTGTTCTCCGTGGCCCAGACCGACTCGGCTTTCCGGGCCACCGAAGGCCGCAAGATGCTGTCGGTCGCCGAGGACCTCGCCGCCACCTCGGGGGTCCGCGTCAGCCTCGCCGACCCCTACCGGCGGGACGCGCTGCCGATCTTCGCCGAGAGCACCCGCAACCTCTCCGGCGCCGACTACGTGATCATCACCGACAGCCACGGCATCGTGCTCACCTCGCCGGACCCCGCACAGCGCGGGCAACCCCTGCCGCCGTCCGAGAGCACCGCGCTGACTGGCCGCTCGTGGGTCGGCGAGATGACCGTGGACGGCTCCGAATCGCTGGTCGCCCAGGTGCCGGTGATCTCCAACGATGCGCGCATCATCGGCGTGGTCGCGGCCGGCCGCAACCCCCCTGACCTGCTGCAGGGGCTGCGTCAGGCCCCGGAGAACCCGCTGTCGCTGCTCGCCTTCGCCACCGTGCTCGGCATCGCCGGATCGGTGCTGCTCGCCCGGCGGGTGAAGCGGCAGACGCTGGGCCTGGAACCGCAGGAGATCACCCGGCTCGTCGAACACCGGGAGGCCCTGCTGCACGGCGTCCGGGAGGGCGTGCTGGGCGTCGACGAGCAGAACCGGATCACGCTGGTCAACGACCAGGCGCGCCGGCTGCTGTCGCTCACCTCGGACTGCGTGGGAAGCAACATCGACTCGCTGGACCTCAACGACCGCGCCCGCGACGTGCTCACCGGCCGCACCGACGGCGTGGACCAGATCGTGCTGCGCCGCGGCAAGGTCGTGGTGCTCAACCGGATGCCGATCTCCTCGGTCGGCGCCGTGGTGACCATGCGCGACCGCACCGAACTCGTCCACCTGCAACGAGAGCTCGCGGTGCACCGGGACACCACCGACACCCTGCGCGCCCAGGCGCACGAGTTCAGCAACCGGCTGCACATCATCTCCGGGCTGATCGAACTGGGCGAGTACGACGAGCTGCAGCGCTACGTGCACCGGATCAGCCACACCCGGGAGCAGTGGCACGCCGAGGTCACCGCGCGGATCCACGACACGGCCACCGCGGCGCTGCTGATCGCCAAGGCCAGCCTCGCCGCCGAACGCGGCGTCGGACTGCGGCTGCACGAAGGCGGCTACCTGCCCGAGATCGACGAGGAGCTATCCGCCGACCTCGCCACCGTGCTGGGCAACCTCATCGACAACGCGCTGGACGCCCTGGAAGGAGCCTCGGTGGGCGCGGACCGCTGGATCGAGATCGACCTGCGCTGCACCGACGAGGTCACCGCGGTGGTACGGGATTCCGGGCCCGGGGTGGCCGCGGAGATCGTCGAGGAAGTGTTCCTGCACGGCTTCACGACCAAGGCCGCGCGCGGCGGCGAACGCGGCCTGGGCCTGGCGCTGACCAGGCAGATCTGTCATCGTCGCGGCGGTTCAGTGGAGGTGCACAACGCGCACGGCGCGGTGTTCACCGCGCGATTGCCGCTGGAAGGGCCAAGAGCGTGATCAAGGTGTTGGTGGTGGACGACGACTTCATGGTCGCCAAGGTCCACAGTGGATACGTAGCTCGGGTCGAAGGGTTCGAGGTCGTCGGGGTGGCTCACACCGGGGCCGACGCGATCCGCGCCGTCGACGAGCTTCGCCCGGAACTCGTGCTGCTGGACATCTACCTGCACGACATGGACGGCCTGTCGGTGCTGCGGCAACTGCGCGCGAGCACCGAGCGGCCCTCCGCCGACCCCGACGTCATCATGATCACCGCGGCCCGCGACCTGGACACCGTTCGCGGCGCGATCCGCGGCGGCGCGCTGCACTACCTCATCAAGCCGTTCAGCTACGAGGCGCTGCGCGACCAGCTGGAGAACTTCCGTTCGCTGCACCAGAAGCTCAGCGAGTTGCCAGGCGATGCCCCGGCCGCGCAGCAGGACGTCGACCAGCTCTTCGGCACCCGCAGCCGCCCCACGGCGCCGCCGCCGAAGGGGCTGGCCATCGAGACGGCGGAGATCGTCGAGCGCATCCTGCGCGAGACGACCGCGGCGGGCGACGACGTGTCGGCGACGGAATGCGCCGACGCCGCCGGGGTTTCGCGCGTCAGCGCGCGCAAGTACCTGGAGCACTTCGTGACCTCGGGCCGCGCCGAGGTCCGCCTCCGCTACGGCGGGACCGGCCGTCCGGAACGCCGCTACCGCTGGACACGCTGACCGGCCGCGCGAAACGCCCCCGGCGGGTTCGTCCCCCGTTTCAAATGAAACTGTCCGCAAACGGTGTGGTGCGAGTTGCAATGAGCCCGTTCATCCTGGCCGATCCGCAGCCGCGACGCTGAAAGCCCCACGGCACGGGGCTGCCGCAAGCGGCGCAGCCGCCTTAGCCCACCCTCGCAACCGGCACCGCCACGGGTTCTCAGAGGTCTTCTCGCGAGGACAGCCCGGACGCGACTGGGCATACGTGCGTCGAGGCTCCCACAGCCACCAGGAACGCGCGCAGCGGCGGCCGCCAGCCTCGATGCTGGACGGGGGCTTGGGTCGACATCGGAGTGGTCCTAAGTGTCCGGTCAGTGCGGGGCGGATCTGACGGACGCGTTATTGGCCATGATCGTAACGGCTCCGACCATTGTGTTATTCACAGTTGGATGACATTTCCAGAACGGGCCGCTGGTTAGGGCCTTGTCGACTCGTGTTGCCGTAGGGGCGTTTGCAGATGTGGCATGCGCCGGGCCATGACGGTGGGGAGTCGTTGCAGTTCAAGGAGAACTGCGTAGATGGTCAGTCTGGCGCATCCGCTTTTGGATCCAGGCGGAGCAGGGCGCAGAAGGCTTGGGCGAGGACGGTGAGGGTGAGGGTGACGTGTCGATGCCGGCCGGCGAAGGAGCGTCCTTCGAAGTGGTCCAGTCCGAGTGCGGTTTTGAGTTCGCGATAGTCATGCTCGACGCGCCAGCGGATCTTTGCCAGTCGTCCAGGGTCTTCAAAGGTGCGCTTGTCCATGTTGGACAGACAATATTTGACTGGTTCGGTCTCGCCGGGTGACCATTCGGCGATCAGGCAGGCTTCGGTCAGGCCACCGTCGGTGTTGCGAGGAATGTTGCGGTTGGCGGGCCGGATGCGGATGGCCAGGAAGTGCGAGCGCATCGCCGCGGACGGGTTGTCGCTGGTCTTCTTTGTGCCTGTGCGCCAGGTGAGGCGACCGCAGGTGTGCGTCCGGCGGCCAGGGCGAGCCCGCGCAGGGTGGACGGTGGATCCGGGTAGGCGGGCACGGGAGGGCGGCGGTGGGATCGACCTGGGCCCTGTCACGAATTCCGTGTAAGCCACGGATGGAATTGATCCGCACGATGTGCTCGACGATCGCCGACGGCGTGGCGTTCGGACTCGGCGCCGCGACCGCGGCTCCCACCTGCCCTCGGCAGCGACCCTGGCGCGGTGCCGGTAGAACGTGCGTGGATTCACGCACGTTCTACCGGCACCACCCGGCCAGTTGTCGATCTCCACACCGGCCACAAGAGTCGCGTACACAAGGCGCATCATCGCCTGCTTCCTCGCCATGGCACCAAACCAGATCGTGATCAAGCGACACATCGCCAAAGACATGACCCATGACAAAACTCATCGGACTCAAGAGCCGCTATGGCTGTTCAAAAGACTCACGGCCCCGGAACCGGCGAAACCGCCCCGCAGTGCTGCCTTCCGTCAGGAATTGGGGAGGCGGAGGCCGTTGTAGCCGGCGCGGGCGTCGGCGAAGCGCGCAGCGACCTCGTCCCAGTTGACCACGTTCCACAGGTGCTTGACGTAGTCGGCCTTCACGTTGCGGTACTGCAGGTAGTACGCGTGCTCCCAGATGTCGAACACCAGCAGCGGGGTCGTGGCGATCGACAGGTTCGAGTGGTGGTCCCGCAACTGCTGCGTGATCAACCGCCGACCCACCGGGTCCCAGGCCAGCACGCCCCAGCCGTTGCCCTGGATCGTGGTCGACACCGCCTCCATCTGGGCGCGGAACTTGTCGAAGGAACCGAAGTCCTCATCGATGGCCGCCGCCAGCTCGCCGGTCGGTTTGTCCCCGCCGCCCGGTGAGAGGATCTTCCACCACACCAGGTGCAGCGAGTGCCCCGCCAGGTTGAACGCCAGCGTGGTCTCCAACACCACGATGGAGGAGAAGTCGCCCTTCTCCCGCGCCTCGGCGATCTTCTCCACCGTGTCGTTGGCGCCCTTGACGTACGCCGCGTGGTGCTTGCTGTGGTGCAACTCGTTGATCTCACCGGCGATCGCCGGCTCCAACGCCGCGTAGTCGTAGTCCAACTCCGGCAACACGTACGGCGCCATCGGTCTCTTCCGTTCACGCAACGTGTAAAAACGTTCCGCGAGCCGACACCTTACGGTGCCGACGTTGGCCAACGCCCGTCCGGCGCTGGTCTTCCCGTGGCGATACCCGCCGCCAGCACAGTGCTGGTCTTACATGGGTTTCCATCGGGCTGTCACAACGCAACTCGCCGCCACCCAACCATGTTGGGAAACCAAGTTCCTGGCAGACCGACTTGGCTCTCGCCAGCCTGCCAGGTTCCTTCGCGGCAAACCATACCAACCCGAAACGACGTCTTTATCCAGCTCCCCGAACAGTTGCCACTCCCTTCACTGATCTTGCGTTCGCCGAAAGTCTCGAACCTCAAGCGCGCTAAAGGTCAATGACACGTCCGAGGTGTTCTCGATCACTTCCCGAGCGGTGCCAGGGTCTACGACTACTTCCTGGGCGGCGGCTGCAACTTCGCGTCGGACCGCGAACTGGCCCGGCGAGTCTTGTCGGTGGCCCCGGACATGCGGCTGAACGCGCTGGCCAACCGCGCCTGCCTGCACCGGGTGATCCGGATGTGCCTGGCCGCGGGCGTGCGGCAGTTCCTCGACGTCGGCTGCGGCATCCCGACGATCGGCACTCCGCACGAGGTCGCCCAGCAGCTCGTCCCGAGCGCACGTGTGGTCTACGTCGACAGCGAACCGATCGCCGTGACGCACGGCGAACTGCTCCTCAACCGCACTCCGAACGCTGCCATTGCGCAGGCCGATCTGCGCGACATCGACGAGGTGCTGGCCGCGGACCGGGTTCGGCGGCTGCTCGACTTCCAGCAGCCGGTGGCGGTGCTGATGTTCGCGGTGCTGTAACCACGTCCTCGATCGCGACGACCCGGCCGGCCTGATCCACGAGTACCTCGACGCCTTCGCCCCCGGCTCGTACCTGACGCTCACCCACAAGACCGCCGACCACGCGCCGGAGACCATGCGCGCGGTGATCGACCTGCTGCGGGGCAGCCAGCACCCCGGGACGTTGCGCAGCCGGGCCGATCTGGAATCCCTGCTGTACGGCCTCGACCTGGTCGACTCGGGGGTCGTGCCGATCGCGCAGTGGCGGCCCGAGCACGGCGACCTGAACCTGCAGCCGCCCACCCCGCTCGGTTATGCCGCCGTGGCACGGAAACCGTGAGCAACCCGACATCCGCCGAACGAGTCAACCTAATACGCCGTTTGCACTGATCAAAGCGGCCGCAATAGGGAAATAATCCGACAAATAGGCTGGTACGGTGACGGGCGTGCCCGAGATGACCACTACGTGTGCAACCCAAGCCTCGGGCCGGAGCAAACGCAAGATCAGCTGGGACGTCGTGCGGACCGGCTGCGTTCTGGTCGTGATGTGCTACCACGCCACCTTCCTCAGCACCTACCTGCACCCCGAGATGACGCCGCGAAACGTCGTCTTCCCCTACCAAGTCGGCGCCAGCCTGCTGCTGGTGATCTCGGCGTACTTCGCCTGCGTCACCATCGGCCGCGGCACCGTGCTGCGCTACTGGTGGGGACGCATGGCCAGGCTGTTCCCGCCGTTCGTCGGCGCGGTCGTGGTGATCTTCGCGGTGATGTGCTGGGCGGCGATCGAAGGCTGGTTCTACCCGAGCTTCAACGACCTGTGGTGGAACCTGCTGATGTTGTGGAACTGGAAGCCGGCGGACTACTGGTTCGTCGACGGTTCACATTGGACGGTCCCGCTGCAGCTGATGGGCTTCACCGCAGCCGCGTTGCTGTTCCGCACCAGGTGGGGCCACGGGCGGCGGATCATCGTGGTTCTGTGGGCGGCGGTGCTGGTGCCGATCGCGCAGTGGCCGGTGCGGGTGGCCGACAAGTCGGAGCTCTACCGCACGATCGTCGACGGCATCGGCGTGCACCGCTGGCACCTGTTCGTCGCCGGGGTGGCGATCTGGCTGTGGTCGACCCGGCGCATCGGCCTCCTGCACTTCGCGGCGATGCTGGCGGCCTGCATGCTCGGCCAGGCGCTGCACAACTACACCGAGACGCCGGAAGGCCTGATCGCCGACTGGGGCTCGACAGTCGCGGTGTGCATCGGCATGGTCGTGGTCGCGCTCACGGCCTTCGGGCCGGACTGGGACCGGACCTTCCCGGAGTGGCTGGCCGGGCGGATCCGGTGGTTCGCCGGGATCTCCTACGGCGTGTTCCTGGTGCACCAGACGATCGGCTACATCGTCATGAAGAAGCTCGACGAGATCGGCGTCGACCCCCTCCTGCAGACGGCCGCAATGCTGGTTACTGGCACGGCGCTGGGCTGGGCCTTGACCCACGCCGTCGAGCGCCCAACGCACAAGTTCCTGATGCGCGCCTACGACGGCCTCGCCAACCGCCGCACCCGATCGAGCGAAGCGTGAGGGGCACCCTTGAGCGGTTCAGCCGCTTCTTCAGCGGCTATGCCACCCAAGGGTGCCCCTCACCTCGAAAAATTCGTCAGATCGGGCGGCGGGTCAGGGGTTCCGCGTCGAGCGGGGTCAGGACGCGGACGGGGGCCGGGACGTCGGCCCAGCGGCGGACCGCCGCTTCCGCTTCCGCTCGCTGCCGGTCGGGCAGGCCCTCGATCTTCGCTCCGTGGTTGGCGCCAGGGACCAGGTAGCTGTAGGAGTCGCTGGTGCCGGGGTCGAGCCGGAAGGGTTCCGCGCTCCACGGGTCGCGCTCGCCGTTGACGAACATCAGTTCCGTGCCCTGGCTGCGCACCCACGCGTCGATCTGCCGCATCGACCCCGGTTTGAAGTCCATCGGGATGTCGCGGGACACCAGGTTGCGGGGCTGGCTGAGCTCCCGGTGGTGCAGCAGGTCGGCCAGCAGCTCGTCGGAGACGTCGGGCCAACCGAGCTGGGTGCCGGCCTGGTAGTAGTACGGCGCGTACGGCTCGATGCCCTGGTCGGTGTAGAAGGAGAACTGCACGGTCTCGTCGAAGAACGCGTAGATCTCGTCGGTGCTCGCGGTGGTCGCCGGGATCTTGGCGCAATCCTGCTGGCCCCGGTACTGCCAGAACGCGAACGGCGTGTCGAGCACGACCATCTCCAGGCCCCGGTCGACGTCACCGATGATCCGGTCGAAGGTCAGCCCCTCCGCCCCGGCGTAGGCGTTGAACTTCGCCAGCATCTCGTCCCGCCGGACCAGCGCCTCCCGCTGCACGGCAAGCAGCGCGTCCCGGCAGGCCGGGTCGGTGCCGACCGAGGCCAGGAACTCGTCGTAGCTGTCGCGGTCGTTGTCGACGTCGTTGGGCGCCACGTAGGCGACGGTGCCGGCCACGTCGTCGGGGTAGAACCGGCGGTGGTAGACGGCCGTCATGCCACCCTTGCTCGCTCCGGTCGTGATCCATTTCTGCTGGTAAATGGACTGCAGCGCGGAGATCACCCGGTGCTGGTCGGTAGCCGCCTGCCAGATGTCCAGGTCGTTCCAGTCGGCCGGATCGGGCCGGGACGGGACGAAGAACCGGTGCTCCAGGTTGACCTGGTTGCCGTCGACCAGCCGCGTCGGCTCGGTGCGGGTGACCTTGCTCGGCAGCTCGTAGCCGGTCGTGTAGAGCACGGTGGGCTGGTCGAGGTCGCGGTGCAACAGGGTCAGGCGCTGCTGGAAGCCCCCGGCCTTCGGGTGCCGGTGGTCGCTGGGCTGCGCGAACGTCAGGTCGAAGAGCCGGAACCCCGGCTCGGTGGGTCGCTCGCCGACGACGGTCAGCCCGGGCACCGCCTCCAGCCGCTCCCGGATGTCGTCCGGCGGGGACGCACCCACCGGGGCTCCGACGAGGAGCATGCCGCACACCACCACAAACGTGACGAGACCGCGCCAGTTCATTCCGCCTCCTGCTGGGCCCGAGATCACGCCGAACCTAGTTCCGCCGGGGTACAGCGGGAAGGCCTCGGCGTGTTCTCGCCGTTTCCTGTTGTGCCAGCTGGAATCCTCGCCGCAGGTAACGAGAACCGCCTCCCGGAAGGACGAATCGATGACGAAGGAAGAAATGCCGCCGGACGTGCAGGAGCTGCTGTCCCTCCCGAACCCGGCGGTGATCGCCACCGTTAACGCCGCCGGCGCGCCGGTCTCGGTGGCCACCTGGTACCTCTGGGACAGCGGAAAAGTGCTGGTCAACATGGATGCGGGCCGGGCACGGCTGAAGCACCTCAGGGCCGATCCGCGGGTGTCGCTGACGGTGCTGGACGGCGCGAACTGGTACCGGCACGTCAGCCTGCGCGGCCGGGTCACCGCATTGGAGGACGACCCGGACCTGACCGACATCGACCGGCTCGCCCAGCACTACCTGGGCGAGCCGTACCCGGTCCGCGACCGGCCCCGGGTCAGCGGCTGGATCGAGGTGGACGCCTGGCACAGCTGGGGCGGCTGACAGCCGGTCCGGCGCGTGCGGGGTGGAGCGAACGGACTGTCTACCTCAGAAGAGGGCGCGAACAGGCCGTTCGCTCCACCAACCCGACACCGGTTCCGAGCGAACGGACCGCCTGCTCCGATAGGCGGCGCGAACAGGCCGTTCGCTCCACCACCCGTTCAGGTCAGACACCCCATGATTTTGTTTGTCAAGCGGCGGCTTGCTGGTCTCGGTTGTGGTGTGCCCAGGCGGTGTGTTCGTCGTAGGTGCTCCGGGTCTTGAGGCAGCCGTGCAGGATGCCGACGAGTCGGTTGGACAGCTGGCGTAAGGCGGCGTGGTGGTTCATGCCGCGCGGCCGCGGAGCTCGTCGTAGTAGGCGCGGGCGCCGGGTGAGGCGCGGAGGGCGCAGAAGGCCTGCTGGTGCAGGGCGTCGACGAGCCGGTCGTTGTGGACGAAGCGGGCCAGCACGGTCTTCTTCTTACCGGACTGGCGGGTGATCGGGCTGGTGCCGGCGTAGTTCTTCCGGTTCTTCGCGCTCGCGTAGCGGTCGGCGTCGTCGCCGAACTCGCCGAGGGCCCGGGCCCCGAGGATCTGTCCCATGCCGGGCTGGGACAGGTAGATCTCAGCGTCCCGGGCTCGGCCAAAACACGCCTGCACCTGCTCTTGCACGGCGGCGATCTCGGTGTTGAAGGCAGTGATCACGCTAACCAGGGACCGCACCGTCACCGCGTAGGCGGCGGCCACGGCCGGCGGCTGGGTCAGGTGTTCAGTGTGCAGCGCGGTCTGGATCGCGGTGGTCTTCTCGTCCACGTTGCGGCGCCGGGCCCGCTTGAGCGCGCCCGTGATCTGCGCGCGTGACACCCTGGCCGCCTGGTCCGGGTCCGGTGCCCGGCCAAGGAGTTCCAGTGCATCCGGGGCGAGGAGATCGTCGAAGGCTTCCAGCGCGGCGGGGAAGAACTCGCGCGCCGCGGTGCGTAGCCGCAGCATGTGCCGGTGCCGGTCCCAGATCAGCGTCTGGTGCGCCCGCGCCACCACCTTCACGGCCTGGGCCTGCTCGGTGTCACCGGCGACCGCGCGTAACTGATGACGGTCGGTGCGCACCATGTCGGCCAGGGCGTGCGCGTCCCCGGCGTCGCTTTTGGCGCCCGAGGTGCCGTGCCGCTCCCGATAGCGCGCCACCTGCCGCGGGTTGATCGCATACACCGTGTACCCGGCCGCGATCAGCGCCTGGACCCATGGACCTCGATCAGTCTCAATCCCGATCACGACCTGGTCAGGCTCGGCGCCCTCGGGCAGATGCTCACCGATCAGCGCGTGCAGCCGGGCAACCCCGGTCACGCCCTCCGGCAGCCGAGCCCGACCCAGCCGCCGACCCGTCTCATCCTGCACCTCGACATCGTGGTGATCTTCAGCCCAGTCATCTCCGACGAACAACACATACCCTCCACACGGTCAGCATCGTGTCCTGAGCAGCGCGGAAGAGGAACACCGGCGGCCTAATGGTCCAGTGCTCACGCCAGCCTTCGGCGGGCACGTCACCCCATCAGTGGTCACGTCCTCCCCACGACCAGCGGGGGCACGGTCTGACCTTAGGCATCGAATGCCTGGCGACGAGAGTGCTCACTCACTGGCCGCTACCGGACCCGAGTCTGCCCGGTGGCCGACCCGGTAGCTCCCATTAGGCGGCAGTGTCCGCCCCCTGCGGGACCGGCTCCTCGTCGCGCTGCTTGGGCACGCTGACGTCACCGGACGGCATCTGTCCACTTTGGACGACTTCGCCGACGTAGCCGTCGGACGCCTCGCTCACCGCGCCGGCCTCCGTCGCCGCCAGGAACGGCTCCGCCGCGGCCAGCACCTGCTGCACGGCCCGCACGCGCTCCGCGACGTCCTGCCGCACCCGCAGCATCGTCTCGGCGTACTCGTCGGCTCGCCGGATCCGCCGCTCCGCTTCCGCGGTCGCTTCGCGGACCCGCCGCTGCGCTTCTTCTCGGCTCTTCTGCTCGCGCTCGGCCTGGATGCACGACGCCTCTTGGCGGCGCGCCGCCATCGACACCTCGAAGTCGTTCTCGACCTGGGTGCGACGCTCCTCGGCCTCGGTGTCCAGCCGGCGGCGGCGCTGCTCCGCTTCGCGCGCCATCGCCTGGACTTCCTCGCGGGTGCGCGCCAACATCTCGTTGCGCTGCTGCTCGGACTGGCGGCGCCACTCGTCGGCCTCCGCCACCAGCTTCTCGTAGCGTTCTCGGAGTTCGGTGGCGGCCTGCTCGGACCGCGCCCACTCGTGCTCGGATGCGGACTGCGCGGCGGCGACGATCTCGTCCGCCTCGTCCTGCGCGAGCCGGACCATCCGGCGTAACCGGTCCGACAGCGCCGCGGCGTCGATCGGCGAGCGCGCCTGTTCGTCGAGCCGCTGCTTGAGCGACTCGACCTCGGCGCGCGCCTGGTTCAGCTGCGCCGTCAGGTCGCCGACCTGGCTGAGCGCCGAGTCCCGGTCCTCGGTGACGAGCCGGATCTCGTTCTCGGTCTGCTGGACGTAGAACTTCACCTGTGATCGCCGGAACCCGTACCACACCGTGTCGAAATCCGACTTCAGCGGTACCAGTTCGCGGTCTTCGATGTGCCCCACGGTCTCACCCCGCTCGATTGATCAACATTGCTGGAGCGAGCCACGCCCCGACGCGGCAAGTCCGTTGTACACCTAAAAAGCGTGTCGCGATGCCCGCCGCAGGGCTGAACTGTTCAGCCCCGAGCACCGGGCAACGCGCGGTGCCACGGATCGCTGGCCCCATTGTCCACTGCCGCGGCGAGTGAGATCAACTCCCCGGATTCCGGTGCAATGCAACGGTCATCCGATGTTGACCAGCCATACACCAGCGCGGAATTGCCTGCTGGAATCAGGTTTTCGCGCCCACCCCGAGGACTCGGCGGAATATCGTCTCGATTTCGTCTCGGCTCGGCACCGATTCCCGGACGACGCCTTGCAGCAGCAAACCGCAGAACAGAACGGACAACGCGCGCCCGGTGGACGGATCGGTGTAGGAGGCGAACAGCTCGGCCAGCGCGGTGTCCCATTCCTGGCTCACCTGGCGTAGCGCGGGCTTGTGCAGCGAGGCGATGTAGAGCTGATGCTCGACGACGGTCTGCGGCAGCGCCGGACCGAGGTAGTGCAGCACCAGGTCGGTCAGCGCGACGGCCAGATCGCAGTCGCGTTCGAGCCGGCCGGCCCACTCCCGGAGGTGCTCGACGTCGTCCTCGGCGGCCTGCCGCAGCGCGCTGGCGAGCAGGTCGTCGAGGGTGGCGAAGTAGTAGGTGGTCGACCCCAGCGGAACATCCGCCGCAGCCGCCACGGCACGGTGCGTGAGCTTCTCCACCCCGCGTTCGGCGACGACCGTGATCGCGGCGCGGGCGATGCGCTCGCGGCGGGCCGGGTCCTTGCGGCGCGCGGCGGGCGCGGGCGGGATGGTCGACATTCGCTTCGGCGTTCCTCCCGTGGGCTCCACAACGACACCTAGCCTGCCATGTTGACCAGCGAGAGCGATGCGGTCCAGGTCACCGGATCCCCGTTCGTCCTGTTCATCACGCTTTCTTCGATGATTCATCCGGAAGCCCGGCACCCGATGATGTACAAATGTACAGGATCGGTGTTAAGGTCTTCCGCGGCACTGCGCCGGGACACAAGCGCTAACCCGCCACCGAATGGACCACCAGGAGGTGAATTCCGCAAATCGCGGGTCGCCGGTCCCATTCGGATAATTGCGCGCCGCCCGTGGTCACCGGCGGCGCAACGGGCGGGCGCGCCTTAATGTGGCGGAGCGAATCGGATCGCGGCAATGCGCGCACCTGTACCAGAAGTGCGCATTGGTGCGGTTCCGGCGCAAAAAGCACAATCGACATCACGGGGAAACGAGCCATGTCGCAAGCTGAGAATTCGACGCCCTCGCTGTTCATTGATGGCGAGTGGGCGTCGGCCGCTGACGGTCGCACCCGCGAGATCCGCTGCCCAGCCGATGGCACGCTGGTGGCCACGGTCGACGAAGCCGGGACTGCCGATGCCGAGCGGGCCATCGCCGCCGCGCGCCGCGCCTTCGACGACGGCGCCTGGACCGCCACTTCGGCCTGGGAGCGCGGCGACCTGCTGCTTCGGGTGAGCGACATCCTGGTGCGCGACAAGGCGGAGTTCGCCCGCGCCGAATCGCTGGACACTGGCAAGCGGCTGGTCGAGAGCGAGTACGACATGGACGACATCGCCGCGTGCTTCCGCTACTTCGGCAAGATCGCCGGCACCGACGCGGGCCGCATCATCGACACCGGCTCCCCGGACGCGATCAGCCGCGTGCAGTACGAGCCGGTCGGCGTGTGCGGCATGATCACGCCCTGGAACTACCCGTTGCTGCAGGTGGCCTGGAAGGTCGCCCCGGCGATCGCGGCGGGCAACACCTTCGTCCTCAAGCCCAGCGAGCTCACCCCCAGCACCGCGATCCTGCTGATGCGCGCGCTGGCCGAGGCCGGACTGCCCGCCGGGGCCGGCAACCTGGTGCTGGGCACCGGCGCCGAGGTCGGCTCGGTGCTGGCCGAGCACCCGGACGTCGACCTGATCTCGTTCACCGGGGGCCTGCACACCGGGCGCAAGATCTCGGCCGCCGCGGCGCCGACGGTGAAGAAGGTGGCCCTGGAGCTCGGCGGCAAGAACCCGAACATCGTGTTCGCCGACGCCGACTTCGAGGCCGCGGTGGACTACGCGCTGACCGCGGTGTTCCTGCACTCCGGGCAGGTCTGCTCGGCCGGGGCGCGGCTGATCGTGCAGGACGAGCTGCACGCCGCGCTGGTGGACGAGATCGTCCGCCGCGCCGAGCTGATCCGCATCGGCGGCCCGTTCGACTCCGACGCTGAGACGGGGGCGCTGATCTCCGCCACGCACCTGAAGAAGGTGGACGACTACGTCGCCAAGGCCGTCGCCGAAGGCGCCGTGCTGCGCACCGGCGGACGCCGCCCCGAGGGCGAACGCTACGCCAACGGCCACTACTACCTGCCCACCGTCCTCGCCGACGTCAAACCGGGCAGCTACGCCGTCACCGAGGAGTCTTTCGGCCCGGTGCTGACCGTCGAGCGCTTCACCGACGAGGACGAGGCGGTGCGCATCGCCAACGACACCCACTACGGCCTGGCGGGCGCGGTGTTCACCGGCGACCCGGGCAAGGCTCAGCGGGTTGCCAACCGGCTGCGGCACGGCACCATCTGGATCAACGACTTCCACCCCTACCTGCCGCAGGCGGAATGGGGCGGCTTCAAGCAGTCCGGCATCGGACGCGAACTGGGCCGGGCCGGACTCGGCGAGTACCAGGAGGCAAAGCACGTCTACCAGAATCTGCGGCCAGCACCGCAGAACTGGTTCTCCGGAAAATAGGGAGGAATTCGCTTCACCCGCGGCGTGACCGAACCACCGCCGCGGGAACTGCGCGGCCCGTCCGGGCCGCGCTTTGCCCGAAACCGCCGATGTAAGCGGTGATCTTCGCGCGACGCAAAGCAACCACCCGATTCGTTCCCCTCCCCGCATCCGGCGGGCGGGCATGGTCGGGAAAGGAGTTCGGGGCATGAGCGCGCCCAATTACGACGCCGAGCTCAACGAGTTCGGCTACACCAACAAACTGAAGAGAAGCCTCGGCGGATTCGCGACCTTCGCCGCCGGGATCAGCTACATCTCGGTGCTCACCGGCACCTTCCAACTGTCCTACTTCGGCCTGTCCTTCGGGGGCCCCGCCTACTGGTGGTCCTGGCCGATCGTGTTCGTCGGGCAGTTGCTCGTGGCGTTGAGTTTCGCCGAGCTGGCGTCCCGTTACCCCATCGCCGGCTCCATCTACAACTGGGCCAAGAAGCTGGGCGGTCAGCACATCGGCTGGCTCGCGGGCTGGATGATGCTGCTGGCCTCGATCGTGTCAATCTCGGCCACCGCGCTGGCCTACCAGAACACGCTGCCGCAGATCTGGTCCGGCTTCCAGCTCATCGGCGACGGCAGCACCAGCACCGAGCAGGCCGTCAACGGCATCCTGCTGGCCCTGGTGCTGGTCCTGTTCACCACGCTGGTCAACGCCTTCGGGGTGAAGCTGATGGCCCGGATCAACAGCGCCGGCGTGTTCATCGAACTGGCCGCGGCGGTACTGCTGATCATCGCGCTGGCGCTGGTCGTGGTGAACCCGCCGACGGTCGTGTTCGACACCAACGGCACCGAGTCCGCCTTCGGCGGCAACTACCTGGGCGCATTCCTGGTCGCCGGGATTGCCTCGTCGTACGTGATGTACGGCTTCGACACCGCCGCCTCGCTCGGCGAGGAATCCATCGACCCGCAGCGCAACGCCCCCAAGGCGATCCTGCGGGCGCTGATCGCCTCGTTCGTCCTCGGCGGCCTGATCATCCTGCTCGGTCTGATGGCGACCCGGGACTTCTCCGCGCCGCAGCTTGCCGAGAGCGGCCTGCAGTTCGTGCTCAACGACGCGCTGGGCCCGCTCGTGGGTCGGCTGTTCCTCCTGTCGATCTTCGTGGCGATCACGGTCTGCGTGCTGGCGGTGCACGCCGCGGCGATCCGGATCGCCTTCGCGATGGCCCGGGACAACGCGCTACCCGCCGGTTCGCTGCTGGCGCGGGTCAGCCCGCGCTTCCAGACGCCGATCGTGCCGGCCGTGGTCATCGGCGTACTCGCGGTGGCCCTGCTGGTGGTCAACATCGGGCAGCCGCAGATCTTCACCGCGGTCACCAGCCTGGCGATCATCCTGATCTACATCTCGTACCTGCTGGTCACCGTGCCGATGCTGGTCGCGCGGCTGCGCGGCAAGTGGTCTGTGCCAAAAAGCGAGGCGAAGCAGCCGGGCCGGTTCGGCCTGGGCAAGCTCGGGTTGCCGATCAACGTCCTGGCCGTGCTCTGGGGATTGGGCATGACGATCAACCTGGCGTGGCCGCGCCGCGAAGTCTACAACGCGGAGCCGCCGTACCACTGGTACCTGCAGTACAGCTCGGTGCTGTTCGTCGGAGTCGCGGCCGTAGGCGGGTTCTCGTACTACTGGTTCGTCCAGCGCCACAAGGTCGGCGTGCTCGCCGACCACGCCGCAGAGTCCACTTCGGACAGCGGTGCCACGAGCCCGGTCGCCTGAGCGCCCGCGCTGATGACGTGCCCAGCGGACTCGACCGCACCCGGCATCAGGCAAGTGGCGGAGCCGCTTCCCGCCACGCACGCGACCGGCACCGCCGCGGGTTCTCAACGGTGTCCTGCGGGGACACCCCGCACCCCGGGCGGCTCGCGAGGCAAGCCCCGATGTGGCGTATTGACATACGCGAATCGGGGATCCCGCAGACGAGGGGGCTTCTGAGGTTCCGCTACCGCACCGCCGAGCAAGGTGACCAGAACGTTCATTCCAGAAACGGAGATTCCCAATGGCAGACCAGTTCGACTACGTCGTGGTGGGTGGCGGCAGCGCCGGCGCGGCCGTCGCGGCGCGGCTGTCGGAGGACCCGGACGTCACCGTGTGCCTGCTAGAGGCCGGCCCGTCCGACGTCGACGACAAGGCAATCCTGGAGCTCAAGCGCTGGATGGCGCTGCTGGAGTCCGGCTACGACTGGGACTACCTGATCGAGCCGCAGGACAACGGCAACTCGTTCATGCGGCACGCGCGGGCCCGGGTCCTCGGCGGCTGCTCCTCGCACAACTCCTGCATCGCGTTCTGGGCCCCGGCCGAGGACCTCGACGAGTGGGAGTCGATGGGCGCCACCGGTTGGGGCGCCAAGGACATCTTCCCGCTGTACAAGCGGTTGGAGACCAACGACGGGCCGGGCGAGCACCACGGCCGCAGCGGCCCGGTGACCATCCGCAGCGTCCCGCCGGAGGACCCGTGCGGCGTCGCGCTGCTGCAGGCCTGCGCCCAGGAAAGCCTCCCGACCACGGAATTCAACTCCGGCAAGACCGTGGTGCACGGCGCGAACTGGTTCCAGATCAACGCGCGGGAGGACGGCACCCGGTCCTCGTCGTCGGTGTCCTACCTGCACCCGAACCTGGACCGGCCGAACCTGGAGATCCGCACCCAGGCCTGGGCCAAGAAGGTCACCTTCGACGGCATCCGGGCCACCGGCGTGCAGTACCTGGACGCGGACCTGATCCACACCCGCACGGTGACCGCACGCCGCGAGGTGGTGCTGTCCACCGGCGCCATCGACACCCCGAAGCTGCTGATGCTCTCCGGCATCGGGCCGGCCGAGCACCTGCGCGAGTTCGGCATCAACGTGCTGGTCGACTCCCCCGGCGTCGGCTCCTACCTGCAGGACCACCCGGAGGGCGTGATCAGCTGGGACGCCAAGCAGCCGATGGTCACCGACTCCACGCAGTGGTGGGAGATCGGCATCTTCACCACCACCGAGCCGGGCCTGGACCGGCCGGACCTGATGTTCCACTACGGTTCGGTGCCCTTCGACATGCACACCGTGCGGCAGGGCTACCCGACCTCGGAGAACAGCTTCTGCCTCACCCCGAACGTCACCCGCGCCCGCTCCACCGGCACGGTCCGGCTGCGCAGCCAGGACTTCCGGGACAAGCCGAAGGTCGACCCGCGGTACTTCACCGACCCGCACGACATGCGGGTGATGACCGAGGGCATCAAGCTGGCCCGCAAGATCGTGGCGCAGCCGGCGATGCAGGGCTGGGCCGGTGCCGAGCTGTTCCCGGGCCCGGACGTGCGCACCGACGACGAGATCGCGGACTACATCAAGCGCACCCACAACACCGTCTACCACCCGGCGGCCTCGGTGCCGATGGGCGCGGACGACGACCCGACGAAGCCGCTGGACGCACGCCTGCGGGTCAAGGGCGTGCAGGGCCTGCGGGTGGCGGACGCCTCGGCGATGCCGTTCCTGGTCGCGGTAAACCCCAACATCACCACGATGGCCATCGGCGAGAAGTGCTCCGACATGCTCAAGGAGGACAACCGCTGATCCGGTGCAGGTGGGGGGCAGCCGTGCCGCTCACCCCCCGTGACACGGATCCCGGCGTCATCCCCCGATCGCGGGTCGGTGTCCGAACGCTGCGGAGGTCCCTCCGGTCCCCCTTCCCGGAGGGACCTCCGGCGTTTTCGGATGTTGCGGTGGTTTGCTCATCGATCACCGCACCGAAGTTCTCAGTGATCAACTAAACGACTGCTGACCAGCGGTGACGGTCGCCGTTTGCGGCCGGTGGGCCCGTCCTTACCGACACCCCGTCGTGCGTGGATGTCTGGCGTCGTTCGCAGAGATCTGCCAGCGACGGCCAGTGTCCGAGGCGCCACTCGCCCAATAGGACGACCCCCCGTAGTTCTGCGGCATTGCTAGAGCAGTCCTACCGTGACGGTCTGGGGTGTCCTACGGGATGGGATGGGCTTAAGCCTACAGCTGCTGGGGGGGGCTTTATGGATCTGTCCATCGTGGTTCCCTGCTGCAACGAAGGGGACGTACTCGACGACTTAACAGATCGGCTGTCGACCGTTCTTCCCAAGATCAGCCACGATTACGAGGTCATCCTCGTCGACGACGGCAGCTCCGACGAGACCCTCGCCAAGGCCCGCCGGGCCAGCGTCGAGCATCCTGGCTTCCGGTTCGTCTCGCTGAGCCGGAACTTCGGCAAGGAAGCGGCACTAGTAGCAGGGTTGAGCCATGCCACAGCCAGTCGTATCGCGGTTCTGGATGCGGACCTGCAGCACCCACCGGAAATGCTGCCCGACATGGTGAAGTTGCTGGACTCGGGCTACGACCAGGTGGTGGCACGGCGGACCCGCCACGGGGAGTCGTTCGCGCGGACGGCTCTGTCTCGCCTGTACTACTGGGCCGTGAACAAGCTCGTCGACGTCTCCCTTCAGGACGGCGTTGGCGACTTCCGCCTGTTGTCACGGCGTGCCGTCGACGCGTTGCTGTCACTGCCTGAGCACAACCGGTTTTCGAAGGGGCTGTGTTCCTGGATCGGCTTCGACACTGCCACGGTCAGCTACCGCAACGTCGTTCGCGGCGGCGGCAAGTCGAAGTGGTCGGCCGGAAAACTGTTGAACTACGGCATCGACGGGATTCTCTCGTTCAACAACAAACCGCTGCGGGCGGCCATCCACCTGGGCGCACTGATCACGGTTCTTGCGTTCTGCTACGCCACGTTCGTTGTCGTCAACACGCTCGTGTACGGGGTGCGCGTTCCCGGCTACGCAACGCTGGTGGTCGCTGTCGCTTGCCTCGGCGGCATCAATCTCCTCGTCCTCGGGGTCATCGGCGAGTACCTGGGACGGATCTATGTCGAGACGAAACGACGGCCGCCGTTCTTGGTCAAGGAAACCGGGCCGGTAGACAAGGCGGCAGCGTCGGCACCCTGGATCAGCGACCGAGACGCACCGCAACAGCGTGACGGACGACAGACGGCGGTCAACGTCAACGGCCACGACCCGGCCAAGTGGGCGTCCAGAGGTCGTTGAGGGGCAACGGTGCCGGGCGGGCGGAGCGGGTCGCGGTTGGTGCGTTTCTGTTTGGTTGGCGTGGCGAACACTGCGGTGCACTACGCCATCTACATCGCACTGTGGTTCGTGGTGCCGTATCTGGTCGCGCACCTCGTCGCGGCTTCGGTCGCGATGGCGGTGTCGTACCTGCTGAACTGTTACTACACCTTCCGCGTTGCGCCCACGCTGCTGAAGTTCCTGCTGTACCCGCTGTCGAACCTGACAAATCTCGCGTTGAGCGCGGCCGCGGTCTACACGCTTGTCGAGTACGCAGGGGTCGACTCCCGGATCGCGACATTCGCGGGCGGGGTTGTCGCTGTGCCGGCGACCTTCCTCGTCTCCAGGTTCGTCCTTACCCGGACGTCGCTCGTGGTGGGCAGGGCGGACGGCGGTGGACAGGCCAGCGAGGAACCGAGCAGTGCGGCACGGAGGAGCCGATCTTCGGGGAACAGCTGCTGAGAGGAGTGCGGGTGGCGAACACGATTTCTCCGGACGAGACGGACATTCCGGCGGAACAAAAGACGCCGCGTGTCGGGCCGAACGGCGCTCGGTTCGGGTTCGCCGCGCTGACCTGTGCCTTGGCGGGCTTGCTGGCGCAGTTTCCACTCCTGAGAAACTCGCTGGCCTACTACACAGACGATGCCGCAATCCAGATCCTGCCCATGTGGTTCCGCCTCGGCGAACAGGTCCGCGGCGGGTCCTGGCCGGTCACGCTCGACGTTGGCTCGTGGATGGGCGGCAACCTCGTCCTCGAGGCGTTGTTCGGCGTGTGGAACCCGGTCAACGCGCTCGTGTGGGTGTTCGTGTCCGTCATGCCGGACCTGGCGCTCGCCGGAGACGTCGTCCGCTCGGCGGCATTCTCGGCGATCGCTCTCGGCTCATATCTGCTGTTCCGGGAGTACGGGGCGCGCCCATGGGCCGCGAGTGTGACCGCCGCTGCCCTACCGTTCTGCGGATCGCTGTTCTTCTTCGACGCGGTCAAGTGGCCAGCCGCGCTGCTGGCGTTCGTGTGGATCCCGTACCTGTGGTGGGCTACGCGCCGAATGGCCAAGGGGAAGGGCAACGCCGTCTGGGTCTTCGTCCTTGGGGTCCTCGCTGTGACCGCCGGCAACCCATACGGGATGCTCGGGGTGTGCGGCGTACTGTTCGCCGTGCTCATCGAAACCGCCGTCAACCGGCGCTGGCGGGTGACCGGTGAGGTGTTCCTCGCATCGGCCGCAATCGTCGCGGTGGCACCGCTGGTATACCTTCCGCTTCTGCTCAGCTCCCACGTGACATGGCGCAGCACCGGGGGTGCCCCGCGCAACACCGGCGAACTCACCCCCAACCTGAGCGACCTCCTGAATGCAAGCCTTCCCGGCTACGTCCCGGAAATCCCCAACGTCGGGGACTCGGCAGTCTTCTTCTGTTGGTTCGCCGTCCCGCTGGCGGCCTGGTTCGACTGGTCGGTGGTGCGCCGGCGACGTCGGGAACTAACCGGCTGCCTGGTGTTTACCGGGATCTTTCTACTGATGGCGATCGGCCCGTCTGATTTGTGGCTGTTCCGTTGGCCGCTGCGGCTTTTGCACTACGGCTACCTCGGTCTCGGGGTCCTGCTGGCCGTCCTGCTGTCCGCCGGGCTGCGCACCGACCACCTGCGCCGACGAACGATCGTCGCAACCGCGCTGCTGCTGTTCTGCTCCTACCTCGGATGGGCCGCCAACCCGGCCCCCTCGATGCTCCGGCGCCAAGTCCTCACCGTGCTCGGCCTGGCCGTGCTGAGCGGCACGGCAGTGTGGGCATTCCGGCGGATGGGCACACGAGGACTGGCCGCGGTCGTGCATGCCGGCACGGTGGGGACTTTCGCGTTGCAAGTGCACTGGTTCGTCGACGGGCACACGCCGCCGCCCTACTACTACCCCACCAACATCGCCGAGGCGCGCGCTCACTTCGCGCACCGCTATCAGGGCGCGGTGTTCCAGATATCCGACCTCGGTGGGATCGGCCCACCACGGCCGGGCCCCGAGGCGTGGCACGATCTCATGCCCGGCAACTTCTACCAAGCAACCGGGATCGAGAGCATCAACGCCTACACCGGCATGGGTTTCTCCGCGCTATCGAACGCGGTGTGCCTGTCCTACAACGGTTCCGCTTGTGTCGATGCCTACTCCGCTCTGTGGCAGCGCGTCCCCGGCACGGAAGCGCCGCTCGCGAACCTGTTGCGTGTGGACACCGTCGTCGTTCAACGGCGGCTGATTCCCGAGCCGGTCGTGCCAGCAGGTTGGCACGTGGTGCAGCGAACAGACCGCATCACCGTGCTCGAACGCACTGTCTCTGCACCGCGCACGAGCGGACGGCTCAGCTGGGCATCACCGAACGTGCGCGTCACGGCGAACACGGCACTGGACAACCGCCACGAAACAGCAACGTTCAGCCGGTCGGACAGCAGAGGCGGACAACTCCTCTTTGCTCGACTCGCATGGCCGGGCTACACCGCGAAGATGGGCGACAGACAGCTTCCCACCCACGCCGGCCCTGCCGGGCTGCTCCAGGTCGACATCCCGGCCGACGCGCCGAATTCCTCCGACATCAGCATTTCCTGGTCGCCACCCGGTCTCCGCATAGCTCTCATATGCGCGGCGCTAGGCGCACTGACCACCACCGCACTGGCGGCGGCGCAAGCCCACCAGCACCGCCACGAGGCGCTGCGGAGAGCGAGCGGGTAGCAGACGATCCACCACGTGGCCGTGTCGGCGAAATGCAGCGCCATTATTTCGGCGCTGGTAACGTTTAAATCCATGATTTTGCGGTATCGCTTGAGATCGGAGATCCAGGCCGTGCCGCGCGCGATGGCTCGGCGTTGCAAATTCCTGCAGACGTTCACTCGACGCGAGTTGGTCACCATTGGGCAAGAGGTCGCCCGGGCGTGGGTGCTGTCTGGGGAGCATTCCGGACTCCTGCTATGGCAACCCAAAAGACTCACGGCCCGTTTCCAGGCGTTTCAGGCCGGGTCGACGTAGCGCATCACGAGCGTCGCGCAGGCGTCGTCTTCGAGCGCTTGGTAGACGTGGTCCACACCGCCGTCGAAGCGGATGTAGTCACCCGGGCCGAGCGTTTCCGGCGCGGACTCCGGCCCGACGACGAGGGTTCCGGAGTGCACCAACAGCTGCTCGATCACCCGCGGCCGGTGCGCGCTGGACACGTACCGGGCCCCGGCTCGCACGTGCAGCCGGTACACCTCCAGCTGCTGGCCGCCGCTGAACACCCGGTCCATCAGCTGCACGTCCACCGTCTGCCCGGAGAGGTCCGAGCCGCTGGCCCGGTTGACCACCACCGCCTCCTCCGCGCTCCCCTCGGACTCCGCGACCAGCAGCCACCCCAGCGGCACATCGAGCACCGTCGCGAGCGCGTAGAGCGTCTCCAGCGTCGGATTGCGCCGACCGGCCTCCAGCTCCGACAGCGTGCCCTTGCCGATGCCGGCCCGGCGGGCGGTCTCGGACAGCGACAGTCCGCGCAGCGCTCGGGCGGCGCGCAGGTTCGCGCCCACGACCTTGACCAGCTCCACCGCTACCTCCTAGCATCGCCTCGTTCCATAAACAGAACGGAAGCTCCGGTGCAGTTACGGCAACAGCTCCCCACCGCCCTGCCGATGTCCACATTGGTCTCCGGCGCCATCACCACGTTGGTCGGCGTGGTGAGCTCCGCAGCCATCGTCTTCCAAGCCGCGCGAACCCTCGGCGCGGGCCCCGCGGAAATCGGCTCGTGGATCCTCGCGCTCGGCGCGGGCATCGGCGTCACCTCGATCGCTCTGTCCCTCCGCTACCGGGCGCCGGTCGTGCTGGCCTGGTCCACGCCCGGTGCCGCGCTGCTGGCCACGAGTGGTCAAGGTACCTCGATGGCCGAAGCGGTAGGCGCGTTCCTGCTCGCCGCGGCGCTGACGGTGCTGGTGGGGCTCACCGGCTGGTTCGAGCGGGCGGTCAACCTGATCCCGTCTTCGATCGCGTCCGCGCTGCTCGGCGGCGTACTGCTGCAGTTCGGCCTGGGCATGTTCACCGCCATGCAGACCCAGTTCTGGCTGGTGCTGGCGATGCTGGTGGGCTATCTGCTCGGCAAGCGCCTGCTGCCCAGGTACGCGGTGCTCATCGCGCTCGTGATCGGCGTGGTGCTGGCCGCCGTCCAGGGCTCGTTGCGCTTCGACGGCGTCGGCTTCGCCCTGGCCGCGCCGGTGTGGACCTGGCCGAGCTGGTCGCTGCACTCCATGATCAGCCTGGCCTTTCCGCTGTTCGTCATCACGATGACCTCGCAGAACCTGCCCGGCATGGTGACGCTGCGCGCCCACGGCTACACGACGCCGGTGTCGCCGATCCTGGCCTGGACCGGCGTGGTGAACGTGGTGCTGGCGCCGCTGGGCTGCTTCGGCATCAACCTCGCGGCGATCACCGCGGCGCTGTGCATGGGCCGGGACGCGCACGAGGATCCGGGGCAGCGCTACAAGGCCAGCATCGCCTCCGGCGCCTGCTACCTGCTGCTGGGGATCTTCGGGGCGATGCTCGGCGGCCTCATCGCCGCGTTCCCGCTCGCGCTGATCACCGCGCTCGCCGGGATCGGCCTGCTGGACACCATCGGTGGCTCGCTGGCCAAGGCCACCGAAGACCCGGGCAGTCGCACCGCCGCGCTGATCGCGTTCCTGATCACGGCCTCGGGCCTGACGATCTTCGGCATCGCGTCGGTCTTCTGGGGCCTGCTGGCCGGGGTCACCGCCCACCTGATCACCAGGAAACCCGCAGCCAGCGCCTGAGAGCGGAGCGAACGGCCCGTTCACGTCTTCCATCGACGCGAACGGGCCGTTCGCTCCAACACCGGAGCGCTCGGGGACGGGGTGACCTGGCAAGCCTCTGGGCGGCCGACCCGCGCGGCACCATGGCAAGTTCTGGACCATCAGCCCCGGCGACTTCCAGCCCAAGCCCGTGCAGCGGAACCTGCCGATCTACCTGGGCGGGCTCTCCCCTGCGGCGTGACCCACCCGAGGCGAGCAGTCGGGGCCTAGCAGACATACCGTCTAGTCGGTACGGTCCTGGGCATGGGTTCCAGTGACGCGGCCCCCACGATCCACGCGATCCGGGCGGTGATCTTCGACTACGGAGGGGTTGTGGCCACCCCCGGCCGTGCCGTCATCCGGGCGTGGACCGAGCAGGTGCGGATCCGCCCGGAGACGTTCTCGCCGCGCTCAAGGACTGGCCGTCGCGCAGCGCCCCCGCGGGCACCCGATCCACCGGCTGGAGACCGGCGAGATCACCGACGCCGAATTCGACCGCACCCTCGCGGCGCGGCTGCGCACCGTCGACGACGGCCCGGTCGCGCCGGACGGGCTGATGCGGCGGATGTTCGCGCAGATGCGCAGCGAACCGGCGATGCTCGACCTGGTGCGCCGGCTGCGGGCCCGCGACGTGCGGACCGTGCTGCTGTCCAACAGCCGAGGCCGGGCTCCGCAAGCCCGACCCGCAGATCTACCGACTGGCCCTGGACCGCCTCGGGCTCCCGCCGCACGAAGCGGCGTTCGTCGACGACGGCGCCCCGAACATCGAAGCCGCCCAGCGGCTCGGATGCACGCGGTGCTGCACACCGACGTCGCCGCGACCCGCGCCCGGCTCGCCGAACTCGTCCCGGCCCTGCGCCAGGACCTCCCGCAGGACAAGGAGCGCTGTTGAACGCCCAACCGCCGCCCGGCGAGCTGCCGGGCCTCGACCTCAACCGGCTGCGCGCGCACCTCGACGCGGAGCGGCCCGGCCTGGCCGGCGGACCACTCACCGGCGAACTCGTCCAAGGTGGACGGTCCAACCTGACCTACGTCGTCGGGGACGGCGCGCACCAGTGGGTGGTGCGCCGCCCGCCGCTGGGCCACGTGCTGACCACCGCGCACGACATGAGCCGCGAGTTCCGGGTGTTGTCCGCGCTGGCCGGAACGCCGGTGCCGGTGCCGGAAACCCACCTGCTGTGCCAGGACGAAAGCGTGCTCGGGGCCCCGTTCTACGTCATGGAGTACGTGCCGGGCACCGTCTACCGCACGCCGCAGCTGACCGAACGGCTCGCCCAGCAGCAGCGCGTCGACCTGGCCTGGCAGCTGATGGACGTGCTCGCCGACCTGCACTCGATCGCCCCGGACGCCGTCGGGCTGGGCGAATTCGGCCGCCCGGAAGGCTTCCTGGAACGTCAGGTCCGCCGCTGGAGCAAGCAGCTGGCCGCCTCGCACAGCCGCGACATCGACGGCATCGAAGAGCTCGCCGCCCGGCTGGCGACAACCATCCCCAGCACGCCGCGCACCGGGATCGTGCACGGCGACTACCGGCTGGACAACATGATCGTCGGCGACGACCAGCGCATCCGGGCCGTCCTGGACTGGGAGATGGCCACCATCGGCGATCCGCTCACCGATCTCGGACTGCTCGCCGTGTACTGGGAAGGCTTCAACGGCGTGGAGCGCAACCCCATCGCCAAGGGCGTGGGCCCCGACTACGGCTTCCCCACCGCACGACAACTGCTGGACCGCTACGCCGAACGCAGCGGCACCGATCTGTCCGACATGGACTGGTACGTGGCGTTCGGGTACTTCAAGATCTCCGTGATCCTGGAAGGGATCCACTACCGCTTCATCCACAACCAGACGGTCGGCGAAGGCTTCCAACACGTCGGCGCATTGGTGGCACCACTGGTCGAGCAGGGTCTCGCCATCCGCAAGGAGGTATGAGATGGATTTCGGCTACGACGAACGCACCGAGGAGCTGCACAAGCAACTGCTGGACTTCATGGACTCGCACGTCTACCCCGCCGAACCGGTGTTCCTGGAGCAGCTGGCCGAGGCCGACGACCCGTGGTCGGCGCACCCGCCTGTCATCGAGGAGCTCAAGGCCGAGGCCCGCAAGCGCGGCCTGTGGAACCTGTTCCTGCCGGGCGAGCAGGGCGCCGGGCTGACCAACCTGCAGTACGCGCCGCTGGCCGAGATCATGGGCCGGGTCGGCCGGCTGGCCCCGGAGGCCACCAACTGCGCCGCGCCGGACACCGGCAACATGGAGGTGCTGGCGCTGTTCGGCACCGAGCAGCAAAAGAAGCAGTGGCTGCAGCCGCTGCTGGACGGCGAGATCCGCTCCGCGTTCTGCATGACCGAGCCCGACGTCGCCTCCTCCGACGCCACCAACATCGGCACCCGCATCGAACGCGACGGCGACCACTACGTGATCAACGGTCGCAAGTGGTTCTCCTCCGGCGCGATGAGCCCGCGCTGCACGATCCTGATCGTGATGGGCAAGACCGACCCGAACGCCGAGCGGCACCGCCAGCAGAGCCAGATCCTGGTGCCCAAGGACACGCCGGGCGTGCAGATCAAGCGCAGCATGAACGTCTTCGGCTACACCGACGCCGACCACGGCGGGCACGCCGAGATCGTGTTCGAGAACGTCCAGGTGCCGGTGGAGAACATCATCGCCGGCGAGGGCGAGGGCTTCGCGATCGCCCAGGCCCGGCTCGGCCCCGGCCGCATCCACCACTGCATGCGAGCCATCGGCATGGCCGAGCGCGCGCTGGAGCTGATGTGCCGCCGCGCCAACGAGCGGATCGCTTTCGGCAAGCCGCTGGCCGACCAGGGCGTGGTCCAGCACTGGATCGCCGAGTCCCGGGTGAAGATCGAGCAGGCCAGGCTGCTGGTGCTCAAGACCGCGTGGCTGATGGACACCGCCGGCAACCAGGGCGCGCACACCGAGATCCAGGCGATCAAGGTCGGCGTGCCGCAGATGGCCACCTGGGTCATCGACCGGGCCATCCAGGCGCACGGCGGCGGTGGCGTCAGCCAGGCGTTCCCGCTGGCCAACCTTTACGCGCACGCCCGCACCCTGCACATCGTCGACGGACCGGACGAGGTGCACCGGCGCTCCCTGGCCCGCCGCGAACTGAAGAAATACCGCTGACCGCTCGTGAGTGGTGATTCCGGTAAGAACCGGCATCACCACTCACGATCACGGCGAAGGGCGAGAAGCTCGGCACCAGCGACTGGCTGACCATCGACCATCGCCCAGGAGCAGGTGAACCATTTCGCCGACGCCACCCTGGACCACCAGTGGATCCACATCGACGTGGAGCGCGCCGAGCAGGGCCCGTTCAGCGGCCCGATCGCGCACGGGTTCCTCACCCTGAGCCTGCTGCCGAAGCTGAACTCCCAGACCTACAAGTTCGAGGGTGCCAAGATGGGGATCAACTACGGCCTGAACAAGGTGCGCTTCCCCAGCCCGGTCCTGGTCGGTTCCCGAGTCCGCTCCACCACGGAGCTGGCGGAAGTGACCGAAGTGGACGGTGGCCTCCAGCTGACGGTCAAGTCCACCATCGAAATCGAGGGCGGCACCAAGCCGGGCTGCGTCGCAGAAGGCCTCACCCGAGTGATCTTCTGACAGTTTTTCCCGAGTGAGGGGCACCTTTTACCGGCTATGCGTCGATCTGTTGGGTGAGGCTCGCGGCGAGGGGATTGGCTGACGTGCTGTCGTCGGGATCTGCTGCCAGCGCCATGCGCAACCAACGCTCGCCAGGCCACAGGTCCTCAAGCGTCTCCCCGTCCGCGGTTGGCGGCGCGAGGCACAGAAGCCGCGCCAGTTCCCGCGCCGCTGCGGGATCACCCGCCTCAGCCACGGTTTGGAGCAGCGTAACCGTCTTTTCGATCTCCACGGGCTGGCATCGTACGGTCGTGAGTGCCAAAGCTGGTAAGAGCCGGTTTTCGCACTCACGACTCAAATCGCCCGCGCCACCGCCGAAGCGCTCGTGAAACAGGTACTCGCCTGACGACGGTTTGCAAGGGGCCGTGAGTCTTTTGGGCTGCTATACCCGGATCCACCGAGTTGGTTTTGGCGTGGGTTGTTGATCAAGGTCTTGGGGGTGTTGATCGATAATGCTGGTGGTGGGTGTGCGGAGTCCGCCGGCCTGGTGGTCCGGCTTATCCACTGTGGTCTCCGGTCGGCGCCCGTAGGCGGGTGTGGTCAGGGGCAGGCCCCGGCTGGCGGGGGGTGGGTTGCGGTGAACAGGCTGGTGAAGGCCTGTTTCCAGTGCCAGTCGGCCGGGAGGTGCAGCACGATGCGGCGGGCGGAGCGGGCGATACGGGCCGGGATCGTGATGAGGTGCCGCCGCAGGGTGGTGGTGCGGGCTTTGGCGTGGAACTGCGACGCGAGACTGCCTGCGGCACGCATCAGGTTGTGGGTCAGCGCGGCCAGGGACAGCCAGGCGCCGTTGGCGGCGAGCTGCCCGGAGGGCAGGTGGGCCGCGGCGGAGTCGTTGAGGTCGGCGAAGACTTGCTCGATCGTCCCGGCGCGGCCGCGGTGCTCGGCCTCGGCGGTGAGCAGCTCGTGCGGGGAGTCGGTGAAGATCGCGTGATAAAGCCAGACCGGGAACAACTCGCCGGTGGCATCGGTGGTGGTGATCCGGGTGCGGCGCACGATCAGCCGGGCGGTGACCGCACGGCCGGGATTCTGGGTGACGTTGGTGAACGCCTCCAGTGTCGTTTCGGCGATCTCGCCCTCATAGATCCACTGCTTGGCGCGGTCGTCGAAGACCGGCCGGTTGAAACGCACGGTCTGCCATGTGTTCTCGTCGATCCCGGCGATCGCGGCCTTCACAGTCGCGGTGTGTTTGGCGGTGACCGAGAAATACGCCCCGGCTTTGCGGATCGCGGCGATGACCGGGCCGGTGAAAAACGCCGAATCACCCCGCACCACGATCGTCCCCGTCGCACCACACGCCCGGGCCGTCTTGATCGCCGAGGTGATCAGTGACGCCGCGCCGCGGGCGGAATTGGCGTTACCACCCCGCATCCGGGTCGCCGCCACCACCGGCGCCGTACCGGGGGTGGAGATCGTGGCCATCAGATAGTTCAGGCCCCGCACCTTCGTATACCCATACGCCGAGCCCTGCTTCCCCGCCCCGTAGACCTCTTTGATCTTCGAGTCGATATCGACGAACACCAGCTCATCGGCCCCCGGCAACAACCCGCACCGCCCGGCCAGGCGTTCCAGCACGATCCGGCCCAGCTTCTCCAGCTGCGCCACATGCCCATAGGTGAACCCACGCAGAAACGTGCCCAGCGTCGACGGCGCCCGGATCCCGTCGAACAACCGCGACATGCCACCGTGGCGGATCACACCCAGATCCTCGAACGAGTCCGCACCACAGGCCATCCCCGCCACGATCGAGGACACCTTCACACCCGGATTCGCCCCCGCCGACCCCACATCCGGCGACAATTTCACCGTCTGCTCAGCCAGATCAGCCACCCCGACCTGCTCGGCCAGCCGCAACACCGGCACCAATCCCGCACACGACACGAGATTCGGATCATCGAACCTCACCGACACCGCGCCGACACTATGCGATGCTTGCATCCAGCAGATGCCCTCTCATCCAGGAACCGATTGTCTCTCTTGCAAGAACAATCATCCCAGGCCAGAGGGCATCTGCCCCACCACGACACGACCCCCGCCTGCACAAACTTTCACCACAACACCGGTGGATCCGGGCTATAGCTATGCTGGCCAAAGGTGCCCTTCACTCGTAATTCTTTCGGGCTCAGGGTGCGATGTGGATGCCCATGCCGGGGCGACCACAGTGGACATCGCCACCACGACCAGGAAGAGCAGGCCGAACAGGGTAAACGGTTCGGGGAGCTTGTTGCCGACCCGTTCCACGAGTTCAGCGCGCGGTCGATCCTCGATGGCCTGGCAGCGCGGGTGTCACTGCTCATGCTTGCTCCTGCTGGTGGATCTCACGAGAAGAGCAAGCAGCAGCGAATCTCCCCGCGCCGGGCCCGCGCACCCCCCGGCGGCAGATTGATCGACACGAACGAAACCGGCGCGGACGCGTCAACCGCGCCCGTCGTGCTTACGGGCGCAGGGAGGCCAGGAGGAGGTCGGCGAACTGCTCGCCGACCTCCTCACCCGTGAGCTTGCCGTCCTTGCGGAACCAGGTGCCGAGGTGGTGCACCGCGCCGAAGAAGAAGTCGACCACGAGGTCCGCCGACTTGTCCGACCGGAACACCCCGGAGAGCTGGCCCTCCTCGATCAACGCCCGCACCCGCTCGTGGTAGCGCCGCCGCTCCGCCCGGACCTCCGCCTGCTTGTCCGCATGCAGCAGGTGCATGGAGCGGAAGAAGATCACCGTGTCGTCGAGGTTGGCGGCCGTCGTGGCGACGACGTCCGCGGCCACCGCGTGCAGCCTCTCCTGCACCGGCGCGTCGCTGGCCGCCGCGCTCTCCATCCGCGCGTGCTGGTCGCGCAGCACCCGCGCGTAGATCTCGTAGAGCAGGTCGTCCTTGGAGCCGAAGTAGTGGTACATCGCCCCTTTGGTGACCCCGGCGGCGTCCACGATCTGCTGCACCGAGGTCATCTCGAAGCCCTGCTCGGCGAACAACCGCGTGGCCACGGCCAGCAACCGCTGCGGAACCGGTTCGGCGCCCACCGCCGGTCCGGCAGTAGTGCGACCGTTCGCCGACCGCGCCATGTCAACCTCCCCTGTCGATGCCCACTCAGCGTATCGACCTGCCGGTCCGGCTTGGCGCGGACCGGCGGCGACACGCGCCCCTACTTCAGTTTGCGCTGGAGTTTCCGCATGCCAGGCAGCGCTGCGGTTCGGCGGCCCGCAGCGCGTAGTAGTCGGCGACCTCCGGGTGCGGCAGGATCAGGAACTCCCCGCCGTCCAGCGAGTCGGCGACCACGTCGGCGGCCTGCTCGGGTTCGAGCGCGCCCTTCGCCAGGATCACCTCGCCGGCGCTGCCGTTGCCGGCATCGTTGATCACCACGACCGAATCGGCGAGCTGCAGCTCGCACACCGCCCTTCCGCGAGTCTGGTTCCGCCTTCGACAGCGGCGATTTCGCGAGAAATTGACCGTCACCCGGGTGAACGTCAATTTCTCGCGAAATCGCCACGCGCTCACACACCGCCCTTCAGAGTCACGCCGCCGTCCAGGACCAGGACCTGGCCAGTGACCCAGGACGCCTCCTCGGAGAGCAGGAACGCCGCCGCGGCGCTGATGTCGGAGGGAATTCCCAGGCGCTTCAACGGGTAGCCCGCGGCGACCTCGTCCTCCTTGTCCTCGTACAGCGCCGTGGCGAACTTCGTCTTGACCACGGCCGGGGCGATGCCGTTGACCCGGATGTCCGGGCCGAGCTCGACCGCGAGCTCCTTGGTGATGTACGCCAGCGTCGCCTTCGTCGCGCCGTAGAAGCCGATCCCCGGTGCGGGCCGCAGACCGGCCACGGAGGACACGTTGAGCACCGAGCCGCCGTGCTCCTTCATCCACGCGCGGTACACCTGCTGGGTCCACGCGAGCGCGGCCAGCACGTTGACCTCGAAGGTCTTGCGCGCGATCCCGTGCTCCAGGTCGATCAGCGGGCCGTAGGCGGGGTTGATGCCGGTGTTGTTGACCAGCATGTCCACCCGGCCGAAGGTCTCCACGGTCTTGGCGACCGCCTCGGCTTGGTGCTCCCCGTCGTCGGCCTTGCCGGGGATGCCGAGCGCGTTCTCGGCGCCGCCGAGGCCCTGCACAGCCTCGGCCAGCGGCTCGGGCTTGCGAGCCGTCAGGGTGACCTTCGCGCCCTCTGCCACCAGGCGTTCGGCGATGGCCAGGCCGATGCCCCGGCTCGCCCCGGTTACGATCGCGACCCGCCCGTCGAAACGCTTGCTCATCGGTTTCCCTTCTCTCACGGGGTTTTCACGCGGCGGCAGCCGCTGGCAGCGCGCGACCTTGGCCGTCTCGCGGGCGTGTCCCGCAGTTGGCGGCGCAGGATCTTGCCGGTCGGGTGAGCCCGAAGATGCCGTTGCCGCCGAGCTCCTTGACCCGGGACCGCATGCCTTCGGCGTTGAACACGACTTTGCCGTGGGTGTTGGTGGCGCCGTTGGGCCCGCCGCTGGTCCCCGGGGTGCAGACGAGCAGCGCGACGTCCGAACTGGACAGTTCGATCTCCGGGGGCCGCCGTCCGGCGTTGGCCCGCGCGACCGCCAGCAGGTCCACGCACCCGGCGGCCGGGCGGCGTTCGAGCTTGGCGAACAGTCGCGGGTCGTGGCGGGTCTGCAGGTCGAGCTCGCTGGTGGTGACCGCGACCCGCACCCCAGCGGCGCCGGCGAGGTGGCCAGGCACGTCGTGCCAGCCCTGCTCGGAGGAGACGATCGCGGTCGGCTGCGCGTCGGCGAGGATCTTGGTCAGCTCGTGGGGCCGGTACATGGGGTTGAGCGGCACGACGATCGCGCCGGCCTGCCACCCGGCCCGCAGTGCGATCGCGAACTGCGGCACGTTCTGCGGGTACAGGGCCAGCCGGTCGCCCCGGCCGACCCCCTGTTCGATCAGGTGGACGGCCAGCCCGTCGCTGAGCTCGTCGAGCTCCCGGTAGCTGATCCGGCCGTCGGAGTAGGTGATGGCCACGTGGTCCGGGTTTTCCCGGTGGGCAGCGGCGAACAGTTCGAGCATGTTGTCGAACCGCGGCTCGATCTCGGCGGGGACCTCGCCGTCGTAGAGCGCCGGCCAAGGTCGTTCGTCGTACGCGCTGCCCAACACACCACCTCCACATCGAGACCGACCAGTCGGTACGTCCAGTCAACGACCCACGCCCGGTCTCGTCAAGCCTCGGCGGCACCACCTTGCTCCGACCGGCGCAACTCCGGCTTCGCAACCTCGCCAAAACCTTGACCAGCCAACTGGTCCAGTCCATTTTGCGAGAACATCATCCGGCTCTCACCCCACGGAGGCCCGCATGACCAGACGAATGGCCGCGCTCGCCGCGGCCGTCCTCGCCGCCGCGCTCGCATTCGTCCCCGCCGGCTCGTCCGCCACCCCGCAAGCCCTGCCCAAGCACCAGCTCACCGGGTACTGGCAGAACTTCGTCAACAACGCCAAGCCGCTGAAGATCAGCGACATCTCGCCGAATTACGACGTCATCGCACTGGCATTCGGCAATGCCGACTCGGCCCGACCCGGCGTGGTCACCTTCAACGTCGACCCGGAGCTGTCCACCGCACTCGATGGCTACACCGACGAGCAGCTCAAATCAGACATCGCCGCGAAGCGGGCCGAGGGCAAGACATTCGTGCTCTCAATAGGCGGCGAAAAAGGAAACGTCGACCTCGGCAGCGAGGCGAATGTCGCAAATTTTGTCGACTCGGTCGAAAAAATCTTAACTGATTACGGAATCAACGGGTTGGACATTGACCTGGAGTACGGACTCAACGTTCCCAACACGACCAGCGCGATCCGCCAGCTGCGCGAACGCGTGGGCGACGGCTTCGTGCTGACCATGGCGCCGCAGACCCTCGACGTGCAGTCCGGCGGCTCCTACCTGCAGCTGATCGACAACGTCAAGGACATCCTCACGGTCGTGCACACCCAGTACTACAACTCGGGTTCGATGAACGGCTGCGACGGCCAGGTCTACAGCCAGGGCTCGGCCGACTTCATCACCGCACAGGCGTGCAGCCTGCTGAAGGTGCTGCGGCCTGACCAGGTTTCACTGGGCCTGCCGGCGGCGGCCTCGGCGGCCGGCAGCGGGTACGTCGATCCGTCGATCGTCAACAACGCGCTCAGCTGCCTGGCGGCGGCCAACGACTGCGGTCGGTACACCCCGGACCAGCCGCACCCCGAGATCAGCGGCGTGATGACCTGGTCCATCAACTGGGACGCCAGCAGTGGCAATGCTTTCTCGGATCCGGTTCGGACCCATTTGGACAGCCTGCCGTAGCCGAATCCGCCTCCGGTCGGGGTCTTCAGATCCACGATCACGCCAAAGAACACCCCGACCGGAGCCGCGAGTCCGTCACGGTGCGCAATCCACATGCTACGAAAAGTGATACTTCGCACTACGCGCACGTTCGCGCACACATTTCCGCTATACCGCGCTACCCTGGAGTCATGTCAGCCGCGCTGGAAACCGTGTTGGCACGGGCCGGTTTAAAGGTCACCGCCAACGAATTCCTGACCCTGGTCGAGGACGCCGCTAAGAAGCTCACCTCGCCGCAGGTGGACCCAGGGGCGCACTTCACCGAAGCGGAACGACTCGCGCTCACCGAAGCAGGCCTGGACCTGACGCCGTTGAGCGACTCCGAAGCCGACGCCCGCGCGCGGACCGTCGCCGAACAGGCCGTGCTGCGCGACACCGCGCTGTCGGTGAACCAGGCCGCGGACCGGGTGGGAGTGGACAGCAGCCGGATCCGGCACCGCATCAGCGAACGACGGTTGATCGGTTGGAAAGATCGCGGCGGATGGCGGCTGCCCGCGTGGCAGTTCAGCGACACCGACGTGCTGCCCGGGCTGGACGTCGTGCTCGCGCTGATGCCCGTCGACCAACCGGCGCTCGTGCTGGCCAACTTCATGACCACGCCGCAGGAGGACCTCGAAATCGGGGACCGGCCGGCGAGCCCGCGCGAGTGGCTACTGGCCGGTGGCGACCCGCAGCGGGTGGCCGAGCTCGCCGCCACGATCGGCACCCCGGCCTGAGCCCCGTTCCCAACCTTCGAGACCCCAACCCAGGACGTCCATGGCACGGCTACCACAGCCGCCTGCGCCCGCTGCGCTGCAGGCGATACTCCGGCGCACCGAAGACGTGATCGCGGTGCCCGCCGGCACTCGCCTCGTGCGCGTGTTCACCTCCGGGGGCAACCACCCCCAGCAGTGGAACAGCTTCCGCTACGCCGGCCCGTTACCGCACGCCAGGTTCGACCCGCACCTGCCCAACACCCAGGGCGGCCCGACGGTCACCCGGGAGCACGGCGTGCTGTACTTCTCGCTGTCGGTGCAGACCTGCATCGCCGAGGTCTACCAGGCGACCTCCACAGTGGACCGCCGGACGCGCAGCCCGCACCTGGTCCTGTTCCGTCCACGTCGGACGCTCCGGCTGCTGGACCTGACGGGCCTGTGGCCCACCCGCGCCGGTGCCTCGCAAGCGATCAGCAGCGGCCCCAAGCTGCGCACCCAAGCGTGGGCGCGCGGGATCCGCGCGGCCTACCCGGAGCTCGACGGCCTCTGGTACCGCTCTTCGATGGACGCGGGCAACCCGTCGCTGTGCCTCTGGGATCCGCCGGCGGCAACGGCCCTCCCGGACTCCCCCGACGTCCTTCTCCCGCTGAGCCACCCGGGCCTGGACGTGCCCCTGGGACGGGTGTGCAAAGAACTCAGCTACACACTGTTGGACTGATTTCGGTTTTCCAGGCCCGTTTTGCGCGGCAGTGCGCGCCGGAGAACCACAGAGGCCTTTCCACTGTGCGGGATCCCAGGTCCAAATGCCGAGACATATTCTCGGCGCCAGCCCCAGCGAAAACGAAAGTGCCCGGAGTTCCCGTTTGAAACTCCGGGCACTTTCGTTGCGGATCAGGCGTTCTCGGCCGCTTCCTCGTCCTGGGATTCGGCGTCCTTCTTCGACTTCGCCAGGCTGGCCCAGGTCGTGACGGCCAGCACCACGACGATCACCGACAGGGACATCCAGTTGGTGATCTCCAGCCACTCCGGCACCAGGTGGTACTCGTGGAACGCGTGCAAGATCAGCTTGATGCCGATGAACCCGAGGATCACCGCCAGGCCCACCGACAGGTAGACCAGCTTGTCCACCAGGCCGCCGAGCAGGAAGTACAGCTGCCGCAGCCCCATCAGCGCGAACGCGTTGGCGGCGAAGACCAGGAACGGGTCCTGGGTGATGCCGAAGATCGCCGGGATCGAGTCGACCGCGAACAGCAGGTCTGCGCTGCCGATCGCGACGATCACCACGAACATCGGGGTCAGGTGGCGCTTGCCGTCGATCTTCACGCTCGACTTGGCGCCGTGGTAGTCGTCGGTCACCGGGGACACCTTGCGGACCCAGCGGACCACGGCGTTCTCGGCGTACTCCTCGTCATCGTCCTTCTTGCGGACCATGTTGACCGCGGTCCAGATCAGGAACGCACCGAAGATGAAGAAGATCCAGACGAACTGGGCGATCAGAGCGGCGCCGACCGCGATGAAGATGCCGCGCATCACCAGCGCCAGCAGGATGCCGATCAGCAGCACCCGGTGCTGGTGGATCGACGGGACCGCGAAGCTGGACATGATCACCATGAAGATGAACAGGTTGTCCACGCTCAGCGAGTACTCGGTGATGTAACCCGTGAAGTATTCGATCGCGAAGTGGGAGTCGCCGAAGAACCAGACCCCGAGCCCGAACACGATCGCGCAGGCCACGTAGAAGGTGACCCACTTGGCAGCCTCCGCGGTGGTCACCTCGTGCGGCTTGCGGTCCACGATCACGAGGTCGAGCAGCAGCAGGAGGGCGAGGCCACCGAGCGTAGCCGCCCAGATCCACCACGGGACGTCCAGTCGGTCAGTCGCGGGTTGGGTCTGCTGGGCGAGCAGCATCAAGTCGGCACCCATTCGTCACCTCCGGTTCAGGGCATGCGCCAGGTACCGGAGGTCTCTTCCACCGGCCTCAGGCCGGTCGACGGCACCGGGCTTGTCTGAGCAAGTTCCGTGATGACGACACCGCCGCGAAGGAATACTCCCCTCCCGTTGCCAAGATTGTCACTTATGCACGGTCCCGCGCACCACCCCGGGGTCGCACAAGCAACGAACATCACGCGGCGAACCGTACGGTGAGCCTTTCTGAGCGACAACGAGAACGACCGGCGATCACACCGATGGCGGGACCGAGATCATTGCGCCTCACCCGATCATCGTTATGATCACCACCACCCGGCTATCCCGGGACCGCACGCGGGGATGCGGCACGGCCTCGGCTCCGGGCACGACGATGTGTCCGGTTGCTGTTTGGTCTCTGCTTCATAGCGTCTTGTCTTCGCCCGCGTCTGGATCGAAACCGGTGCCTTCGTCTTCCCCTACTGTCGAATGCGTGTCCGCATCCCCCCGTCGCCGCAAGGGCCTCGCCCTGATCGCCCTGTCTTGCATAGCCCTCGTGGTGCTCGGAGCTTTCCTCTGGCCCGGTGACGAAAAACCAGCAGCCGCCCCGGAAGCTCCCCGGGAAGCGCTGGTGGATGTGCTGGACGGCCCCGGAGGCAACGAGCGGGTGCAGATCGACGTCACGCTTTTCGCCCCGGCGGACACCCCGGCGCCCGCGATCTTGCTCGCGCACGGGTTCGGCGGCAGCAAGGACGACACCGCTGCCCAGGCGCAGGAACTGGTCCGCCGCGGGTTCACGGTGCTGACCTTCTCCTCCCGCGGCTTCGGCCGCAGCACCGGCAAGATCGCGTTGAACGACCCCTCCTACGAGGTAACGGACGCGCGCCAGCTGCTGGACTGGCTCGCGCGCCAGCCAGAGGTGCTGCGGGACCGCGAAGGCGATCCTCGGGTCGGTGTGACGGGCGGCTCCTACGGCGGCGCGCTGAGCCTGCTGCTGGCCGGGACCGACCCCCGGGTCGACGCGATCGCACCGCTGATGACCTACAACGACCTCGGCCAAGCACTGCTGCCCAACGCCGCCTCGCGGGACCGGATCGGCGGCAGCACCCCGGCCGACGGCGCCACCGCGGATCACGGCGTGTTCAAGCAGGCCTGGGCGGGCATGCTGTTCTCGGCGGGAAGCTCGCCGCAACAGCGCTCCGACCCGCGACCGCCGGCCCCACCGCCGTCCGACGGCGGCGCGGTCGGCTTCCGCAGCGAGGCCGTCAACCAGCCCTTGACCTGCGGGAACTTCACGCCGCAGGTGTGCGAGGCCTACACCGAGGTGGCGCGGACCGGGCAGGCCGGGCAGGCGACGCTGGACCTGCTCGACCGGGTCTCCCCCAAGTCCGTCACCGCCAACATCAAGGTGCCGACGCTGTTGGTGCAGGGTGAACGCGACACCCTGTTCGGCCTGGACCAGTCGGATGCCAACGCCCGGCAGATCTCCGCCGCCGGCGGCAAGGTCAAGACGATCTGGTTCGCCGGCGGCCACGACGGCGCCTCGCCCGACCTGGCGCTGCGCGAACGCATCGCGGACTGGTTCGCCTTCCACCTCGGCGGGGTTCCGCCGGTGCCCGACCCCGGCACCGGCTTCGAATACGACATCGCCGGGCGGCCGCAGCGCAACGGCGAGATCCCGGTGCGCACCGTGTCCGCGCCCGCCTACCCCGGCGTGCAGGCCGAGCGCACGCCGCGTTTCGCGCTGCAGCTGCGCGGCCCGGTCACGCGGGTGGTCAACCCGCCGGGTGGCAGCCCGGCCGCCACCAGCTCGCTGCCCGGCGTCGGCGAGATGCTGGACGCCGCGGGCAGCTTCGGCCGGTCGCTGGCCCGCGACCTGCCCGGACAGGTAGCGGTGTTCCGCACCGATCCGCTGGACAGCCAGCTGCTGATCTCCGGCATGGCGCGGACCCGCCTTTCGGTGGCGTCGGTGCCGGGCCAGCCCTCGACCGGCGACGCGGTGCTGTTCGCCAAGCTCTACGACGTCGGCCCAGACCAGCAGCGCAGCCTGATCGGCAACGCCGTGTCCCCGCTGCACGTCGCCGACCTGCCCGCGGACGGCACACCGGTCGAGGTGGACGTGGCCCTGCCGGGCGTGGTGCACCCGCTGGAGACCGGTCATCGGTTGGAACTGGCGGTGGCCACCACCGACCAGGCGTACGCGGTGCCGAGGGAACCGGCGGTGCACCGCATCGGCCTGGCCGGCGACAGCTCGGTGTCGATCCCGTCGGTGCGCGGCGCGACGACGACCGCCAACACGGTGCCCGTGGCGCCGCTGGTCGGCATCGTCGTCATCATCGCGGCGGCCCTGGTGGCGTGGGGGCTTTCGTTGATCCGGCGCAAGAGCACCGATGACGTCGACCCGCTGCTGGCCGACACGCCGCTGCTGATCGCCGGGCTGACCAAGTCGTACCCCGACAAGCCCGCGGCGGTGCAGGACCTCTCGATCCGCGTCGAGCGCGGCCAGATCGTCGGGCTACTCGGCCCCAACGGGGCGGGCAAGACGACCACGCTGCGGATGCTGCTGGGGCTGCTCACGCCGACTTCCGGGCAGATCCGGGTGTTCGGCCACCGGCTGGTCCCCGGGGCTCCGGTGCTGTCCCGGGTGGGTTCGCTGGTGGAGACGCCCGGTTTCCTGCCGCATCTGTCCGGTTTGGACAACCTGCGGTACTACTGGGCGGCGACCGGGCGGCCGATGCTGCAGGCCCGCTTCGACGAGGTGCTGCAGATCGCCGGGCTCGGCACGGCCGCCCGGCGCCCGGCGCGCACCTACAGCCAGGGCATGAAGCAGCGGCTGGCGATCGCGCAGGCGATGCTCGGGCTGCCGGAGCTGCTGGTGCTCGACGAGCCGACCAACGGGCTGGACCCGCCGCAGATCCACCAGATGCGCGAGATCCTGCGCCGCTACGCGTCCACCGGCCGCACCGTGCTGGTGTCCAGCCACCTGCTCGCCGAGGTCGAGCAGACCTGCACGCACGTGGTGGTCATGCGCAGTGGCCAGCTGGTGACGGCGGGCAGCGTGGCCGACATCGTGTCGGTCGACGGCGAGGCAACCTTCCGGGTCGACGAGCCGGAGCAGGCGGCCGAGGCCCTGCGCACCATCGAGGGGCTCGGCCCGGTGGAGACCGACGGCGACCTGGTGCACGCCGACCTCGCCGGGCACTCGGCTGCGGTGGCGGTGAACGTGCTGGTCGCCTCCGGGATCGCGGTGCACCAGGTGGGGCCGCGGCGGCGTTTGGAGGACGCTTTCTTGCAACTGGTCGGGGAGGATCACCGGTGACCGACGACGCCGAAGCGCCCAAGGTCAGGCAGTTGGACACGGCCGAGACGGCGATGGTCCGTTCCGGCCGCCGCCACTCGTCCCAGCCCGACGGCAGCGTCGAGGGCTACCGCGCGAAGCGGACGCTGCCGGTCCGGGTGGAGCTGGCCCGTCAGCTGCGGCGCCGCCGCACCCGGCTGGCACTGGGTTTCCTGGTGGTGCTGCCCTTCTTGCTGCTGCTGGCCTTCGAGATCGGTGACGACGGCCGGCGCGGCGGCCGGACCCTGGCGGACATGGCTACCTCCAGCGGCCTGAACTTCGCGGTGTTCACGCTGTTCGCCTCGACCGGCTTCCTGCTGGTCGTGGTGGTGGCGCTGTTCTTCGGCGACACGGTGGCCAGCGAAGCGTCCTGGTCGAGCCTGAAGTTCTTGCTGGCCGCGCCGGTCCCGCGCACCCGGCTGCTACGGCAGAAAGCCGTGGTTTCCGCGCTGCTGTCGGGTTTCGGGCTGATCCTGCTGTCCGCGGTCGCCCTGGGCGTGGGGCTGGTGTGGTTCGGCAGCGGTGACCTGATCAGCACCACCGGTGAAGCGGTGCCGTTCCCGGGCGGGGTGGTGAACCTGGCGGTGGCCACCGCGTACCTGGCGGTGCACCTGTCCTGGATCGCCGGGCTCGCCCTGTTCCTGAGCGTCAGCACGGACGCACCGCTGGGCGCGGTCGGCGGCGCGGTGGTGGTCTCGATCCTGTCGGCGATCCTGGACCAGATCACGGCCCTCGGGGACCTGCGGGACTACCTGCCGACGCACTACTCGACGGCCTACTCGGACCTGCTGAGCGAAGACGTCGACTGGACCGCGATGGCGCACGGGGCCTTCTCCGCCCTGGCCTACGCGGCGGTCTTCACCACCCTCGCGATCTGGCGCTTCCACAGGAAGGACATCACCAGCTGACCGCCACCGTGAGTCCTCCTGGTTGCTGCCCGGAGGCCTCACGGCCGGCGAGCCGCACCGGGCCCGGCGTCCGATCGGCGGATCGCTTGCATCCACCTTCTCCCGTGCGAGCGCCTGCGCACCGTGCGTCGGGCGATGCGGAGTCGTGGGGTTCCGCTTGTTGACGGGATGTATCTCAATCGGCGCCGAACCGGTCCGGGAAGAATCCGGCCTGGATTGGCTTCAATTGGCGCAGACCATACGCCGACCAGCCGGAATCGACCTCGACTCAGGTGCCGTCAGGACGCCAAAAGGGTCGGGCCAATTGCGATTCGGGAAAGATCATTCCGATTGGGCCGGCCGTGCGCCGATGGATCCGACCGCAGGATCAAGGTGCACCCGAATGGAGTAATGTAAGATCACAATCGCCAGTCGGTCGCTCCGCCAGTGCTAGCCGGGACGATCTCGAACGCTCGTCTCCGCCGGTCAGGACACATCTCGGCGGAGAATCCGAGACATCGGCGAGACTCGCCCGCTTGGGCCGCGCGGTGACCGCGCGGGCCTTCGGCGGAAGCCGCGCCCGAACCTCCCGAGGCGGACATTCCGCCAGTTCAACGAAGAGTTTCACCATGTCACGGCCAGTAATACGCGGAGCACCAATGGGTCAAACCCCCTACCTATTCAGCCGCCATTGATGTCGCTAGGATCACCATCGGTGATTAGTTGATCAATGAGTGAGCTCCAGTAGTCCCAGCGGTGACGCCCCCAACCACAGGCACCCGTGCCCGTCGCCGATCATTCCCCCGTACCAAGGACGCTGATGTCAGAGTTCCCTTTACCCGCCACGGATTCCGAGCAGTCGCCGGCTTCGGGGCGCAGCACGGACGACGACCTGCGGAGTCGGTTGTTGCGGCTGGTCATGGTGCACTTGGGCGCCATGACCGCGTTGGGGATCGCCGCCGCAGCCGTACTGACCACGAACCCCGAGCCCGTGCTCCAGTACTCGGTGCTCGGCGGCGGGCTCGCAGGTTGCGTGATCATTCTGGTCACGGCCGTCTTCCGTTCCCGCGCCACGGCGAACGCGATCGAAGATCACGCCAACGATTCCGCCGCACTCGCCGAACGGCGGCTCGACGAATCCACGAAGCACGCGCAGCAGTGGATCACCGACCTGCGCTCCACCGTCGAGCAGGGCAAGACCGAGTTCCCCCAACTGGTCGAGCAGGTGCGCGCGGGCGAGCAGCCCGCGCCGCGGTGGCCGGCCGACGAACCCGCCGCGGGCAGCCATCCCTTCGAGCTGCTCTCCTACGAGATCCGGCAGGCGCAGGCCGCGGCGGAGTTCGCCGTGGCCCGCATGCAGCAGGTTTCCGGTGCCGGTTTCGATGCCGGCGCAAGTGCTGATCCCGGCGTCGCGGTGTTCGCGAACATCGCGCGGCGCGTCCAGTCCCTCGCGCACCGGGCGATCCAGCGGCTCGACGAGCTCGAGCAACTGGTGGAGGACCCGGACCTGCTCAAGGGCCTGTTCGCGGTCGACCACCTCGTGACCGGCATGCGCCGGCAGGCGGAAAGCCTCGCCGTGCTGGGCGGTTCGATGCCGCGGCGGCAGTGGAGCCGACCGGTGCCGATGTACACCGTCCTGCGCTCCTCCGTCGCAGAGGTCGAGCACTACGCCCGGGTCAAGGTGCTGCCGCCGGTCGACGGCACCCTCCACGGTCACGCCGTCGCCGACGTGATCCACCTGATCGCCGAGCTCGTCGAGAACGCCACCGCCTTCTCGGAGCCCGACACGCAGGTCACGGTGAGCACCCAGCGGGTCACCGCCGGGCTGGCCATCGACATCCGGGACCGCGGGCTGGGCATCGAGCCGGACGAGCGGGCCACGTTGAACGCCCTGCTCGGCGATCCCGGCGCGGTTGACCGCGACGAGCGGCTCAAGGACGGGCGAATCGGTCTGTACGTGGTCGCCCAGCTCTCCGAGCGGCACCACGTCGCCGTCGAGCTCGAGAACAACATGTACGGCGGCACTGACGCCCACGTCGTGATCCCCAGCAGCCTGCTGGGCGATGACGAAGAGGAGCCGGAGCAGGCTCCCGCGGCGGTCGAGTCCGCTCCGAGCGCGGTCGCCGCGGCGGCCGGGTCCGCTCCGAGCGCGGTCGCCGCACCGCCCCTGGCCGCCACCCCGAAGCGGCAGCCGAAGCCGAAGCTGGCGACGGAGCTGCAGCCGGAGCCCGAGCCGGAACCGACGCCGAGCCGTGCCGCCGTTCCAGCGCTGTCCGGCGCGGACACGCAGACCTTCGCGACCTTCAACTCTTTCGAGACGTTCGACCGGGAACGCTCCAGCGGGCGGCGCGGGGTGCACCGGGCTCCTCGCACGGAGCAGCACAGCCTGCTCGGCCACCTCGACGTGGAACCGCCCACCGCGTCGAACAGTGCGTCGAACGGTGCTTCGAACGGTGCGCGGTACGGACGGCGCATGGGAGTCGTGCCCGAGACCGCTGCGGCCGGAGGTGCACCAGTCCAGAACACGGCCAACACCGAGCGTCCCCCGCTGCCCAAGCGCGACCGCTCCAAGACGTACGTGGTGCCCCAGCTCGCCGGCGGGCCCAAGAACTCCGACGGACCGCGTGGCGGCCCGAACCCCGGGCTGTGGGCGGCTTACCGGAAAGGCGTCCAGGGCGGCACCAGCGACGGCGACGATCCGGGCGACCACAGCGCTTGACCCGCATGGGTGCAATGTCACCCCTTCGCACCGCATTGATCTCAAGGAGACGTTTACCCATGGCCAATGACCTGCCCGCTGGCCAGACACCGGACCTCGGTTGGTTGCTCGCCAGCCTGCTCCGGCGGGTTCCGCACACCCGCTGTGCCCTGCTGGCGTCCACGGACGGACTAAAGCGGTACTACCACGGCCTGGACGCCGACGAGGCGGACGCGCTCGCCGCGTGGGCCGCCGCGCAGTCCTCCCTCGCCCGCAACGGCGGGATGCGCTTCGGCGCGGGTGACGGGGTGCGCCAGGTCGTGGTGGAGTTCGACGACCTCGTGTTCTTCGTCTCGGCCGCCGGTCCCGGCGCGGTCCTCGTCGTCCTCGCCTACCAGGACGCCGACGCCAGCGTGCTCGGTTACGAGATCGCGCAGCTGGTCAAGAAGGTCCCGTCGCACCTCGCCACACCCATGCGGCAGCCCACCGCCGCGTCACGCGCGGGCGAGATGGGTGGGTGATGATGTCGATTCCGCCAGACAAACCCTGGCTGGACAACGAGGCCGGGCCGCTGCTGCGCCCGTACTCGCTCACCAACGGCCGGACCAAGCCGAGCGCCACGCTGACGCTGCAGTCGATGGTCCGGTCCACCGGTCGGGTGACGCCCGAACGAATCGAGCCGATGCACGCCAAGATGCTCGAGCTCTGCCGGTTCGCCACGTCGGTCGCCGAGGTCTCGGCGCACCTGCACCAGCCCGCTGTGGTCACCAAGGTCCTGCTCTCCGACCTCATCGACTGGGGAGCCGTCACCACCCGACTGCCCGATGACATGCCTGACCGAGCACAACTGGAGGCGTTGCTCCATGGTCTCCAACAACTCTGAACTGTTCCCGACCGCGTTCAAGTTCCTCGTCGCGGGCGGGTTCGGCGTCGGGAAGACCACCTTCGTCCGGTCGGTCAGCGAGATCGAACCGCTGACGACCGAGGAAACACTGACCATCGCCAGCATCGGCACCGATGACCTGGCCGGGGTCGGCGAGAAGACCACCACCACCGTCGCGATGGACTTCGGGCGCATCACCTTCGACCCGCAGAACATCGTGCTGTTCCTGTTCGGCACCCCCGGGCAGGAGCGGTTCTGGTTCATGTGGGACGACCTGGTGAACGGCGCGCTCGGCGCGGTCGTGCTCGCCGACACTCGCAGGTTGGAGGACTGCTTCGCCGCGGTCGAGTTCTTCGAACGACGCGGCATCGACTTCCTCGTCGCGGTCAACCACTTCGACGGCGGCTTCCACTACGAGCCCGAAGAGGTTCGGGAGGCGCTGGACATCAAGCCCCGCGTGCCGATCGTCGCGTGCGACGCCCGCGACCGGCGCTCAGCGGCTTCGGTGCTGGCTCGCCTGACCAAGCACGTTCTCGTCAACCGTCCTTTGTAGACGAAATACGCACAGCGGAAACGGAGCCCTCGTGACCACCTTCGATACGGCTGGCTACCGCCACTTCACCCCCGTGGACAACAACGGGCCGCAGCGAGCGGCGCGCTTGCGGCAGCTCGGGCTCGGCGAGCATGCCGAACCAGAATTCGACGCCTTCGCCAAGCACGTCGCGAGCACCCTCGGCGTACCCAACGCGATGGTCAACTTCATCACCACCACGCGCCAGTACCTGGGCGGCCTGTTCTCGGTGAGCGCGGCACCGCCTGACGCCTCCGATGACGATCTTCGCTCCGCGCCTCTGGAAACCGGCTACTGCCCGCACGTCATCGCCCGGGGAAAGGCGCTGGTCTTGGAGGACGTCTGCGACTACCCGCGATTCGCCGGGAACGACGTCGTGGACCGGATGAACGTGCGCTCGTATCTGGGAGCGCCGCTGATCGACCGCACCGGCGTCGCGCTCGGCACGCTCTGCGTTATCGACAGCGAGCCCCGGCCATGGGGACGCGATGGCCTGCACGCCATCAAGACGCTCGCGAGCGAAGGCATGCAGCTGATACACCAGCGCGATCGGGAACTCTGAGGGAACTGAGCCGGTGATCGGGCCAGGCCGCACGTGATTCCCTGCGGCCTGGCCCGATCTTGTCAAGGTCAGCCGCGCCGCAGCAGCACGTCGAGATCGTGCTGATCGCCTGGGCGGCGCTGTTCGACATTGCCGATGACGGCGTCAAAGCCGGCGATGTGCCCGGCAATGGCGTCCACCGTGGGCAGGTCCACGAAGGGCAAGTCCCGCTCCGCGGCGCGCAAGCGCTCGCGCAGACGCTGCTCGCACCATGCCGCGGTGTGGGCGCTGATTTCGGACTGGTAACTCGTCTCGCTGGTCACGCCGGCGAGAATCGTCCAGCACGCCAGTTCACCCACGGCGTTGGCGAGAACGTGCCGTTGTTTCACGTCCGCGATCGGCGCGGTCGTCAACTTGGCGACCCCAGTGGCAAGTTCCTGCACCTGCGGTGCCACATCGAACTCGTCGAGCAACGAGCCGAACCGCTCCGGCGCGGCGAGGAACCTGGTTCCCAGGTAGACGGTGACAGCCTCGGTTGTGCCTTCGAAGATCCGGAACAGCCGGTAGTCGCGGAAGAACTGGCCGACGACATTGGTGTCGACGAAACCGCGCGCGCCGAGCAGCTGCAAGCTCCGGTCCACCACCTGCCACATGAGCTCGCATCCGAGGATCTTCGCAGCGAAGTACAATTCCTCCGCGACGCCTTCCGCTGCGTCCAAGCGGCCGGCGATGTGTTGGACGAGTGCTTCGACGGCCTGCGTGGCGGCCACGCATTCGGCGAGGATCTGCTGGATCCGGCCGTTCTCCGCCAGATTCCCGGTGGCGACCTCCCGCCGCTGGGCGAAGCGATGCGCGAGCTCCAACGACCGCATCGCCGCGCCCAGACTGCCCGCGGCGAGGACGACCCGGCCCTGCATGAATGCGGTCTTCGCGGCGAGCAGCCCCTCGCCCTCGACGCCCAGCAGGGACTTCGCGGGGACCCTCAGGTTCTGGAAGTTTAGGCTGTTCTGCGGGACCGCTTTCAGCCCGAGCGTGATCACCTCCGGCCCACCCACGAATCCCGAGGTTGCGGTATCGACCAGGAAACCGGTGATCCCCAGGTCCTGACCGAGTTCGTTGGTCAGCCGGGCGAACACATTGACGTAAGCGGCATCCGCGCCCAGGCTGATCCACTGCTTGTTGCCGTTGATCACATAGGACCCGTCCGGCTGCTTGGTTGCGCGCGTCGAGATGGCGCGCACGTTCGACCCCATGCCAGGTTCGCTGATCGCGCTCGTGATCAGCCGCTTGCCCTGCGCCAGCTCGGGCAGGATCGCCGTCTTCACGGCCTCGGGAGCGAAGTGCTGAACCGGCGGGACCCCGAGGGTGTTGTGCACAGCGGTCAGGACCATCAGGTTCGCGTCGATCGCGCCGAGTTGCGTTATCACCCGGAGCGCGTCGGAGTGGGAGAGGTCCTGCCCCTGGTACTTCTTGGGGATCTGCAAGCCGAACAGTCCGGCAGAAGCCAAGTCCGGTATCAGCGACGTCGAGAACGACCGGCGCTCGTCCATTCTCCGCGAGTCGAGTCTTTCCCTGCTGTACCTCCGTAGGAACTCCAGCACATCCGACACGGCACCACAGGGCGGTGCGTCCTTGTCGGTCGAGTCCATAGATTCCTCCTATGAGGACCGCTGAGCACACGATCTTCAAGGCACCACGACGAGGGAAGCCGGCCAGGCTGGGGTTCGGTGCTCGCCGGATTCCGGAAGTCGGGGCGCGAAAAATTCCCTGCAGGACGGATTCCACGCAGGTGAGTTGTGAAGTGTCTTACGGCGTAAAGGCGACTCCACGGCCGATGACCGCTCGGCCCGCGAACTCCTGCCGCCGGCCGAGCCGGTACGACGGAGGCGACGATGCCCAGCCAGCTGACGGAAGCGCCGGTGGCGCCAAATCGGACACCGGAGATCCTTCGGCCTTGACGCGATCAGGCCGACGACCTTCGAGGTCCGGGACCCGAAGCGGCAAGGCGGCGTTCATGCGCATCTCCGATCCGCGGTGGCCCGTTGCTTACGTTCGCCTACGAAAAGTAAGGACAAAATAGCTCTTCTTGCTCCTAATAGGTACATCCTTTTGGGTGACGAAACAGGTGCTCTAGGCGAATTCCATTACATAGCGCAACATTCTGCCGCGCAAGCAAGCGAACAATCAAGTCTAGGTGATTATCACCTCGAAGATCCGCCACTCAACCCGGCCGCGTTCGACCACACGATCGGCGGAGTAACCTGCTGGTCGGTGAAATGTTCCATCTGCGGTATTTCGTGGCGGTTGCGGAGAATCTGTCCTTCTCCAAGGCCGCCCGGCAGCTGCACATGGCGACCCGCTGAGCCAACGGGTTCGGGACAGGGAACGCGACCTCGGTGCGGTGCTGTTCGAGCGGGACTCGCACCATGTGCAGCTGACCGACGCCGGCGCGGCGCTGCTGCCGATCGCCAAGGACGTGCTCGGCCGCCTCGACGACATCCCGTGGCGGCTGCACGAGGCGGTCAGCCCACAGCGCGCCGTCGTCTACATCGGCATCCCGCCCGGCCTGCACTCGTCGATGCGGCAGCGGCTCAAGGCGTCGAGGACGAGTGCGCCGCCGAGTGCGACATCAAGCGCTGGCCGAGCGGCAGCAACGACCTGCTCGCCGGCGTACAGCGCGGCGAACTCGCGATGGCGCTGGTGAACCTGCCGGTACACGCCGAGGGCATCGAGGCGTTCGAACCGATACGCGAACCGCTCGGCGCGATGCTGCCGGCGGCGGAGTTCGGCTCCCGCAGCTCGGTCTCGCTCGCCGAACTGGTCGACCACACACCTACGTCAGCCCGGTGCCGCGGATGCTGCCGGGGTACTACGGAGAACTCCTGGCCCGGCTCGAAGCGGTCGGAATCCGCCGGCACATCACGCTCAACACCGGCGACTACGAAAGCACCAGCGAATTGGTCACGAATGGGGAACCATTCTCCATCAATACTGGAACCGGAAAGCGGAATGCACAAGCATCGCGCCGAGAACACAGTGGTGCCACCTTCCGATGATTTCGCCCCTAGCCTGGCAACCGGGATGATCTGACGCCGCGATCGCACCGAAGGCCAACCCGACCTGCGACGATTGATCGAACGAGCAAAATCGGCGTTACGCTGATTCCGTCCCCGCAAATGGCGCGACCGCTGCGGTCACGCCATTGTTCACGCATCGGTGCCACTGATCAATTGAAACACCGCTCCCGCCAACCCTAACGTAGTTTGTGAAGCAAATGAACCGGATTTCTCCCAAGAGCGGTGATGACAACCTCCGTGAACCCCGCATCGAGCGGCTCCAAACCGCTGGCCGGTGCCCGCGTCGTCGACATGGCCACGGCAGGAACAGCGCGACCGCTGGATCCCGGACATGGCCGGCATGACCAAGATCGGGGCGTTCGCGCTGACCGAGCCCGAGGGCGGTTCGGACGTCGCCGGCGGCATGCGCACCACGGCGCGCCACGAAGGAGGGGGCACCTTTCGCTCGAGCGAGGCTGAGAATGGTGGAGAGTAGGTGCTCAACGGCACGAAGCGCTTGTTCCTGCAACGCCTCTTCCCACCGCGGGACTTCACCTGGACCGGCTTCCACGACCTCTTCGCCGTGATCGGCAACGGCACCTTCGCCGACCTGATCGTGGTCTGAGCTCGCGACGAGGCCGAAACCAGGTCAAGGGCTTCGTCGTGGAGAAGGGCACGCCCGGGTTCACCGCCGCCAAGATCGAGCGCAAGATCGCGCTGCGCACCGTGCAGAGCGCGGACGTCCTCGACTACGAGATCGCGAAGTTCTTCTCCGACGCGGAGTCGGTCTGCTCCTTCGAGGGTTCCCGCGAGATGAATAACCTGATCGTCGGTAAGTCCATCACTGGCCTCTGAAATGCAGTCGACAGCTACAACCAAGGGTTGGAAATTCCTTGCCCGGGAAGTCCGTCTGGGCTAGCAGTCAGCGCCTGTCTTTGAACCCCGGGGCGTTGTGCCTCGTCACCGCTTGTGAGTGCTTAGCCGGGATAGAGCCCGGCTCGTCACTCACGAACTGTGACCTGCGGAAATGGCTCGCCGCGAGAATCCTGGTACTAGCGGTCGGCCCCTACGCCGCGGGCAACGTCAGCGACCTACGAACCGTGCGGGGCGTTTCTCCCGGAAGGCCGCCACCCCCTCCTTGTAGTCCTCGCTCTGGTTCAGCGCCTTCGCCTGAGCCAGGGGCGAACGGCCCGTTCGCTCCACCTATCGCGGCGAACGGCCCGTTCGCCCCACCGCATCGTCACCGTCCAGGCGGACGGTCGTGAAGCGCAGGAAGTGCTGGACCAGCGGGCCCATCACGAGCGCAATCAGCACCGTTCCGAATCCGACGGTTCCGCCTAGGACCCAGCCCATGGCCAGGACGATCACCTCGATCCCGGTGCGAACCGCCCAGATCGGCTTGCCGGTGGCGCGCATGGCGCCGGTCATCAGGCCGTCCCGCGGCCCGGAACCGAACCGGGCGCCCAGGTAAACCGCGTCGAAGAAGGTCAGCATCAGCAGCCCCAGGAAGTAGTGGACCAGCTGCTGTATGAGGGAAGTCGGCGCAGGTACGAAGTTCGCCGCCCAGTCGGCGGATGTTCCGACGAGCACGATGTTCAAGAGGGTGCCGAGCCCCGGGAGTTCCCGCAGCGGGATCCAGCAGAGCAGGACGGCGACGGCCGTCAGGTTCGTCGCCCACCCGAACGTCACCCCAGTCTGCAGCGAAATCCCCTCCGCGAGGACGCTCCAGCTGGATACCCCCAGAGACGAATCGACCAGGAAGGTGAGCGCCGTCCCGTATCCCACCAGCCCCACCAGCAGCTGCGGGAGCCGCCAGGACTTCTTATCCGCGCGGAGCTGCTCGCCCGCCGTCATCCGCCGCGCCACGAAGTGGTGCCCGCTCTTCTCGTGCGAAACCGAAGCCACGAATTTCCTCAGCATCCGTCCGGGGGGTTCTCGGGATAGATACCGCGCGCCGACGACGCGGATCATCACGGCCACATCGTGCAAGGCATCTGGCATCGAAAGAAAGGGCCAGATCGTAGACTCTGGCCATGCAGGCCATGCAGGCCATGCAGGCCATACAGGCCATACAGGCCATGCAGGCCAGCAGCCACGCGCTCGCCCGCCTGCTGGGCGACTGGTCCGGCCCGCGCACCGACGGCTCACCGACCTGATCCGCCTGCTGGGACCTGGAGAGCTTGTCGGCTGCCACTCGCGGCGCCGCGATGGCGTTCCTCCTGCCGGACTTCCACAACCCGACCGGCCTGTGCCTGTCCGAAGTTGACCGTTCGCGGCTGCGCCTCGGCTGCCCGGTGGTGGTGGACGAGACGATGGCCGAACTCGCCCTGGATGTCGATCCCCCGGTGCCGCTCGCCGCGCACCACCCGGGCGTAATCACGATCGGCTCGGCGGCCAAGACCTTCTGGGGCGGCCTGCGGGTGGGATGGGTGCGCGCGGACGCCGACCTCGTCCAGCAACTGGGCCAGGCGCGCACCAGCACGGATCTCGGAACGCCGGTGGTGGAACAGCTCGCCTGCGTCGAGCTGCTGGGCGAGATCGACCGGATCCTGCCGGACCGGCTGGCCGTTCTCCGCCGGCGCCGCGCCCTACTGCTGGACCTGGTGGCGGAGCGCCTGCCCGACTGGACGATCGGCAGGTCGGTGGGAGGCCTGTCGGTGTGGGCCCGATTCCCGCAGCCGGTCAGCTCGGCGTTGGCGGCCGTGGCGCCGCAGTTCGGCGTGCGCCTGGCGGCCGGCCCGCGCTTCGGGATCGGCGGGGCGTTCGAGCGCTTCGTGCGCCTGCCCTACTCCCTGGACGCAGCGGCCATGACGGCGGGAATCGACGGCATCGCGGAAGCGCTCGCGGCCGTCCGCGCCGGGCGACGCGCGGACACCCCGCCGTCCGCACTGGCATGACCGGGTGGCCATCCGCCACCAAACAAGTCCACTTTGGACAAATAGTGCGGAGCAACTTGCTCCGGCTCCTTCGTCCCAACCTGCGGCCCGTGAGTGCTTCTGGGCACTGTTGAGGCTTTTTTGGAAGGTGCTGTGAAGCGAACGGACCGTTCGTGCCGCCTACGAGCCTGTTGCGTTTTCGGCGAAAACGGCTGAACCGAAGTACCAAATCAGTCTCGATCGCCGCCGTTTGTCCGCCAGTGGCCATCTCAGCCGTGATCGATCGATCACGGTCCGTGGTGGGCGTAATTTTGCAACAGGCTCCTACCGAGATGAACAGGCCGTTCGCTCCACCCCAATTGGCGAGGCGGAAGCGGACACTCCCGCCGGGGCAGCCACCGGAAGGCAAAACGAGTTCCCAAGCAGGGTCGACAGCCCCAAAAACGTTCACGAGTGTTTGACGAGCGGGGAGGGACGCCTGCGCGCAATCAGTGCACGCAGAACTCGTTGCCCTCGGGATCCAGCAGGACGATGCAGTAGCCGTTCGGCTCGTCGACCTCGCGGACGAAGGTCGCGCCCACGGCCTTGAGCTGGTCGACGTGCTCGGCGACGATCTGGCGGCGCTCCGCGGTCTTGTCGAGCGCCAGGCCCCGCTGCGAGACGTTGATGTCCAGGTGCACCCGGTTCTTCGCGGTCTTGCCCTCCGGGACCTTCTGGAAGAACACCCGAGGTCCCTTGCCCTCCGGGTCCATCACCGCGGCGAAGGCATCCCACTTCTCCTCGGGCAGCCCGATCCGCTGCGCGAACTGCTCCCACGATTCGAACCCCGGTGGCGGCGACTGCTGCACGTAATCCAGCGCCACCGCCCAGAACTCGGCCAACCGCGCCGGATCGTGAGCATCGAAAGTCACCTGAAAACCCAGGCCCACCTCAGCCACCTCCGGCACGCAAGCTAACCCGACCCACCGACGATCACCCTCCAACCAGGGCGACGTCGGTCTCCGGAAAGTCATCGGCAGAGCAGCAGATCGCCCGACTCAGCGGCGACTGCCAGCAGCGCCTTCACACCGGCAGTTCGGTGTTCCAGTCCAGCCATTCGGCCGGGTCGCCGTCGGGCGGTGCTTCGGCGTGGCGCTGCCCCAATCGCTCGACCTCTTCAGGACGTTCGGCGTGGTCGGGCGTCAGCGCGGTGCTCTGCTGCGCACTGCGGACGATGTTGCGCTCGACCCTTGGCCTGCGCAGACGCTCGTAGGCGTCGAGGCTGCCGTGGTCGCGCAATGCCTTGGCCAGGACCACCGCATCCTCGAACGCCATCGAAGCGCCCTGGCCCGTCGCCGGCGACGCTGCGTGCGCCGCGTCGCCGATGAGCAGCATGCGGCCCTTGCGCCAGCGCGGGGTCGGCACCAGGTCGTGGGCATTGGTGGCACACACGTCATCGGTAGCCGCGACGATGTCCGCGGTCGGGGTCGCGTCGGGCCGCAGTACCGTAAGCAGCCGGTCGCGCATGGCGTCCGGGCCCTCCGTGCCGTCCAGCGACGGCGCCGGCACCCTGCTGAACCAGAAAGTCCGGCCCTGCGGCGAGACCGCGTAGCCGAAGGCGCTGCCGCCGCCCCGGACCATGTCGATGCGTCCCGGCTCGTGCGGCGGCTCGGCGCTGTCGGAGTAGCCGTAGAAGACCTGCTGGCCCACATAGCGCTTCGACACGGGGTCGATCAACGCGCGCACCGCGGAGTTCAGCCCGTCGGCGCCGATGAGCAGATCGCCCGCGACCGCCCGCCCATCGGCGAACCGCGCCGCCACCTGGTCGCCGTCGTGCTCCGCGGCGACGAAGCGCGCGCCGTACTCGACGGGAAGACCTCGGCGGTGGACCTCCGAGCGCAGCAGGTCGCACAACTCGGCGCGGCGAACGCAGCGATAGCCATCGTCGAAAGCCGACGAACCCAACTCCGCTCCGTCGCTGCCGGTGAGGCGCAGCGACGTCAACGGGAAGCCCACTTCCGGGACGACATCGATCTGGCGCAGCGCCCGCATACCGTTGGCCGCCACCGTCAGAAACGCCCCGATGTCCGCCCCGCCGCACGGGTGCGCCTCGTGCACGCTCACGTCGATCCCGGCTTTGTCCAGCGCCAATGCGGCAGTCGTGCCCGCGATCCCGCTACCGATGATGACGACTCGCACGACGACTCCTAAGTTGTCGACCTGACGAATGCGCGACTGCGATCACCGTAGTCGAGATCGCCGACGCCACCGCACCAAGTCGAGTTCTGATCAGGCGGCGGGCTCACCGACCGAGACCAGCGACTACCGGATTCCGCACAGCGGCAAGCCGGTGCCGGGCAGGCGCGACTACCTCGACAACCTGGATCATGTCCCACTCAACGCCGCCGCAGGCGTGCCGACCCTGCGGGTCCTCGCGGCACTGGGGCCGAAGATGCTATCTAGCCGCCGAGCGGACCTGGGACGCGCACACGTACTTCGTGCCCGCGTCGCACACCCTGACGGCCCGCGAGCGAATGGGGCCGGACGCGCTTCGCCGTCGAGCAGGCCGTGGTCCTCGACCCGGGTCCGGAGCGAGCCCGCTTGACGCAGCGCGAGCAGTCGGCGGCTACCTGCTCGCCCCGCACCAGCGCAACAACCTGCTGCGCCTCGGCTTCGCCGAGTCCGACCTGACCGACGGCGGCCGCGACCGGCTGGTCAACGCGATCGGCTGGTCGACGCGATCGGCTGGTCGACGCGATCGGCTGGTCGACGCGATCGGCGCCGGCGGCGACATCGAATCCATCGCCGAACGGGTGCAGGAGCACCTCCAGGCCGGTACCGACCACGTCTGCCTGCAGGTGCTGACCGCCACCCTCGGTGCACCGCCGCTGCCGGAGTGGCGCGAGCTCGCGGCGCTCACGCAGGCATGCCCGTCACTTGATGCCTGCGGCGTCCATGCCCCGGATTTCCTTCTTGAGGTCGTGGATCTCGTCGCGCAGCCGCGCGGCCAGCTCGAACTGCAACTCGCGGGCCGCGTTCATCATCTGGTCGTTGAGCTGCTGGACCAGGTCCGCCAGCTCGGCGCGCGGCATCGACTTGATATCGCGGTCCGCCAGCAGCCCGGCGCTGGCCACGGCCTCCCCGGTCGGCTTCTTGCCGCGCGAGACGTTGCGGCCAGAACCGCCGACGGCCACCGACTCCTCAGTGTCCTCGGACTCGGAGTACACCCGGTCCAGGATGTCGGCGATCTTCTTGCGCAGCGGCTGCGGATCGATGCCGTGTTCTTCGTTGTAGGCCGTCTGCTTGGCGCGGCGCCGGTTGGTCTCGTCGATGGCGTGCTGCATCGAGTCGGTGATCCGGTCCGCGTACATGTGCACCTGGCCGGACACGTTCCGGGCCGCGCGGCCGATCGTCTGCACCAGGCTGGTGCCGGAGCGCAGGAAGCCCTCCTTGTCGGCGTCCAGGATCGACACCAGGGAGACCTCCGGCAGGTCCAGGCCCTCGCGCAGCAGGTTGATGCCGATCAGCACGTCGTACTCCCCCAGGCGTAGCTGCCGCAGCAGCTCGACCCGCCGCAGGGTGTCGACCTCGGAGTGCAGGTACCGCACCCGGATGCCCAGTTCGAGCAGGTAGTCGGTGAGGTCCTCGGCCATCTTCTTGGTCAACGTGGTGACCAGCACCCGCTCGTCGCGGTCGGCGCGCTCCCGGATCTCGTGCACCAGGTCGTCGATCTGGCCCTCGGTGGGCTTGACGATCACCTCGGGGTCGATCAGCCCGGTCGGGCGGATCACCTGCTCGACGAACTCGCCGCCGGCCTGCGCCATCTCGTACGGTCCCGGCGTCGCCGACAGGTACACCGTCTGGCCGATCCGGTCGCTGAATTCCTCGAAGGTCAGCGGCCGGTTGTCCAGCGCGCTGGGCAGCCGGAAGCCGTGCTCGACCAGGGTCCGCTTGCGGGACGCGTCGCCCTCGTACATGCCGCCGATCTGCGGCACCGTGTAGTGCGACTCGTCGATGACCAGCAGGAAGTCGTCCGGGAAGTAGTCGATCAGCGTCGCCGGCGCCGAACCGGCCGGGCGGTCGTCGATGTGCCGGGAGTAGTTCTCGATGCCGGAGCAGAATCCGACCTGGCGCATCATCTCGATGTCGTACTGGGTGCGCATCCGCAGCCGCTGCGCCTCCAGCAGCTTGTTCTGCTTCTCCAGCTTGCCCAGCTGCTCCTCCACCTCGGCCTCGATGCCGCGGATGGCCTTCTCCATCCGGTCCGGGCCGGCCACGTAGTGTGTCGCCGGGAAGATCCGCAGGTCGCGCACCTCGCGCACGATCTCTCCGGTCAGCGGGTGCAGGTAGTGCAGCCGGTCGATCTCGTCGCCGAAGAACTCCACGCGCACCGCGAGCTCCTCGTAGGCCGGGATGATCTCTACGGTGTCGCCGCGCACCCGGAAGGTGCCGCGGGCGAAGGCGATGTCGTTGCGGGTGTACTGCACGTCCACCAGCGCGCGCAGGAACACGTCCCGTTCGATCTCGCCACCGATCTTCAGTGGGATGGACCGGTCCAGGTACGACTGCGGGGTGCCCAGGCCGTAGATGCAGGACACCGATGAGACGACCACGCAGTCGCGGCGGCTGAGCAGGTTCGACGTGGCGGAGTGGCGCAACCGCTCGACGTCCTCGTTGATCGACGAGTCCTTCTCGATGTAGGTGTCGGTCTGGGGGACGTACGCCTCGGGTTGGTAGTAGTCGTAGTAGCTGACGAAGTACTCGACGGCGTTGTCCGGGAAGAAGCCGCGCAGTTCGTTGGCCATCTGGGCGGCAAGCGTCTTGTTCGGCTCCAGCACCAGGGTGGGCCGCTGGACGCGCTCGATCAGCCAGGCGGTGGTCGCCGACTTGCCGGTGCCGGTGGCGCCGAGCAGCACTACGTCCTTCTCGCCGGAGTTGATCCGCCGCTCCAGGTCTTCGATCGCCTGCGGCTGGTCGCCAGCCGGCTCGTAGTCGCTGACCATGCGGAACCGGCCGTCGATCCGCGGGATGTCGCTGACCGGCCGGAACTCGGATTGGGCCAGGACGGGGTGCTCAGTCGCGAATGCCACGACAACCAATGTACGAGCCCGCCCTGACATCGTGCTGCGTCACGGGGTGCCCAAATGGCCACCAGGGCCGATAATGGGATACGTCACCCCAGTGCAGGAGGTGGTGTGATGTCGAGCAACGCACCTATCGCTGGGCATCCGGATCTCACCGAGATGCGCCTGCGCTACGAGCGGGCCGCGGAAACTCCCACCGCTCAGGTGGCGGACGGCTTCACCGTGCTCGGTGGCCTGTTCGTCGCATTGTCGCCGTGGATCACCGGCTTTCACGCAATGACGCCGTCGTTGACGCTGAACAACCTGGTCACCGGTCTGACCGCGACCCTTCTCGGGCTCTCGTTCGCGGCCGCCTACCACCGCACGCACGGCATCGCCTGGACCGTACCGGTGCTGGGTGTGTGGACGATCGTGGCCGTGTTCGTGATGAGCGGAACCGCCGTCATGACCAGCAGCGTTCTGTGCAACGTGATCGGCGGCGCGGTCCTGATCCTCGCGGGTCTCGGCACGATGGCTCCGGCCTACGCCACCCGCGCGACGACCTGACCTCGACCGATCGGAGGTGAAGGATCACAAGTGGTGAAGGAATAGCGGGCGCGACGACCTTCGGACGTCGCGCCCGCCCGAATACAGTGGCAGGGTGACCACGCAGCGCGAGATCGCCGAACGGCTCGGCCTGCCCGTCCACCCGCCCAAGGCCGAGGTCTTCGATCTGGTCGCCAACACCAACACCGACCCCAAGGGCCACGTGCGCACCGTGACGCGCTACGAGCGCGCACCCTTCGGCCTGTACCTGGCCCGCCCGACCCCGGGGCACCCCCGCATCGCCGCCCTCGAATCCTGGCTGCTGCCCGAACTCGGGTTGCGCGTGACCCGCTGGTACTGGCACCCCGGGCACGAGGGCGACACGGACTTCTACCTCGACGTGGCGGACATCGAGCCGGGCGAACAGCAGTGGCGGACGGTCGACCTCTACCTCGACATCGCGGTGCGGGACCGGCGCGCGGCGGAGCTGTTGGACGTCGACGAATTCGTGGTCGCCGTGCAGGCGGACCTGCTGGACGCAGAGACCGCGGAGCGCGCGATGCGGCGCGCGTGCAACGCCGTCGACGGGCTCGCCCGGCACCGGTACGACCTGCCGAAGTGGTTGCGCGACAACGGGATCGAGCTGTCGTGGCGCGGGCAACCCGTCGAAGATCCCGCACCCGGCCAGCGGAGGCTACCGCCATCCCGGTGACAGTCCGCGCACGCACCGAATCGATACTCGACGAGCTCCGAAAAGTTACGTTAAATGACGGCGCTGTCGATCTTCGGAGCCGGTTTTGCCATTACTGTCTGAAGTCGTGACCGCTGCGTTTTCTCCCCAATTGGTTGAAGTTATCGACGTCTTCAGCTCGCAGCGCAGGCAACCTTCCGGCAGCGTCGCGCAGTTGGAGGTCTGCCACGTCGAACGCTGGGGACTCGCAGTGGAGTGCCCAACGCCGGAGGCCCCGGACCACGACGCCGAGATCACCTGGCTGCTGCCCGACCTCGGGCTGCGGCTGACCCGCTACCGCCCGCGCCGCAGGCACTCCCGCCCGGGGCCGAGCATGCTCACCGCGGTCCACATCGAGCGTGAGACACGGTCGTGGACGATGACCGACCTCCTGCTCGGTCTGGAGGTCGGGGACCACGGCCGTGCGCGGATCACCCACGCCACCGAGTTCGCCGCAGCGGTGGGCAACGGCCTGATCCGGCTCAGCGAGGCGGACTACGCGCTGCGCACGGTGCACCGCACGCTGGACGAGGTCACCCGCCACCGGGACATCAACCAATGGCTCGCCCACCGGGGCATCTTCCAGCTCTGGTGACCAGGATCTGCGCCGGTCAGCACCCGTGAGCGCGTTCGGATGCGCTTTGGCACCCGAAACCGTTAGGGCCCGTGAGTACTTTCGGGTGCTATAGCCCCCAAAAGTACTCACGGGCCTAGGCGGCTGCCGCGGGGGGCCGGTCAGCGGGGCGGGAGGCCGTCGAGGCGGCGGGCCAGCTCCTTGTTGCCCAGTCCCTGCACCAGCAGCTCCAGGATCTCGACCTCGCGGGCGCTCAGCGACTGCTCCGGCGCGCGGCTGCGCGGCAGCAGCCGGGAGGCGATCTCCGGGGAGAGCATGGTCTTGCCCTGCGCGGCGGCCCGGATCACCTGGAACAGCTCCTCCGGTGGCCCTGCCTTGAGCAGGTGGCCGGTGGCGCCCGCGTCGATGGCGCGGGTGATGGCCGGTATCGGCGTCGTAGGTGGTCAGCACGAGGACCCGGGCGCCCAACCCCGGTGGTGGACCAGCAGCTCCGGCGCGCCGCCGACGATGGTGATCTCGACCAGGTGTGTGCCGCGCTGGCTGCCGGCGCCGACCCGGCCGCCCAGGACGACCGCCAGGACAGCGCCTTCCTGGTCACCGGGGTGACCGGCGGCGTCGGAATGCTGGAAGCGCCGCTGCCCGCGAACCCGGAATTCGCGCTGACCAACCGCTACGGCGGCACCGCGCTGATCCCGGCCGGCGAGCACGGGCACGTCGAGTACGTGCGAGCGGCGGTGAAGACCGGTATCGACGTCAACCACGTGAACGACCTCGGCTGGACCGCGCTGCTGGAAGCCGTGGTGCTGGGCGACGGGAGCGAGCGCTACCAGGAGGTCGCGCAGTTGCTCGTGAACGCGGGTGCCGACGTGAACATCCGCGACCGCAACGGCGCGACGGCTCTGCAGCACGCCGAGAGCGACGGCTACACCGAGATCGCCGAGATCCTCCGCTCGGCATCCTGATCTTGGGTGGGGGCGAGCACCTCCCGACCTCGCCCCCAACCATCCGGAGAGACCGCACCTGCTGCCAGCCGAACTGGCGGGAGGTGCTCGTCATCTCGGAAGATCAGTCGCTCGGCGACCAGCCGGTCCGGTCGGCCCAGTGCCAAGCGTTGCGGAGCCCGGTTTCGAACCACGGTTCCTTCGCGTCGGCGTAGGCGTCGTGGTTCGGGTCGTTCGCGTGCTCGGCCGAGACCTTGCGCTTGAGGGCGAGGTATTCCGCGCGGGCCGATTCGTCGGCGCGGAGCCAGTCCGGGAACACCAGCGCGACGCGTTGGCTCGCGGAACCGTCGACTCGGACGTGCAGGTTCGCGTAGCGGCCTGGATCGGCCGAGAGATGTATCCGCTTCTTCCACTGCACCGGATCCGGGGCGAAGGAGTGCGGGCTGTCGCCGCGGATCTCCGGCAACAGCGGGAAGCCGGCCTCGCCCAGCGGTTCGGCGAGCGCATCCGCGTCGTCCAGCGACCGCACCGTCAGCTGCAGGTCGATGATGTCCTTCGCGGGCAGGCCGGGCACCGAGGTCGAGCCGATATGGTCGATCCGCACCGCCTTGTCGCCCGCCGCCCGCTCGATCCGGGCGATCAGCCGTCGGGCCTGCCGCGGCCACTCCGGGTCCGGCTCGACCAGAAGCGGCGCACGCTTCGGCGGTCGCCGCCGCAGCCGGACGTTCTCCTCGAACGGCACCAGCCGGTCCTGCCACAGCGCATCGACCTGGGCGTTGATCTCCTCGACCGAACCGCTGTTGTCCAGCCAGACGTCCGCGACCGCGCGCCGCTGCTCGTCGGTGGCCTGCGCGGCGATGCGGGCGCGCGCGTCGTCCTCCGCCAGACCGCGGTCGATCAGCCGCCGCACCCGGACCGGTTCCGGCGCACCGACGATGACCACCAGGTGGTAGTTCGCCGCGTAACCGGCCTCGACCAGCAGCGGAACGTCGTGCACGACGACCGCGTCCGTGGGTGCCTGTGCGATCCGCGCGGCCGTCAGTTCGCGGATCTTGGGGTGCGTGATCGCGTTGAGGTCGGCGCGGGCGTCGCTGTCGCCGAAGACCTTCGCCGCCAACGCCGGCCGGTTCAGCGCGCCGCCGGAGTCCAGGATGTCGTCCCCGAACCGCTCGACGAGCTCGGTCAGCCCCGGAGTGCCCGGCTGCACGACCTCCCTGGCCAGCACGTCGGAGTCGACGAGCACCGCGCCGCGCTCCACCAACCGCCGAGCCACCGTCGACTTCCCCGAACCGATCCCACCGCTGAGTCCCATCAACAACACAGAACCCATCCTGCCAGCGAGACAGGACCAACCCGATGCACCCCTGGGAACAAAATCCCCGCGCGCACTTTTCGGCGCGATAGAGGCTGCTCGGGAACTCGCTGTGCGACGGTGGTGCACCTGGCGTCGCTGGCGCGAAGCGAACGGACCCTTCACGCCAATAGGAGCCTGTTGCGTTTTCGGCGAAAACGACTGAACCGAAGTACCAAATCAGTCTCGATCGCCGCCGTTTGTCCGCCAGTGGCCATCTCAGCCGTGATCGATCGATCACGGTCCGTGGTGGGCGTAATTTTGCAACAGGCTCATAGACGGCACAAACGGGCCGTTCACCTCACACCCATCATGGGTTATCCCGCGCCGCCACATCGAACGAGCCTGGAGCTCCCCCCGAAAACGGAGAACGGCCCCGCACCTCGGAAGGTGCGGGGCCGTGGTGCCTCAGCCGTTAGGCGTCAGACTCACGCACCGCCGGAGAGCTTCTCCCGCAGCGCCGCCAGCTGCGCGTCGCTGGCCAGCGAGCCGCTGTCCTGCTCGTCGGCCGAACCCGACGAGTAGTTGCCGCCGCCGCTGGTCGGCTCCTCGCCGCCACCGGCCGCGGCAGCCGCAGCGGCCTCCGCGTCGGCCTGGCGGGCCTTGGTGATCTGGGCGATGTGCTTCTCGAAGCGCGTGTGGGCCTCGGCGTACTGCCGCTCCCATTCCTCACGCTGCTTCTCGTAGCCCTCGCTCCACTCCTGGGTCTCCACGTCGAAGCCCTCGGGGTAGATGTAGTTGCCCTCGTTGTCGTACTCGGCGGCCATCCCGTACTGGGTGGGGTCGAACTCCGAGTCGGGGCTGAAGCCCTCGTTGGCCTGCTTCAGCGACAGCGAGATCCGGCGACGCTCCAGGTCGATGTCGATGACCTTGATCATCACCTCGTCGCCGACCTGGACGACCTGCTCCGGGATCTCCACGTGGCGCTCTGCCAGCTCGGAGATGTGCACCAGGCCCTCGATGCCCTCGTCGACGCGGACGAACGCACCGAAGGGCACCAGCTTGGTGACCTTGCCCGGCACGATCTGGCCGATCGCGTGGGTGCGGGCGAACTGGCGCCACGGGTCTTCCTGGGTGGCCTTCAGCGACAGCGACACGCGCTCGCGGTCCATGTCCACGTCGAGGACCTCGACGGTGACTTCCTGGCCGACCTCGACGACCTCGCTCGGGTGGTCGATGTGCTTCCAGGACAGCTCCGAGACGTGCACCAGACCGTCAACACCACCGAGGTCGACGAACGCACCGAAGTTGACGATGGAGGACACGACGCCCTTGCGGACCTGGCCCTTCTGCAGCTGGTTGAGGAACTCGCTGCGGACCTCGGACTGGGTCTGCTCCAGCCAGGCGCGGCGGGACAGGACCACATTGTTGCGGTTCTTGTCCAGCTCGATGATCTTGGCCTCGAGTTCGCGGCCCACGTAGGGCTGCAGGTCGCGGACGCGGCGCATCTCGACCAGGGAGGCCGGCAGGAAGCCGCGCAGGCCGATGTCGAGGATAAGACCGCCCTTGACGACCTCGATGACGGTGCCCTTGACCGGCTCGTCCTTCTCCTTGAGCTCCTCGATGGTGCCCCAGGCGCGCTCGTACTGGGCGCGCTTCTTGGAGAGGATCAGCCGGCCTTCCTTGTCCTCCTTCTGGAGAACGAGGGCCTCGACGAAGTCGCCGACGGTGACGACCTCGGCGGGGTCGACGTCGTGCTTGATCGACAGTTCGCGGGAGGGAATGACGCCCTCGGTCTTGTAGCCGATGTCAAGCAGCACCTCGTCGCGATCGACCTTGACGATGGTGCCCTCAACAATGTCCCCATCGTTGAAGTACTTGATGGTCTGGTCGACGGCGGCGAGGAAGTCCTCCTCCGTCCCGACGTCGTTCACTGCGACCTGCGGCTTGGTGGCGGCTGCAGTCGGGACGGTGGTGGTGTCGGTGGACATCAGGTGGGTTGCTCCGGTGCGGATAGGTTGGTCGCTGGATCTACATTGTTGCCGCGCCCCAGGTGTCCGGCCAGGGCCAGCTGACTTGCTGGACCAGGAAGTTCGACTTCTCCGGCAGACCTCCTCGGCCGGTGCGACCCGGCAGGGAAGAGCCGCCGACAGAAGACCCACGGCGCGGGCGGTATCGTACGCGCTTTCTCGATCGTCGGGCAAACTGCGGTACGCCTGAACGACCGGTCGACTCCGGGCGACGACAGTGCACACGTCCGAGCAATACCCACTATCGGCAGGGGGAATCCTTGACACGAGCCGACAAGCCGGAGAACGACGGGCTCCAGCGTATCTCGGCGGAGCACTTGTTGGGCACGGTCGGTGTGAGCAAACGCACTGTCGACGCGGCGGAATCGCGGGGCGCGAACCGGTTGTGGTGGGACGCTGACGCCGACGACTACCAAGCCGAACACGGCGCATTCCTCGGCGACAGCGATTTCATGTGGTGCCCGGAGCGGCTGCGCGAGCAGGACGCCGGGCTGCTCGGCGACGTCCGGGGCAAGCGGGTGCTGGAGGTCGGCTGCGGCGCGGCCTCGTGCTCGCGGTGGCTGGCCGACCAGGGCGCACATCCCGTCGGACTAGACATCTCGGCCGGGATGTTGCGCCACGCCGTCGCGGGCGGTGAGCGCAGCAGGACCGCCGTGCCGCTGGTGCAGGCCAGCGCGGACTGCCTGCCGTTCGCCGACGATTCCTTCGACCTGGCCTGCTCGGCGTTCGGCGGCGTGCCGTTCGTGGCCGATGCCGGAGCGGTGTTCCGGGAGGTCGCGCGGGTGCTGCGGCCGGGCGGCCGGTGGGTTTTCGCGGTGACGCACCCGATGCGGTGGGTCTTCCCCGACGATCCGGGGCCGACCGGGCTGACCGCGACCCACTCCTACTTCGACCACACCCCGTACGTGGAGATCGACGCCGACGGCCAGGCCACCTACGTGGAGCACCACCGCACGCTCGGCGACTACGTCCGCCAGTTGGCCGCCGCCGGGTTGCATCTGGTCGATCTCGTCGAACCGGAGTGGCCGGAGGGGCACACTCAGACGTGGGGACAGTGGAGCCCGCTGCGCGGACGACTCTTCCCCGGTACCGCGATCTTCGTTTGCCACCTTTGAGTAGGCACGCAGGGTGAGGAAGGTCGCCGGGAGCGGACTAGTCGCCGTCTTCTGGACCGGACTTTGATCAAAACTGGAGAGATCGAGTAGGACGCCAGGCATCGGGATGTTCCCGGTAACGGCAGTTTCAGCCTCAGGGATCACACACATACCGGCCCAGGCCGGTGTGTCACCGTTCGTACGGGGTTCCCTGAAGAAGGAACGGAACCGTAGCCACCGCCGCAGGTTGCGGAAGGATGGCCGATCGGCTGAGACTGCCCAGCCCGGACTCCAGCCCGTGCTCTTGGCACGGCGGAGAGCGAAATGTCCTACTCGAACAGCTACAGCCAACGAGTAGGAAGCAGAAGTCGTGGCGAGTGCACAGGAGTTGATGCGGGCCCAGTTCGCGCGGTTCGCCGCGCTGGATCCGCAGCTGCCGGACACCCACCACCTGCCGTCCGACGGCGAGGCGATCGTGGCCCGCACCGCCGGCGGCGGCACGGCCGCCGGGCTCGTAGCGCGCAACACCAATCCGCCGGGGTCGGCGCAGAGCCTCTGGCAGGCCGGTGAGGTGTTCGAACTCTTCCCGATCGTCGGCGAGCAGCCGCAGGCGGGCATGGACGCGCTGCTTGGGACCTGGCGCGAGTGGCTGGCGGCGCACGCCTCACCTGGCCCGAACTCGTCCTGCATGGTCGTGTGGCCGAGCCGGGACGCCGCCGCGACCAGGGCGTTCCTGGATCACGGCTTCGTTCCGCTGTCCTGCTTGGCCGTGCGCCCGACCGCGCCGGTCGCATATACGAAACTATCTGGTACCGTAAAAATACGTCGCGCCGGACCGGCCGACGTGGACGCCGTCGTCGAGCTCACGCTTTCCGAGCTCGAATTCGCCGCCCTGGTCGGCACATCGGCGTACCGACCCGACGCTCCGCAGCTGAAGCGGACCGCTGCGCACGTGCGCCTGCACTCCAGCGATCCCGTGTGGCTGGCGGAGCAGGACGGAACTCCGGTTGCGGTAGCGGAGTGCGGCTGGGTGGACACCGCTAAGTCCCCCGGCAGCTACCGGCTCCAGTCCGGCACGTGGGCGTACGTCAACTGCGTATCGGTGCAGGAGAAGCTCCGCGGAACCGGCGTCGGCCAACAACTGATGGCAACGGCGCACAACGAGTTCGCTCGCGCCGGAGCCGTCGGCAGCTTCCTGTACTACAACCCGCCCAACCCGTTGTCCTCGGTGTTCTGGCCCCGTCAGGGCTACCGGCCGCTGTGGACGATGTGGGAGGTGCGCCCGGCCACCGCGCTGCGCTGACGCTCGCCGCGGCCGGCGCACGGCCGTGCGAGAAACCAACGCCCTGGTCAAGGCTGATACCTACGGGGCCGGGCTGGCGCTGGTCTGGACCCCCATGCGCCCGAAGCCCGAACTGTCCCTCTGAGCGCTTGTCCCCAGACTCCGTGTGGCGGTGCGGGTGGCCCTGCTGCGAGGACGAAGGCTCAGAACCGAGTGCTGCAGGGGGGCCTGACCTAGCTGGGCCAGGTGAGGATTTCGCCGGTGCGGCGGTGCGACACCGCGTGGGGTCCCCCGGACTCGACACGCGCGGTCGCACCGCCCGTCGGGCGGTCCACTCCGGGCTTTCCCCACTGGCCGGCCCCGGCGAGGAAGATCCGCCGGGAGCAGAGCAGATCCCGCAGCGACAGCAGCACGCACAGCTCGTAGACGACGCGTTCGATACGCCCCTCCTTGTCCACGACTGCGTCCTGCCACTCCGGCGGCACCACATCGTCCAGCGGGATGTTCTGGTCGAAGTCGTAGAACCGGCCACGCCCCCAGCACGCGGTGTAGTCGCTGACCAGCTCGCCGAGCGCTGCCATGACCGGCCAGCAGCCCAGGTCCCGGCAGCGGAACTCCAGGCCCGCCAGCAGGAGCTTGATGATCTGCTGGTAGTAAGCGGAGTACGTGCCGCGGAGCACCGTTCGCTTGCGCCGGGCTCGCACGGCGTCGCGGGCTTCGCTGTCGCGCGTCAGCTTCCTGAGCTCCTGCTCGCTGGCGATCGGGTACAGCACTGTCCGCACTGTGTCGTCGGGGCGATCCAGGGCGGCCCGGGCCAGTTCGAGCAGGAGCACGTCCCGCGCCTGTCTCGGCCACGCGGCATCGGTGGCCTCCTGGCCGAGCCGGTGCTCCGCCCGTACCCGGATCTGGTGCAGCAGGCCGACCAGCACCCGGCCGAGTAAATCCGTGATCTCCTTGCGCCGCACCGAGCACAGCGCGCTCAACAGGGTCACGCGGACCGCTCGTGGATGCGCCCTGAGCTCCGCGGAACCCGCGCTGGCCGCCCGCGCGCACCACGCCTCCACGAGTTCCGCCGGAACGTCGTCGAAGAGATCGGACGGCAGGCGCAAGGCCTGCACCGCGGTCTGCTTGCCGATCTCCTTGAGGAGCGCGCCCAGCCAGACGTGGTCGGCGTTGCTCTCCTCCAACTTGACCAGCAGGTCGGTTGGCAACCCCAAGGCCTGCAGCGACATGAGGCTTTCGATCTCCAGGAGCAATTTCTTCAGGTTCATCGAACCCACCTCGGATCGCAGTTCGGCGAGCGACCATTCCTGGTGCTCCTCCGAACCTGCGAGCAAGGTTTCCAACTGGTCCGCCGAATCGCCCATTCGATCCGCGATGCTGTGGCACTGCAGCATCTCGAAGTCCTGCAGCGCGCGACTCGCCACCTGCCGGGCCAGGTTCGGCTCCGGCGGCTCGACCTCCTTCGCGCGGCAGTGCGCGATCAGCGCGGTGGCCAACTTGTCCCGACCCAGCCCCGCCCGGCCCGTCTCGTCGGTCAGCCAAGCCAACCACTGCCGCTCATCGCCCAGGTCCACCGGGCACCTGAGCACATCAACTATCTGCCCCTGGAGGAGCTCAACCGTGTCCTTCGTGAACTCCGAGGCGGCCAAATCCACCTTCACAGTTCCCCCACCCCATGCCAGCAGCACGGAATTGTCCCCAATGAGCGGAACCGTAGTACTCAGGTGCAAAACACGAATGAGCGAATACGCATACGAAGCTCCCGGTGGCGCAGAGCGACAAGAACCTGACGTCCCCTCGCGTTTTTCGGGGCACTCCCAGCGCAGCGTTCGGGGCCGTGAGTGTTCGGGGTCGCCATGGCAACGGAACACTCACGGCCTGTGCTCACGTCGCGGCCGGCTGCAGCCGGATAGCGACCTCCATGCCGCTCGCATCGCCGGTCTCGTCGAGCCGCCCGATCTGGGCGCATCGGCACGAGGTTCAGGTCTGCCCCACGCCGCTGCGCTTCGGCCAGCAGCACGATAACGGCCGGGTGCACCACCGGGTCGACGACCGGGACGTCTTCATCGTGCCGCCGGCCCACCACGAGCTCCAACCCTGCCCGAACTTGCCCTCGCGCGACAGTCCACCCGGAAATCGCCCAGCCCGCCGACACGGCCCGGGCGACCGCCCAGCAACACAGCACCTCGGCTTCGTCCTCAGTGGACCCGGACCGCATCGACGAGCAGAACGGCGCGATCGGCGCGTTGTCCTCCGCCGCCAACGCCTGCCACAACGCGGCGAACACCGCGTTCGCGTGTTCAGTCGCGCCCTCGTCGTCATCGTCGACCACCGGCAGCAGCACCACACCCACCCAGTGCTGCGCGGTGTCCTGCCGCGCTCGGCTCTCTTCGAGCACCGCGGCCGCTTCCCGGCGGCCGAGCAACGCCCGCTCGACCTCCGCCAGCCCGATGCCGGCCGCGCGCAACGCCTTCAGCCGGACCGCCAGCTCCAGCTGGCTCGCCGTGTAGCACCGGTAGTTCGACCACGGGTCCACCGCGGCCGGCTTCAGCAGACCCTGCTTGTCGCAGACCCGCAGCGCCTTCGCACTCAGGCCGGTCAGCTGCGCGAAATCCCCAATGCCGAGCATGGATCCAGTCTGGACCTTGCCCCAGGGGCAGAATCCAATCCGCTAATCGGCGGGAGACACCTCGACGGGCTCGTCGTAGCGGGCGATCTCGATCAGGTTGCCGTCCGGGTCGCGCAGGTACAGCGAGGTGATCGAGCCCTCCGCGCCGATCCGGCTGACCGGGCCTTCCTCGATGCGCACCTCGTTGGCGCGCAGGTGCTCCTGGACCTCGGAGAGCGCGTTGGCCGTGACGAAGCACAGGTTGGCCGAGCCAGGCACCGGGTGCGTCGCGGTCGGCTCCACCAGTTCGCTGGCCGCGTGCAGCTTGATCGTCTGCCGACCGAAGCTCACCGCTCGGCGCTCGCCTGGGAACGCCACCGGCGTCATGCCGAGGATCTGCTCGTAGAACTCCACTGCCCGATCGACATCGGCGACGGTGAGGACCAGGTGGTCGACTCTGTCGATGCTGATCATGCTCCTCCTCGGGGTTGACGCGGAAGCGGATTCGGGGGTGTCCGCGCCCCACCGTTGCCGGGCCCGCACGCATGCGTCCGGGCCCGGCAACGCGTACGGCAGGCTATAGGCACCGATCCAACGCGCGTTCGGGCGGGGCCACCCGACGGTGATGTCCGCCATTCAAAAGGGTTGCACCGACCCGACTCCGGTGAGTGACCACTTCGTGACTGCCCCGCAACGCAATTTCAACGGTTCCCGCCGAATTCGGCGGACCTCAGTGCGCGGCGGCGTCCCAGGAGCGGCCGACGCCGACGGAGACCTCCAGCGGCACGTCCAGCTGGTAGGCCGAACCCATCTGCTCGCGCACCAGCTTCTCCACCTCAGCCCGCTCGTCGGCGGCGACCTCGATGATCAGTTCGTCGTGCACCTGCAGCAGCATCCGCGAGCGCATGTCGTTGTCCCGCAACGCCCGGTGCACGCCCAGCATCGCGACCTTGATGATGTCGGCCGCGCTGCCCTGGATCGGCGCGTTGAGCGCCATCCGCTCCGCCATCTCCCGCCGCTGCCGGTTGTCGCTGGTCAGGTCCGGCAAGTAGCGGCGGCGTCCCAGGATCGTCGAGGTGTAGCCGTCCTTGCGCGCCTGGTCCACGACCTCCCGCAGGTAGTCGCGGACGCGGCCGAAGCGGGCGAAGTAGGCGTCCATCTGCGCCTTCGCGTCCTCGGCGGAGATCCGCAGCTGCTGCGCCAACCCGTAGGCCGACAGGCCGTAGGCCAGCCCGTAGGACATCGCCTTGACCCGGCGACGCAGCTCCTGGCCGACCTCGCCGATCGGCACCCCGAAGGCCCGGGAGGCGACGTAGTTGTGCAGGTCCTCGCCGGTGCGGAAGGCCTCGATGAGCCCCTCGTCGCCGGAGAGGTGCGCCATGATGCGCATCTCGATCTGGCTGTAGTCGGCGGTCATCAGCTCGGCGTAACCGTCGCCGACGACGAAGACCTCCCGGATCCGGCGGCCCTCCTCGGTGCGGATCGGGATGTTCTGCAGGTTCGGGTCCGTCGAGGACAGCCGGCCGGTCGCCGCGATGGTCTGGTTCAGCGTGGTGTGGATCCGCCCGTCGTCCGAAATGGACTTCACCAGACCGTCTACAGTGGTCTTCAGCCGGGTGGCGTCGCGGTGCTCCAGCAGGTGCTGCAGGAACGGGTGCTCGGTCTTCTCGTACAGCGTCTGCAGCGCCTCGGCGTCGGTGGTGTAACCGGTCTTGGTGCGCTTGGTCTTCGGCATGTCCAGCTCGTCGAAGAGCACCACCTGCAGCTGCTTCGGCGAGCCGAGGTTGATCTCCTTGCCGATCACGCCGTAGGCGTCCTGCGCGGCCTGCTTGACCCGGGCCGCGAAGCGCGCACCCAGCTCGGCCAGCTGCTCCGAGTCGACCGCGATGCCCGCGCCCTCCAGCTTGCTTAGCACCACCAGCAGCGGCAGCTCCAGGTCGGTGAGCAGCCCGCGGCTGTCGATGCGGTCCAGCTCCGCGTCCAGCGCGTCGGCCAGCTCGGCCACCGCGCGCGCCTTCACCAGCTCGGTCGAGGCGGCCTTCTCCTTGGTCTCCGCCTCGTCCTCCAGCAGCGACAGCTGCCCGTCGTCGTCGCCTTGCTCCGCGCGCAGCTCGCGCTGCAGGTAGCGGACCACCAGGTCCGGCAGCTCGAAGGACCGCTGCCCGGGCCGCACCAGGTAGGCCGCCAGTGCGGTGTCGCTGGTCAGGCCCGCCATCGTCCAGCCTCGGTCGCGGATGGCGTGCAGCGGCCCCTTGACGTCGTGCGCCGCCTTCGTCGTCGCCGGGTCCGCCAGCCAGGCCGCCAGCGCCTGCTCGTCCTCCGCGGTCAGGGCCGTGACGTCGACGAACGCCCCGTTGCCGTCGGCGGTGGCCAGTGCGATACCGGTCAGGTCGCCGTGCCCCCGGGCCCACTGCCCGGTGAAGGCCAGCCCCACCCGGTTGCCGTTGCGGGCGTGCTTGTCCAGCCACCCCGCCAGCTGGCCGGGCTGCACGACGCCGCCGGAGATCTCGAAGCCCTCCTCGACCTCCGGCTCGGCGCTGGACAGCGTCGCGAACAGCCGGTCGCGCAGCACCCGGAACTCCAGGTCGTCGAACAGCCGGTGCACCGCGTCGCGGTCCCAGGCCCGCACCGCCAGCTCGGCCGGCGTCGACTCCAACGGGACGTCGCGGACCAGCTCGGTCAGCTGCCGGTTGAGCAGCACCGACGCCAGGTGCTCGCGCAGCGCCTCACCGGCCTTGCCCTTGACCTCGTCGACTCGGTCCACCAGATCGGCCAGCGAACCGAACTGCTGGATCCACTTGGTGACGGTCTTCTCCCCAACCCCCGGGATCTTCGGCAGGTTATCCGACGGGTCGCCGCGCAGCGCCGCGAAGTCCGGGTACTGCTGCGGCGTCAGGCCGTATTTGTCCTCGACGGCCTGCGGCGTGAAGCGGGTGAGCTCCGAAACGCCCTTCGTCGGGTACAGCACGGTGACTTCGTCGGTGACCAACTGCAGCGCGTCCCGGTCACCGGTGCAGATCGAGACCTTGAAGTCCGCCGCGGTGGCCTGCGTGGTCAGCGTCGCGATGACGTCGTCGGCCTCGTAGCTCTCCTTGCTCAGCACCGGGATGTTCAGTGCGCCGAGGACATCCTGGATCAGGCTGACCTGGCCGCGGAACTCGTCCGGCGTGGCGCTGCGGTTGGCCTTGTACTCGGTGAAGGTCTCGCTGCGGAAGGTCTTGCGGGAGACGTCGAAGGCGACCGCGAGGTGCGTGGGCTGCTCGTCGCGGAGCAGGTTGATCAGCATCGAGGTGAAGCCGTAGACCGCGTTGGTGTGCTGGCCCGTGCCGGTCTGGAAGTTCTCCTTCGGGAGGGCGTAGAAGGCGCGGTAGGCCATCGAGTGGCCGTCGATGAGCAGCAGGCGTCGGTCCTCGGAATGCATCACGGCGGCGAGTCTAGGCTGAAGCTCCGACAGCTTGTACCCGAGGCGACGGGAGGGCCCCGGCGTGACTTCGCTTAACGACGGTGAGGCGATGACCAGCGACAACGACCTGTTTGGCGCGGTGATGAACGACGCCGGCGAGCAGCTCACCGAGCGGATGGGCATCGAAATCGTCGAATGGGACCCCGATCGGGTGGTCGCCACGATGCCGGTCGCGGGCAACCGCCAGCCCTACGGTCTGCTGCACGGCGGCGCGAACGCGGTGCTGGCCGAGACCCTCGGCTCCATCGCCGCCGCCCTGCACGCGGGCGCGGACCGGATCGCGGTCGGGCTCGAGTTGTCCTGCACCCACCACCGCGCGGCCACCGAGGGCGTGGTCACCGGCGTCGCGACGCCCGTGCACCGGGGCCGCTCGACGGCGACCTTCGACATCGTGATCACGGACCAGAAGGATCGGCGCACCTGCTCGGCGCGGCTGACCTGCGTCCTGCGCGACCAGCCCCCGGGACAGTGACTCCGTCACCCGCGGAAGCTGTCCAGCAACAGCCTTAACGCCGGCCCCGCCGGGCCCGGCGGCACCACCAGCGACGCGTGCTCTCGACGCCGCCAGCGGACGAATCGCGACGTGCTGGGCCGGTGGCAGGTCACCGGCGCGGTAGAACCGGTCCACGATGCGGTGGGGTCGGTCGCGATGTCGGCGAGCGTGCCCTGCAGGTGCGTAAACGGCGGCCCGACCGGAAGTTCGGCTCCTGCGTCGCGCAGCACCGTGGTGATCAGGTCGCGGAACGGCGGGTTGGCGTCGCGGGCTGCGAGGCGCAGCGGCAACTCGGCGATCTGCTCCGGGCGCAGGACGTCCTCGTCGGCCAACGGGTGCCACGCGGGAACCACCGCGCATACCGGGTCCGTCCAGAGCGGGAGGAGTTCCAGCTCTGCGGCCGACGACATGGCCCGCACGAGGGCGGCATCCAGTTCCGGGCTGGCCGACAGCAGCGCGACCGGAGGCTTCACCGGCGCCAACCTGATCCGCATTTTGGCGGGCGGGGACGGGGCCCACCCGCACATCCACGAGAAGTCCGCCGAGGTGTGCTACGTCCTGGAAGGCGCAATGGAGATCCTGCTGGACGACCGGATCGAGACCGTCGGCAAGGGCGGTTTCGTGGTGTTACCGCCCGGCATGCCGCACGCGTTCGCGGCGCCCGAGGACTCCGCCGCGGAGATCTTCATCTACATCACGCCCGGCGTCGAGCGGTTCGAGTTCTTCCGCCTGCTGCAGCGAATCACTCGCGAGGCGGAACCGGAGTCGGCGCCGGAGGCGATCCAGGACCGGTACGACGAGCGCTTCACCCGTGTGGGACGCCGCCGGTCATATTGAGCTTCCCGGCGTCGGCCGCTGACCTGCGGCCCACGCCGGGGGGCGAACTAGGAGAGGTTCTCCAGCACCGCCTGGGCGACTGCCTTCATCGTGGTGCGGCGGTCCATCGCGGTCCGCTGCAGCCAGCGGAACGACTCAGGCTCCGAGAGGTTGTGCTTGTTCATCAGCAGGCCCTTGGCCCGCTCGATGGTCTTGCGCGCCTCCAGACGCTCGGTCAGGTCGGCGACCTCCGCCTCCAGCGCCTGCACCTCGGCGAACCGGGACACCGCCAGTTCGATGGCCGGCACCAGGTCGCGCTTGGCGAACGGCTTCACCAGGTAGGCCATCGCGCCCGCGTCCCGCGCCCGCTCGACGAGCTCGCGCTGGCTGAAAGCCGTCAGGATCACCACCGGCGCGATCCGCTCGCCGGCGATGTTGGAGGCGGCCTCGATGCCGTCCATTTTCGGCATCTTGACGTCCAGGATCACCAGGTCCGGGCGCAGCTCCTCGGCGAGCCGGACGGCCTCCTGCCCGTCCCCGGCCTCGCCGACGACTTGGTAACCCTCCTCGCGGAGCATCTCCACCAGGTCAAGCCTGATCAACGCCTCGTCCTCGGCCACAAGTACGCGACGTTCGACGGGCTTGGCCTCCCGTGTGTCCTCGGCAGCCGGCGTCGTCACCGGGATCCTCCAAAACTCGGGTCCGCCGATGCGGTCTGCATCGGAAACCGCAGCTTACCGGCTACAACTTCACACCGAGGTAAACACGGGACGTGACCATTGCGACATCAGGTCGATCAAGCCTTCGCCACCCGGCGCCGCACGAACAGCACGTAGACCAGCAGGATCCCGGCGAGGCTGACCAAACTCAGCGTGAGCTGCGAACGGACCTCCTCGATGGCACCCATGGCGACCACCACCACGACGATCACGACCAACGTGGCCCACGTCAAGTAGGGGAAAAGCCACATCTTCAACTTCAGCCGCTCCGGCGCCTCCTGCTCCAACCGCCGGCGCATCCGGAGCTGCGAGAGCGCGATCATCCCGTAGATGAACAGCGCGACCGCCCCGGCGGAGTTGATGATGAAGTAGAAGATCGTGTCCGGCGAGACGTAACTCGCCGCAACAGCGACGTAACCGACCAATGTGGACAGCAGGATCGCCTTCCACGGCACGCCGCGGCGATTGATGTCGCGCACCCAGCTCGGCGCGAAACCCCGCCGCTGCAAGGCGAAGAGCATCCGGGAGGAGGTGTAGAGCCCGGAGTTGAGCACCGAGATCACGGCGGTGAACACGACCACGTTCACCACGACCTCCGCGGCGGGCAATCCGAACCGGGCGAAAGCCGCGGCGTACGGGCTGCCTTCGGTAGGGATCTCCTGCCACGGCGTGATCATGACCAGCAGGGTCACCGAACCGACGTAGAACAGCAGCACCCGCCACACGACCGCCTTGGTCGCCTTGGCGACCGCCCGCTCCGGCTCGTTCGACTCCGCGGACACGATGGTCACGATCTCCGTGCCGAAGTAGGAGAAGACCACGATGACCACGCCGTGCAGCACGGCGAAGCCGCCGTTGGCGACGAACCCGTCGAGCGCGATATTGCCGACCGAGAACTCGGCGCCCGGCCAGAGCCCGAGCACGAAAACCGTCCCGCACACCAGGAAGATCACGATCGTGATGACCTTGATGGACGCCAGCCAGAACTCGGTCTCGCCGAACGACCGCACCGAAACGAGGTTCGTGGCGGTGAGCAACAACATCAGCAACAGCGAGATGACCCACTGCGGCACGACGGGCACCAACGGGTTGAGCAACTCGGCGCCGACGACGGCCTCGAAGGCGACCACGCCGACCCAGTAGTACCAGTACAACCAGCCGATGGTGAACCCCGCCCAGTTGCCCAACGAGGTCCGCGCGTACTCCATGAACGACCCGAGCGTCGGCGCCGCCGTCGCCATCTCGCCGAGTATCCGCATCACGAGCACGACGATCAATCCGCCGACCGCGTACGACAGCACGGCCGCGGGCCCGACGGTGGAGATCACCGCCCCGCTACCGATGAACAGGCTGGCGCCGATGATGCCGCCGAGCGCGATCATCTGGAGGTGGCGGTTCTTCAGGCTCCGCCGCAGCCCGGCGTCCTCGGCACCGCCCGCAGCGGACTCGACCTTGGTTTCGTCGACCATCGCGACCCCCCGTGTTCGACCAGGCACCCGGAGTAGACGCTGTGAACCTAACTCGCGAAGATCGCCACTACCAAGGTCCCGAACCGGGACAAACCACGCGATGACGCGACGCACACCCCTGACGGAAGCGGTTGATCACGAGTCGCGTATGCTTATCGGGCAAGCCCCCGTAGCCCAATCGGCAGAGGCAGCGGACTCAAAATCCGTCCAGTGTGCGTTCGAGTCGCACCGGGGGCACGTACAGCATCCACACAAGCCACACCTGCCTCTTGAGCAGGCATTTCTTGTGTAGTGATCATGGTTTCGTTGATCCTTTCTGCCGCTTCGGCAATGGCCGGTAGTTCGTCGGCGGGGAGCTTGATCGTGATGCCTGCTTCGTCTGTGCCCTCGCTTAGGCGGACGGTGAGCTGGGTGACCTCGAACAGCCGCCGGAGAAGCGGCTCGGGCGCGTGGGTGAGATTCAACGCCAGATGGGGCAGCGCGTCGAGTAGGGCGGCGTCGTCGGCACTGGGCCTGCCTGGTTCGGCTCCGTCAGCGACGTCCAGCTCAGTGACGGCGGCAAGGGTGGCGTTCTTCTGGGCTTCCAGTTCGTTGTAGCTGCCGCGTAGGCCCTTGGTGAAGGGGTCGTCGGGATCTCCATCTTGTGCTTGCCTGAGGATTGAGTTCTGGCGACGTGCGATGTCGGCGAGGGCCCGTTGCAGGCGTTCACGTTCGGCTTGGCGTTGGCGGGTGGCTCGATCGTCCACACCGTGGAGGTCGGCGGCCAGGATTTCGCGGCGCTGGGCGCCGAACACGCGGTCAGCGAAGAATCGGGACACGGCATGCAGCACGGCGTCTTCCCGGATGTAGATGGCCTTCGGGTGCCCCACGTAGTTGTCCGGGCGGCCCCGGTTATTGTTGCGCGGATTGCACATGTAGTAGGCGCGGTTGTGCCTGTGGTTACCGAACATTCGTCGTCCGCACTCGCAGAACACCATCCCCCGCAATACGTATGTACGCCGCGTCTGCGGGTGGACGTTCTTGTCGTTGCTGTCGCGAGAGCCTCGCTTGGCTTGTCGGCGGGCGATCATCTCGTCGAACATCCACTTCGGAATCAATGGCTCATGCGTTGGTTCTGGCGACCATACCCACTTGATCGGGTCGTTGACCTTGCCGCGTTTCGACCGCGACGCGCGCCGGTTGAACACCTGGTACCCGGTGTATTTGGGGTTGCGTAGGACCTCGTACACGCTGGTCTTGCCCCACGCCCCGCGTGCCCGCTCTTTTCCCGGCGGTACCGGCGGCGGGTACTTGGCGGGGTCGGCGTTGAGTCGTTCGGCGATAGTGTCGTAACCGAGTTGCTCGTGGTATCGCCACTTCGCAATCTGTACCACGGTCTCTGCGCGCGATCCGTCCGGTTCCAGCCTGGTCTTGGTCTGGCCCTTGTCGGCCTTGGTCGGATTGGGATGGCGGTAGGTCTTGGCCTTGTAGCCATACGGCGGCTTGCCGATATTCCAGCCTTCACGGACATGGGTGCACAGTCCACCCCAGGACTGTTCAAGTGTGTTGATCACCTCGTACTCGGCGATCGACTGGTTGATCCGGCGCTGCAAGATCCGCTGGGCGCGGCTGCCGCCGAGACTGATCGGCTCGTTGGAGGCGAACAGCGGCACGTCCGCTTTCTCCAGCTCGCGTTCGACGGAGAGTCCTTCGTAGGCACGGCGGGCGACGCGGGAGATGCTTTCGCAGATCACCACGTCGAACCTGCGTCCAGGGTGCTGCGCTTCATCGAGCAGGTCGGCGATGCCGCCGTCGCGGGCGATGGGGATATCGAACCGTTCGTAATTCTCCCCGTGGCCGCGTTGGTCCAGTTCCAAGCGACCGGACTCGACGTCGTAGAAGTGCGCGACGATGACCCAGGATTCCGGGATCGGAGTTTTGCAGTTACCCAGCTGGCGCAGCAGCGACTGGCGCGGGTCCTGCTGATCCTCGGTCGACGTGCGGCCAAGGAAGGCCACCCGTACCTCGTCGCGCAGCAGGGCCGTCGTGGACATTCCCAGCGGGGACACCGCGTAGTCCGACAGGCCCGACGGTCCCGAAGCCCTGACCGGCATCGTGGCCGAGACCTCGGTCGTACGCCGCAGGACCGCCGGCGCCGGAGGATTCGGATTCACTTCCGGCTCCTCATCAGTGGTCACTATGAACCTCCATCGTCATCAGACTTTCGCCCGATACGTGTTCTGCGCCTATTCCAGGGCACCGGATACAGTCGGATTGTCCTGCGTATTCACTCGAAATCGGTATCGTCCACCCTGATGAAACAGTTGAAAAACCCTTCCACCGCAACGTTTCTACTGACTACGATACCGTCCACCGACATGGTCATGCGAGGATTTATGCTGCCGTTGCTGCTTTTTCGGGTGAATTTCCAGGTCCGAATTCTCGGTTTTTAGTCCGTATCGTGGATCACGCCGCTGTGGTTACGTCGGGATCACCGGCGTGACGGTCCTCCTCCAGCTACTGGGTTCTGGCCCAGCGCAGCAGGTCTCCGATGGCATCGGCGAGTTCACCGCGCAGCTTCTCGCCTTCTGACCCGCCGACCCGGGTCACGTGGCCTGTGAAGTGGCGGTCGTCGCCGCGTGTGCGTTTCTGGTCGTGCTGCCAAACCGTTTGGCCAGGGACAATTTTTGGCAGGTTTTCGATGTGGTCGTCGGGGGCTGTGCGGGGCAGCGGGATGATCGACGCGGCATCGTCATCCCCACGCGACGGGTCGTCGAGTCCGTCCGGAGTGTGGTGGTGGGGGTACATGGTGATACCTCCTGCCCGCGACGCCCACACGTGGGTGGGCCGGGATCGCGGGTGCTGGTCGGCAGCAGGGGCAACCGTCGACACAGCGGACACACACCAACCAGGTCACCCGCAACCCTTACCCGGTGGGCTTGATCGGGTTGCGGGCACGCGCCATGACGCGCGCTGTGGTGGCTGGCGGTGTCGGCGTACTACGGCCGGTGGGCTTCGACTCCCCGACTGCCATTCGGCACCCGTCGGGGCCAGCAATCACCGGGCCGACTGGACTTCCTAGTTGTCCTACCGAGACATGCTCCGAGAACAATGAGACACGTACCGAGACCGCAGTCTCGCCATTCTCAATCGCAGTCTCGGCATGGTCTCGCCAGGCGAGACCATGCCGGACGGTCGACGCGGGAGTCCAGATTCAACACAGAGGATTCATACGATCCGCTGCTAGTACTCGTCATGAAGGCCGTCGTCGTAGAGCATCACCTCGGCATCCAGGCCGCCTCCTCGCGTGTCGTGTATCGGTGGGTCCGCGGGCGCGGTAGCGGGTGGCCGGATTTCGGCCAGTCCCACAAGTTCCCGGTCCATGGGGTCGAAGGCGGCCTCGCTGTAGGGCTGCCCCAGCCACGGTGCATGCGGCTCGATGTATGGACCTCGCTGCGGCAACTCCGCCAACCGGTAGCGCCGCTGCACTGTGTCGCCCGTCCCTGGGTTCCACAACGCCCACACCGGGCCGGCTGGGCTGTCGAGATGCGCCTGGTCTCGCGGGGTGGTGGCAATCGCCAGCGGCGGAGGTGCGGTACCGACCGCTCGCTGGAGCGCCTGCCGCAGCGCGAGTTCCCGTCTCGCCGAGTGGACCGAGAACAGCAGGATGCCAAAGGAATCAGTCGGAAACGTGCCGTAGTCGGCGATCTTGCGCGTGACCTTCGACAGCGTCTCGGTGCCTGTGTCGTATTCGAGGAAGAACCGCACCCAACGCCCGCGCTCGGCCCAGCAGCCGTATCCATCCGGACGCAGCTTCACCGTGCTGTTCCAGAAAAACCCGGTGCACCGCTGTTCCGACCACCACTGCCTCAACCCGCACGCGTCCACATCGCTGCCGCTGCTCGTGGCCTCGCCCGCGTCGTTGCGGGCATACCCCGCCAGGTCGCAGAAGAATCCGTTGACACCGAGCTGGTGGTCGAGCTGGGGCCACCACGCCAGCCGTTCCAGCATCCGCTGATGCGCGGGCCGCGTCGGTGGTTTCTCGGCACGCTGTGCGGCAATGGCGCGTGCTCCCAGGTAACCGAGCGCGAACCGCGTCTGACTGGTGCCGCCATCGCGGTAAGACTCACGGAAACTGAACAACACGCCCAGCCTGCGCAACTGCGCCAGCCGATCCTGCGCGCGACGCAACGACGCGAACTCCGCCGTCGCGATCTGCTGAGTGGTCAGCACCTTGTGCTCCCCCAGCAGACCCAGAATTCGACGGTCCCGATCAGTCAGCCGGAACCAGACCGAGGCATCCGGCTCGCCCGCACGAGCCCCACGTCCACGTTTCCCTGCATGGGAATGCTTCAAATAAGTATTCAGTCGGCCATCTTCCCGACTACCCACAGACTGCCGCTGACCAGCGCCCTTGTTGACACCGGCATCGGCGTCCGGGCCGGCGTTTCCAGAGACGCGGGCTTGCGCCGGGCCAAACGCCGAACAAGCCGCTGCCCCATCCGCCGCGTCATCCATGCTGGTCGCGCGACGGTCAGTCTCGTTGTGTCTGCGCTCAGCCATGATCACCATCCATCGGGCTAGGGACCCTGTACGCCACTGAAGTCCGAAAAAACGGCCCCCACCGGACAACGATCATGAGAAATGTGACCAATGACACAATTGAGATAGGGCAGCGCAGTCGCCAGGTGATCGGCGACACCGAGAAGGTCACCGGCCAAACGTCCCGTTAAACCTGCCTCTTCACCGCACCGGATGCCGTGGCCCATCAAGATCGCGCCCCCGCCTCCGCGCGCCGAACGGAGGCGGGGGCGCGTTATGACGCTGGGTCAGTCGAGTTCGCCGGACTTCACGCGGTTCAGGAAGGCGGCGAAGACGTTCCCGTTGAATTCCAGCATCGCCCGGTTCGGGTCGGCCGCCTGCTTGGTGTCTCGAACAGCCCGACCCGTGTCGGCGAAGCCAACTTCGACGCAGTTGCCGCCGTTGCTGCCCGACCGGCCCGACTTGCGCCATGTGCTGTACGTATGTTCGGGCATCCGTGTGCCCCTTTCAGGTTAGCTAGCTTCACTCATTGGCTGCCTCCTTCAGCATCTCGCGTGAGTCGTCGGGACTCAACGAGAGCCGATCCAGCTCAGCCACGATGACCGTATAGCGGTCGATGTCTCCGGGGTCTTCCTGGTAGATCGCGCCGCGTTCGTGCTCGACGTAAACGAATGCGGGAGCGTCCTCCTCCGGGAACTGCATCATGACGAAGGATCCGAGCATGGCCGGGTGGGATCCGGCGGAGAACGGCACGATCCGAAGCTCGATGTGATCGAGCTTCGAGCACTTGATCAGGTGTGCGTACTGCTCAGCCATCACTTCCGGGCCACCGACAGGCCGGCGGATGACCGCCTCATTGAGAAAGAAGTGAAGCCGCGGCGGCTGGCCTCCGTCGAGCCGTTGTTGCCGCTCACGCCGCAGGTGCACCTGACGGTGGACTTCGTCATCTCGCATGTCGGCGCGGTTAGCCCGCAGAAGCGCCCGAACGTATCCTTCTGTCTGCAACAGCCCGGGAACGTGTTCGGCTTCGTAGTTCCACAGGTCGAGGGCGTCGGCTTCGAGCCCGACAAATTGCCGGAACCACTCGGGAACGGTGTCGCGGTACGCCGTCCACCAGCCGCGTTGACTCGCCTCAGCCGCCAGTTTCAGCAGGTAATCGACCTTCGAAGCGTCGACATCGTAGAGCTGGCAGAGCGCCCGAACCGTCTGCGCCTTGATCGTCTGCTTCGCCTTCTCGATCTTGCTGACGTTGGACTCGCCCATGCCAAGCCACGCGGCGGCGTCCTTGACCGTCTTGCCGGACTCGTGGCGGAGCTGCCGGAGCATCGCACCGAGTTGCCGACGCCGGACGCTCGGACCGGGTTCTTTCGTCACGGACTTACCTCCACGGGTGATCACGGACGCGGCGAGTGTGGCATGTCGCGAGCTCACAAGAGTCTGGTCCTCCGATCGGGGCAAACTCGGAGCAATCGCGGCCTACTCCCTTGATCGTACGACATGTCGCATGCGACTGTCGCGTTACAACAGTGATCGAGCGACGTTGATTGAACGACTTTCAAGCGAGGAGAATTTTCATGTCGGACATCGATGTGATTGCGCTCGCTGACCTTGTCCCAGTCGGCGTACACCCTGCCAAGTTCGTCCGCGGGCTCGTGTCCGAGCGAAAGACGGTGGTTTGATGCCACATCCGTTTCGCTGGGCGCCGGCCGACGGCGAACGCCACGCCAGCCTTGATCCCGCGCCTCACACCGGTTATCCGACTGGTCTGGTCGTCAAAACGCTGTGCGAGCGTCAATTGCAGGTTGAGACCGGCGATATCCCGTGGCTGTGGAACACCTGCCCGGCCTGCGATGCCAAGGCACATGAGATCGCGCAGAAACCGGTACCGCCTACGGCTGGTGCACGATGAAGCCACTCGACGATGGCCAGCCGGGCCGGATGATCCCGGACGTTGCGGTCGCGGTGGATGCAGAGACCGAAGGCACTGACTCGGGCCACTCTGACGCCGCCAAGCGAGCGCAATTGGCGGGCTATCTCGACAAGCTGACAGCAGACCCGCGCGCTAGCAGCAAGTCCAGTCGCGTGCTGGTCATCGACGCGGAAACGGTGGTGCCTCGTGGCTAACGTGCCGTTGTGGTCTGTGACCGTACTGACGTTCACGCTCGTCTGGACGTTCGTGATCGCTGATCTTGTCGCCGAGTTCCGAAACCCTTACCCCGTGTCGCGTCGCCGAGCGCGCCAAGCGCGCCGCGTCGCCGAGGCAATCCGGTCCAGAGCCGTGAACCGGACTCCCAACGCCTCGCACGGGGCCTCGCCCCACTGCCACTGCGCCCCCGATTGGGCAGTGGGGCGAGTCATGCCACCGGCCGGGGATTCCGTTCCTCCCACCCCGGCCGGTGGCACCCCCGCCCACACCCAACAGAGGAGGTAGCGATGCGGGTAGTACTCGCGCGTCGCCGCACCAGCGGCTCGCTCCTGGATGGCCCTCCGGAGGTTCACGTCTACCAGGTGGCCGACACCACCGGGACGGAACAGCCTCGCACCAACGGCCAAACCGGGCTTCTACATACCGGCGCCGAAAGCGCTCCGGCATTTTGGATCGCGGTGTGCGGTGATCGTCTGGCGCCGGGCGATGCCGAGCTCGTCGAAACCTACGGCGGCACACCCTGCACAACGTGCTACCTCGCCCTCATCTCCGCCAGCGCTATCGCGTCGGTTGGCAGGACCGAGGAATTCTCGCCACCGGTGATCGAGATGCCGAGCGAGTCCGGTTTTGCGATCTCGTGGCGTGAACGGCTCGTCCATCGCGTCACCGTCGACTCACCCCGCAAGGAGTTCGGCGGACGACAGATCGTGGCAGGGCTGTGCGGCCACCTCGGATGGGGACCTGTCGAGAACGCGCCAACGAGATGGCCGGTGTGCACGGAGTGCGACGAAATAGCAGCAGAGAACGAGAAAACTTAGCAATGGCAGGAAAACATCGCCGTACCGGCATAGTCGCATCCGGGGTCATGTGGACCGGCAACCTCAACGAGCAGCCCGATGAGAATGAGCCGATCACGCTCGTAACCGAGCCCGAACCGGCATTGCCGACGTCAGAAGAGCACACGACCGACGGCGAATGCGCCGCCGCGTTGCAGGTGGCCTGCTCGCAGGCCACGCGCTCGCCCGATGTTCTAGCGAAGGTACTCGCCGCGCTGCAGAGGATCTGACCCAAACGCAGCCTCGAAGGGCCAAGTCTCTTACCTCAACCGATCTACGCCTCGACAACCTGGACCACAACTTTCGCTCCCCAGCGAAAATAATTGCCTGGAAAGGAAAAAGGTACACGTTGATGCCTGAAAATTCGTCTACACACGACCGTCCTACCGGTTACTGGGTTGCTTTCGGCTACCAGAACCACATCCTGCCAATCCAGGTCGTAACTGGCCGGGGTGGTCGACTTACCGCGCCATGCGGTGTTCTGACCTGGCCAGCCGACGTCGTGGATCCCGATGACAGGCCGACGTGTTCGGGGTGTGCTGAGTTGGTCCGCACCGGCAAGATCCGGGTCGTGTCCCGGCCCGAGCCGACGTGAAACGGGGCTGGCCGCGTGCCGCCCTGGGGTAAAGGAGCGACACGCGGCCAGCAGCGGAGGACAGCTTGTTCGTCAGCTGTCGTCTTCCGGAGGACGTGGCGGTTTACCGGTCTGCGCTTGTGCCGACCAGTCGCCGAAAACCGGCGGCGCGATCTTCGGCATGCCGAGCTCTTCCCACGTCTCGGTGCCCGGCTCGAAGTACTTGTTGCTGTGCTCTTTGTCCTCGTCGGACTTATCGCCCTTGCCGCGCCCGGCCGCACCCACTCCGCACGCTCCCTGCGAACCCGCCCGGCCGCTTGCACCACCGGCCGCGACCTCGCCGGCCTTCGGTACCGGGCACAAACGTGCCATGCAGGCAGCACAACCGCGCCACCCACAAATCTGCCACCACCGCCGAGCTGCCCGCCTGAAAGTGGACCCGGTGCTGGAACTGGCGGGTCCACCCAAGCCAGATCAGTGCTGCGTGGGGGTGGGAACCTCGGTTCGGGACCGGCCGTCCAGCCGGGGACCTGACCACCTGGTTCTCAGGTGAGAACATGAACAGTCAGTGAGAATCACCAGCCGGGAATGATGAATCTTGTTGGTTCGGACAGGACCGTTGCGGCGCCCTCGAGGTCCGCGAGCCGTGTGGCCAGAGTTGCAGTGGCTAATCGGGAGGGAAGGGCCTCATTGAACTTCAGACCTTTGAGTGCACGCTCGTCGACCTGTGGAAGGCTGAGATGTTCGGATGCATCTGTGGTCCCGTTGCGCCACATTTCTGCCGTGAGGTCAGTACGGAGTCGGATCGAGACGTCGTCGACTCGCTGCTTTTCGTCGGCCAGCCCGAGAAGACTCGCTGCCAGGGTTGCGTTGGCCTTGTAGCCCGCCCAAGTCCACCATCGGATGTCGGTACCGGTGCGGGAGATGACCATTCCCCCTGGATGGGCTTTGAGGCCGTGTTCGCCACGGGTATCGGAGAGGACTCGTTGGGCGCGTTGAGTCAGCTTTACGGGCGGGTCCGCCCCGAGCAGCACATCTCGGGCTGCGCGCGAGAGCGCGAAGCCCGTTCCACCTAGCCCCCCATTGTTCCATCGGGCGCGTCCAGGGCTGTCGGATGGTTCCACGAAGCAGCGTCGGCGTTTCCAGTCGATCCACGTCACTCGCCACCCCCGACCGCCGAGCAGGAGGATCCGGGAACCGTCTATCTTCTCGGTGAGCAGTGAGGGGTCAGTTCGGCCGATTTCCTGGCGGCCTGCTAGCACGGTGAACTCTGGCGCGGCGGTGAACACCGCCATCATGTCCATGAAGTGCCGTCGACCAAAGCGCTTTTCGGCGTGGGGTCCGATGAACAGCAACTCGCCATCTCGGTCGACGAAACTTTCGTCTATGAGGTGCTGCAGGATCGGCTCGCCGCTGCGGTCGAAGGGGGCGAGCCCGTTCCATTCCTCGTACCAGAGTCCTCTGCCGATCTTGTTTTCTTGCAAGCACATTGCAAGCAGTTGTTGAGCGACGATGTGTCTGGGCTCTGGTGGGGGTGTCACAGGCTCCACATAACCGCTGCTCCACAGGTGAAGCAGAGCAGCGGCCCAGAGCAGCTGCCACTCATCGAGTGCCAGGAACAGGCAGTTGCGGGTGGAACCCGCACGCCTGCCAGTCCGGCCCAAGCGCTGCAAGAACGATGCGACGGTCTTGGGCGCATTGATCTGGATGACCCGGTCCAGGTCACCAACATCGATCCCGAGCTCCAGCGTCGAGGTCGCGACGATCACGCAGTCCCGCGCTTCTGCGAACGCCTTTTCCGCACGAGCCCGCTCATCCACGGAAAGCGAGGCGTGCGAAAGGAAAGTTGTCACGCCCAGCAAGCGCAACTCAGCTCCGAGCTGCTCGACAAGAGCACGTGAGTCGCAGAAGACCAGCCGTTTCTCACCTTGATGCAGCGCAGCGATGATCGCTGCAGCGTTCATTACCGAACCCACATAGTCCAACTCAATATCTCCCGGCGAGGGTGTCGTCGCCACGACCTCTGGGGCGACGACGGTGGCGGTCCGGGAAACTCGCCTAGAACCTTGCAGCCAAGCCAGCAGGTCAGCCGGGTTTCCGACGGTGGCAGATAGCCCGACTCGTTGCAGTGGGCGACCTGCTACGCGACTCAGCCGCTCCAGCACCGCGAGCAAATGCCAGCCGCGATCGTCACCGGCTAAGGCATGTACCTCATCGACGACGACTGCTTGCAAGCCCGTGAACAGCTGATGATGCTCGACCTTGACACTGACAAGCATCGATTCCAATGATTCCGGTGTAGTCAGGAGGATGTCCGGAGGATCCCGAAGAATCCGGGCGCGTGCCGCGTCCGCGACATCGCCGTGCCAGACGGCTGCGCGTCGGCCGAGCCAGCCCGCATAGGTCTCGATTCGGGGGAGCAGGTTGTTCAGCAGCGCCTTGAGCGGACACAGGTAGAGTATCGAGATCGGTCGCCAGTTCTTCTGTGACATCTTGGAAAGCAAGGGAAAGCAGGCTGCCTCGGTTTTGCCACCCGCAGTCGGTGCGAGCAGAACCGCGTCATCGCCAGCTATCAACGGGTCGATGGTGTCTCGCTGCAGCGGGAGCAGGTCGCGCCAACCCAGTGTGTTGACGATGTGGTGGACCACGACAGGATCGAGGCGATGCAGAGGATCGCCCGACGAGGCTGACAGCGTCATCCGTTCAGATCCAACTCTATGTCATCGGCAGACTCGCCGTGGCCTGCCGCGAGATTCCGTTCAATGTCGCTGAGATCATCCTTGGCCACGGTCAGTCTGTAATCTCGCCGTGGATCGAAGTCGTCAAACTGGTCTATGCGGTCCAAGACATCGCTGACGAGCTTTTTGAGGAACAGCCGAGGCGCCACTCCCACCTTCCCGCCAAGTTTGCCGCTGACTGCGCGTGCCAGATCGGCGATGTAAGCATCGTCAGCCAGGCTCCTGATCCGCTCCGGGCTGGTCGCCCCCACCTCATACAAGTCGCGGATAGTGCTGCCCAGGTCAACCAGTGACTCCAGGGTGAAACCGCGCAGCCGCACCTGCACAGCGCGGGGGTTGTCGAAGCGCGGATCGGTTGTGAAGTCGGTGGCCAGGCGCTGAGCGAGCGGCGCGAGCCGCTGAACCCCCTGAGGCCCTTCATAGAATGCCTGGGTACCAGTGATCAGCAGGTAGAGTCCGGGGAAACGTCCCGAGTGCACCTCATCGATGAGCTGCCGCAGGGCGTTCAGCGCCTTATCTCGGGCATCCGACCGCATGCGCTGCAGCGTCTCCACTTCATCGAGCACAACGAACAAGCCCGCATGCCCAGCATCTCGCAGCACAGTGAGCAGTCCCTGAAGAAATCCCAGTGCTCCGAAGTGGTCGAGGTTCCCACGCACACCGGCGGCGCGACGACTGGCGGCAGCGACATGCGGCTGTCCGCCCAGCCAGGCCAGGACCGCAGATGCGGCCGGCGCGTCACCGGCGGTGAGCGCGACCCGGTAACTGCGGAGTGCGGAGGCGAACGACGGAGCGCGCAGCGACACCTCAGTCAGACGCTGCGCTAGTAGCTGTTCGACAGCAGCCGGCAGTTCCTCTTCACTTGCCCCCGCAGCAAGAGAATCCTCCTCCAGAGCGTAGAACCAGGAGTCGATGACCGGCCGCAACGCACTGGGCGGAAAACTGGTTGTGGTCAGCCGCTCGGTAAGACGGCGATATACGGTCTCAAGCTTGTGCAGCGGCGTCTCGGTCTCCGAAATCTGGATCTCAGCAAGAGCGAATTTACGTCGCTTTGCCCGGTCTCCCAGCCAGCGGCTGAAGAAGGTTTTGCCGGAGCCATACTCACCTCGCACAGCCTTGAAGGTCGATGCTCCGGAAGCAACCGCATCGAGCTCGGCGTCGAGTGCTGCCTCAAACCGTCCAAGCCCCGTGGCCAGTAAATCCAGCCCGTTGTCAGGGACGGCGCCGCGCCGTAAGGCGTCGATGACATCACGCCGTCGAGCCGCGCTAACCGATGAGGAGGCGAACTCGTGGTTGTGTTGTCCACTCACCCGTCCAGTGTCGCATCTGGTCAGCAGCAGCGAGTCCAAAGAGTCGAACAGGCCTGGCTGCATGGGATTCCCGATTCGGGTGGATTTTGGTATATACAGCGAATCGGGCATGTCGCTTGACGTGCCAGTGGTCGGATTGATCGAATGGTCACCACATAAAAGTTCACAGCAAACGCTCCAGGCGGGGGGAAGGCACAAGTGGGTCTCGACAGCCCCAGGTTGAAAGACGTGCTGGAAGGGATCTGGACGGGGAGCCTGCAACTTCCAGATTTCCAACGCGACTGGAAGTGGGACGACCAACGGATTCGAGAGCTAATCGCTACGGTGACCCTCGACTATCCGCTGGGTGTCGTGATGACATTGGAGACCGGGGGTGAGTCGCCCTTCCGCGCGCGTCCTCTCACGGGAGCCGAAGCGGCACAGACTGTCACACCCGACCACCTGCTGTTAGATGGGCAGCAGCGGCTGACCTCGCTCTTTCAGGCCCTACATCTGGATCGGCCTGTCCGGACCGTGGACGCTCGCAACAAAGAGCTCAAACGCTGGTACTACGTTGACATCGCCAGAGCGGTCGGTTCCGCCGCCGACCGGGATGAGGCGATCGTGTCGGTGCCAGAAGACAAGATGCTACGGTCGGACTTCGCTCGCAAGATCCTGCTCGACCTGAGTACTACCGAGCTAGAATGCGAGGCTGGATACTTCCCGCTGCACCGGGTTTTCGATGTCCAGCAGGTGAACGCCTGGCAGCGGGTGTTCGTTCGACTGGACGATGCTAACTGGGATCTATGGTCGCGGTTCGAACAGTACGTACTGAACCATATCCAGGCGTTCCAAATTCCGATGATCAAGCTTTCCGCATCGACGACGAAGGACGCGGTATGCTCGGTTTTCGAGCGAGTGAACACTGGTGGCGTGCCGCTGAACGTCTTTGAGTTGTTGACTGCCACGTATGCGGGCGACCGTGACTACGAGCTGGCACACGGGGACTACTACCGCCTACCAGATGTGTGGCAGGACATCAAGAAAGGCCTAGCCGCCTCGTACCCAGTTTTCGGACGCCTGGAGAACGGCCTTGATGATGGTCTGAGCAGCAGCGATTTTCTCCAGGCCGTTGCTTTGGTCATGACCTGGGAGCGCAAGCAGGCAGGCTCCACGGCGGCGGTCTCATGTAAGAGACGAGATCTCCTGGATTTGCCTCTGGAGGAGTTCCGCCGCCTTGCTCCGCGTGTGACAAAGGCCTTCGAGTGGGTAGGCGAGTTCCTCAACCAACAGTGCATTGTCCGCGCCGCGGATTTGCCATACCGGACACAGCTTGTCCCGTTGGCCGCAGTGCGCACGATTCTGAACGATAAGACTGATGAATCCGAGCTGCTGGAACGGATCACTCGCTGGTACTGGTGTGGAGTGCTGGGTGAGATGTACGGCGGATCGACGGAGAGCCGTTTTACTCGCGATGTCGAGCAGCTCGTGGTATGGACGCAGGGCACGAGCGAAGCGCCGGACACCGTCACGGAGGCTGTCTTCCTGTCTGACCGCCTTGACAGTCTCACTACCCGGAACAGCGCCGCTTACAAGGGAATCTACGCGCTGCTGATCAAGCAAGGGGCCGTCGACTGGTACTACAACGAGGCACCGCTCAACCCAGGCACCCTCCTGCAACACTCCGTGGACATCCGGCAAGTTTTCCCCAAGAGTTGGTTTACTCGCCAGCAGGTCAACGACTCGCGGGCCAACTCGATCGTCAACAAGACGCCGCTGTCCTACCGCGCGAGCAGAAGCATGACCGGATCGCCGGCGTCCTACCTAACGCTGCTCGCTCAGGAGTCCGGAATGCGCCCCGAGTGGTTCGATGACGTGGTCGGCACGCACCTAGTCGATCCAGTAGCTCTGCACGACGGGGACTTCGATGCCTTCTACTCCGACCGCTCCAAGCAGCTGTTGGAGCTGGTGAATGCGGCCATGGGCAAGCGGACCCTCTTCCGTGACCTGGCGGACCAGTGATCATGAGCGATACGCAGCAGCCAGAGCAGCAGCAACTTCTCGCGCTCAAGGGCGCCACCGTGCGCGTAGCCGACCTTTTGGCGCTTTTCGGCGTACGGTACCGGAATCACCAGAGTGTGCCAATGATCATGGCAGCTTTACGGGAAGCCGGACTCGACACCATTCCCTCCTTCGCCACGTGCAGCAACAACGCCGAGATGCTAGTCGTCGCAGAAGAAGCTGCAGTCGTGGCTGACTACGAGCAAAGCGAGGAGTTGCTACCAGGCACGCTGCCGCAGCACTCATTTAAGATCGGTGACATCCCTTCGGCCCGCAATGGAGTCGATTCCGTCGCGTCGAACGCTTCGCTTGCCCGCGCTACGCATATGATGCGGACCAAGAACTACTCGCAGTTGCCCGTCATCGACGGCATCTCCGATCTACGGGGCGTGATCACCTGGAGTTCGGTCGCCGCTAAGTACGAGACCGGAGCGGTGCTAACTCTGGCAAGTGCGATGGTCACGGACTCTATCCCGGTTGCCGAGGTGCATCAGGAGCTTTTCGCGCATTTGCCAGAGGTGACCAAGCATGGCTATCTCTTGGTCCGGAGCAACAGCGGGCGGTTCACAGGGATCGTGACGGCTGCGGACATCACCGTTCGGTTCGAGACCACAGCACTGCCGTTTTTCCTGGTCGGAGAAATCGAGTTCCAGTTGCGCAAGTGTCTCGGTGCCAAGCTGCCCGCCGACGCAATCCGCGAGGTGCAGACCCGCCAACCAAAGGAACAGCGAACCGGTGATGTCGCGGACCTCCAGTTCGGCGACTACGTCAAGCTACTCAAAGCAGACCAGAAAACCTCAACGGCATGTGCCAACGCAGACAGCAACTGGCGAGCTCTCGGCTGGTCCGGTGTGGACCGCACCCAGTTCGTGCACCAGCTGGACCGCGTGCGGGAGATCCGCAACAAGATCGCGCATTTCGACAGTGAGCCGCTCACGCCACAGCGGATTGGCGAGTTGCGGGAGTTCGCTGGGCTGCTCAAACAGTTGGTCTGAGCTCGAACTGATCCCTTACCAGTGACATGTTCAACCGCAAGGTCCGCCCGTCGGGAAGCGTCTCCAGAGCTTGGACCCCATCGAAGTTCACCAACTGGCGCAGTACTGCGGAGAAACCGTCGGCTCTGCCGGTAGGAAGACCGATACGCTGCGCCAGGGCGGTAACCGGCAGGGTGCCGCCCGCGTCCAGCAAGGCTCGCAGCGCCTTCTCCACCTTCACTAGGTCAGGCTTGCGCGCCAGTGACTGAAGTTGCGCCTGGAAGAGATCCGACGTCAGGAGTTCATCAACCAACGCATCGGCCGGTGAGACCGGCTGAGCGCTGAACAGTGACTCCTTGCTGTCTGGCACGAGAGCCACGTCGAACAACGCAACATTGGATGATTCAGCCTCGGAGCGGCGTTTCTTGGTGGCCCACTTCTGCGATACCGATGAGCTCGCCGAGGTGTTAGCGGTCGATTGCTGTGCTGTGTCCACGCCCGGTGACCACCACCACGGCTGCTGGCGACCGAGCTCACGCCAACCTCTTGGCGGGGCCGCGCCGAATGGCAGCAATGCCAGCAACGGGATGGCGAACTCTGCAAGCGAAGTATCTCCCCGGTAACTGATCTCATGGTCTCCTACGAGTAGGACTGCCCGGCCTCGCTCGGCAGCTAGCTGTAACAGCTCGCGCAGCCCTGTGATGGCACAGGGGCTTTCCGCATTGCTGAGTCTCCATCCTCCGTCGACGAGCTCGTATCCGAGATCGTCGTCGACGGCATTGAGGACGACTCCCACGTGTGCCTGGTCATCGGCCATCGCCTTGTATGCCGCGGTCTTGAAGACACCACCGGGGCGCTCCTCCCACAGGTCATCCTTACCAAAAATCGTGAGTCGCGGATCGCCCAAACGTGAGATGGCGGTGATCATCGGCGGTTCCGCTGCCATCCCGCGCCGGCGCGGGAAGTCGTTCGCGCCCGGCAGAGGGTCATATTCGGCCCAGTCACGGCGCAGTTCCTCACCCAGCCTGGCAGCGATCGCGGCGGTCATCCCGCTCACCACTGCCAGGAGCACTCCACGCTCGCCGGCCTTTATGACCGGCCGGACCACCCGGGTTAAGAACGACTCGGTCGTTAGCACCGTGTCTTCTATTCCTCCGTCGGTCCGTGTTTTCAGCGCGTGCACGAAATTCCGGTCGATTTCTCGGCGCCGCGCACGCACCGCCGTGCAGAGCCCCTCATAGGCAGTCTTCAGTTCAGGTACGGCCTCACTGTCGGCCTCGATGTGTTCCAGCGCCAAGTCAACCCAGCTCGTCTCGGCCAGATGCCGATCGATTCCATCAGTGACGGTTCCGGACTTCGTTACGGGCTCGGCCGCCAGCCATTGTGTGATGCGCTGCGCCATCCTTGCCCGTTCAATGCGGGTATACGCGTGATCGGTCGCCAGCTGGTGCCGATCCAGCTCCTGGACAGCCCGCGCAATGCGTTCGGTGTCCCCGTTTTCCAAGGCCCGTCCTACTGCTACGAATGCAGCGTCCAGCCCTGCTGGCAAGACCGGACTCGCGTTGGCTGCTCGCTCAGCACCGAACTGGCGGGTTAGCGAACTCGCGCGGTCCAGCACGGCTGCCGAGAGCCTGCGGGCTGGGTCCGCGTCTTCGCCACCAGAACGCCCGGTCACCAGCAATGACGTGACAAACTCCTCGCTGGCCCTGCCAAGAGCTTCGGCTAGGGCGTCGAGTGCTTCGCCGTGCCCAGGCGGATCCTCACCGAACCAGCGCTCGGCACGACCGCGCGCACGATAGTCCTCCGCGTCGGCTGAGTCCTTCGCGTGGACCCACAATGCCGCGCACACCAAGCCGAACGCCACCGCATCCGGGCCATGTCCGGCCGTGACCAAAGCTAACAGCGCTTTTCCAGTCTGCCCCCCTTGCTCCGCTTCGCCCAAGAACCTGGTGAGTCCGGCCCTCTCAGGAGCACGCAACGCCAGAAACCGGTCCGGCCCACCCGGGGACAGCGACCATCGCAGGAGCGTGTTCGCGTCCAGCTCGACACCACCAGCCAGACCGGCCGGAAACCGGTGTTGCTGGTCGGGGTCGTAGGGGCCGGCCCCCAGCCGCCGCAGCGCCAGCGAGCCAAGCGCATGGCGGCGAGCCAGCGGTCCGCCCGCCAGTCGAGGCCAACCGCCTGGTGGTGCGGCGTCCAGCAATGCTTCGGCCGCCCAGTTTTCAGCGAACAATCGCTGGTCCATGCCCTGGGCACCGAAAACTGTGCGCACCACTTCCCAAATGTCGACGGCGTTAACGCGCCCTTTGTGTACCCGCGCAAGTGCGTCCGCGCCGAGCTCAGACTCTTCTCGGTCGGTCAGCACCACTAGCACCTCAGGCCCATCCGCCTCTGGCGCAAGGTGACTGAGCACCAGCTCGTACACGGCCAGGGGCGACACCGCGGTAGCAATCCGCGCACACCGATCGCTCCAGCCGAGTTCCGACGCTTCCTCCCAAATCGGCTCAGCTCGGAGCAGCACAACCCTGCGTTTTCCGGACTCCAATTTGGATTGCGCGGCAAGGTACTGCATCACGGTTGCGGTGGTCAACCGCACCGCACTGGTGCCGACCGTCTTGCTCATGTCAGTCCTCCACCACACGCCAGTGGATCTCGATGGTGACTTCCGGTTCGTGGGCGGCTAAGTCGCTAAGCGTCGCGCCGAGTTCTGCGACGGCGCGAGCCGCCGTGGTCCTGCCCCCACCGGAACGAGGCGTCCGGCTGTTGGTGTTCTTAGCGTGCGTCTCCGCTGGCGCGGGCGGGTGGTCTGATGCCGTCGCTGTAGACACCGCATCGTTCGGCGGCTCTGGTGTAGCTGGTGCCGATTCCGGTTTGACTGGCGCTGAGACCGGGGACGCTGCGGCGGTTCGGCTACGCTCCATAACTGCAATCACGGCACGCCGAGCTTCCTGAAGCGCATCGGGCAGGCTTGCGGTCCGCTGGTCAACCTGGGCAGCCCCGCGCAGAGCCTCCAACACTGCCTCACCTTCGGCTCCATACCCGTCGGCGAGGCGCAGCATGTCCCATGCCGCGCTCGCCAGCGCTGCGGCGACCTTCTGCGCTTGGACTATCGACACCCCGTACCGTGAGGCAGGGACGCCGACCAGATCGAAATTAGCGAGCGCTTCCACTGTCTGCTTGGCGCTTCCACTGCCGCTTGCTGCACCTTTGTCCGTAGCCAGCAGTCCATCCAGCAGCGCCAGCGAGCGCCGAGCCAAGGCGAGTCGGCCAGAGTCGTCAGTCTCGTCCAGTCTGAGCAAATCGCCGTATTTTTCCAGCTCTCGCACCAGGTCGGCGGCGTGCGGCTGGAATACGCGTGTCTGCTCAATGATCTGCCGGGCGAATTGGCTGACGATACGGCCGCGCCGCAACGTCGGCGCCTTCTCGCCGAAAATCTCCTCGTATCGTTGCCCGGCTTCGACCCACGCCGACTCATCAGGCAGTGGCTGGGTACGCAGCGCATCCCAGCTCTTGATCTGGGCAAGCTCCGGCGCCGGGTCTAGCAACGCCCTAGAGCGCACCCAAACCCGGTCGTCCATTTCCGCGTACGAGGCGACGACCAAGTTGACGACGTGAGTTTCCAGACCCATCGGCTCGGGTTGATCCAGCCATTCCGTGAGACGTGCGACGGACAGGTCGCCGGTGACCCCTTCGGCGCTAGCCTGTCGGAGGAAGTGGTCCCGCCAACGAGTAGACAGCTCGAAGTATGCCTCTCGCTGCGTGCCGAGGCCGAGCGGAGCGGCGATGCGCTCCATCAGTTCCCGTCGTTCCTTCGGTACTTCGACCCGCCGATCACTGGTTTCTGTCGCGGCGCGGACACAGGCGAAGACCATGCGCACATCAGCCGGGCGGACGGTGACACCCTTCTTCTCGGGGTCCAAGTTGGGGTGTGCGGGGAACTGGTAAGCGAGTAGTTTGCCCGCAATGTGCCTGGCCGCCTCCCGCAACGGTTGCCCGATGGACGGCTTGAGGTCAGGTACATCCCGCAGTGCTTCGAAATGGTCGTCGTGGCCCAGCTCCACATCGGTGGCTTTCTTCTCCGCGAGACCGTAAGCCTGTTTGAGCGTTGCCTTGACCGTCCTGGTTAGCGAGGCGTGCTGGCTTTCCAGCAATGCTTTGGCGCGAGCCCGGTTGTCCGCATTGAGGTGGGAGGCGTACTGGGTCTCGAAGCGCCGCGGATCGGCAAGCGCGTAGTCGATGGTGACCAGGCGCCGAAAATCCTGGAACCGGGCCGCAGACAGATGCGCTGGAATCCACGCCACGGTACGCGGGCGCTCGCCAGGAAGGTCTCGCAGTGACCGCATCCTGTTGACGTCTTCGGCGGGACCAAATTCTCCTTCGTGATACGGCAGGCTGACCATGAGCCTCCATAGGCCCCCATCGTTGGGCGAGAGTTCGTGGTCGTCCACGTCGTCAGGGTCGGCGATCTTGCCGATCATCACTTCGGCCTTGCGTTGCGATCCACGCCAGACCAGGTTCAGCTCGTCCGCTCCCAGCCGTCCGTCGTGCGCCTCGAACCCGATCTCTTCGGCCAGAAGTCGCTTGAGTAATGCCCGTCGGTTGCCCGGGTTGTCGTTGACATTGGCGTTAGCGATGACCGAGTCGACGTCCACGCCGGCCAGTTCCAGGCGCACGCCGGGATTCGCTTGCGTGCCAGTTTCCTTGATCTCTGGGAAGCGGGAGGCCCACTCGGTGACCTTCGACTTGATCGCCCCCACCTCGGCACCCGGGATTGGAGACACGACCGAGCCATGGTTGAGAGCACCCAGCCGGCGGATCGTCAAATCACGCAGCGCTGGGACGCTCGGTGCCAAGGCGGAAAGAAGAAGCGTGCAGATCAGACGGTTGTCACCGATAAAGCTACGGCAGCGCTGTTCGAGCTGAGGATTTTCGACGGTTTCGGGTCGTTTCAGGCTGCGTTCAACATCTTCTTCACTGACGTCGTACGTGCCGAGTAGGTACGGCCGCAGCTTGGTCCGGTACAGCTTGTCCGCAGCCTTGAATTCCGCCTTCAGCTTGTCAACGAACGGTTCATCGCCACCATCCGCGATCACCTGGTAGAGATCTCCCAGTGGGATCAATTGTTCCAGGCGAGCGTGGTTCCGGTGGGCCGCCAGTAGTTGCCCCATCAGCTTGAGGCCGGTCCTGGAACGCTGTAGCGCGGAGGAGATGTGGACCAGGGTGTCCATGAAGGCGGGGGAGAAAGGGTAGGTCAGCCGGAACGATTCCTCGTCCGCTCCGGTCGTTCCTTCCTCTGATCCGAGCAGCACGTCCCAGACGGCCGGCCCCCCAGAACGCTTCGCCTTGACGAATGCGGTTTCGATCTTAGTCTTGGCCTCGCCGTCTTTGGGCTGGAGGAGACGGGCGTGGGCGATCTGCGGGAGGTTGCGATCCTCCAACGTGATCTTGTCAAAGCGGCCAGAGGCGAGGTTGAGGCTATCCTGGATGGCGGTCTCGGCGGAGCCGGAGAGTTCTTCACCAACAAGTTCCCGGAGATCCCGCTGACGTGCGATGAACGACACAATGGGAATCGCGCGACGAGAATCCGAGCCCTCCACGAAGTTCGTAATCTTGTCGGCCTCGCGGGAAACGAACTTCTGGTCGTGAATGCGGTTGGCAAGCCACAGGATCAGCTCGTCCATGAACAGGATCAGGCCACTGTAGCCGAGCGACTTCGCGTGCGCGGTGATGACGGCAAGACCCGCGTCCAGCGAGATGAAGCCGTGCTCGTCCTCAGCTGCGTTCTTGGCGAATCCGGGGAACCAACTCATCGCATCATGGACGAGCTTGGCCCGCAGCTCGGCAGCTGTGGTGGGGTTGACCAGGTCAAGCCCGGACGGCAGGTCGCTGCTGGCCTTCCCGTCCTCGCCACCGTCGTACTGCTCTGCCGCGGCCATGGCTTGGTCGAGGAGTTCGGTGTTCCAGGCGAATGACTCGCCCCACTTGTCGTCCCCCGGCTCCTGCCCCCCAGGCTCCACCTGATCCAGACCGGCGATGAACGTCTCGTCGCCGATCCGTTCCCGCAGCCGCTGGATGTCGGCGAACAACGTGTCCGTTCGATACACCTGCGGAGTCAGAGCTTCAGGATGCAAGGCCTTGACATGCGACACGTACCCGCCAAGAACACGCTGTTCCAACGACTTGGCGCCCAGCATGTGGTACGGCACCAATAGAAACTTCCTCCGCTCTCCAGAGCCGGAGTCGGTAAGCCACCGGTGCTTGTTCAGCAGTGGATCGAACTCAGTCCGGGCAAGGGCCGTCTTGTCGCCAAGGAGCAAGGCATGTAGCACTGCCATGAAGTGCGACTTACCGGAACCGAACGAACCGTGTAGATAGGCAGCTTTGGATGTCTGCCCGTCCAGCGCCGCCCTGATCAACCCGAGGGCTTCGTCAAAGTTCTCCAGTAGCCGCTCTGTGATCACATAGTCCTTGAGCGCACGGGAACGGCCCTCTTCAGTGACCGCCTCGGCGAGCTTCAGGACGAAGTCAGAAGTGGAGATGGACGGCTTAATGTCGATGACATCGCGCAGCAAGGGCGGCTGTTTGGGCGGCATGGCGTCTACCTTCGTCTACTTCGTGTCGTCCTGAGGTCAGTTCTTCTTCGCAGTACGGCGTCCACGTGTGCGAGTCGCCGGGCGCCAGGCCCGCAGGTCCTCGTCAGTCAACCCATGCTCGCCCTGGATCTGTGCGCGGTACCCAGCGAAAAAGGTGGCAGGCGACATTCCGTACAGCGCGTCGAACTCGCCATGCCACTGGTTCAGCCACGGCTGGAGTTCCAGCAGACCGGCGAGAAACGGTGTCAGTTCCTCGGCGGCCAACTCGTGGTTGGTGAAGTAGGTGGTGAGTGCTTGCGCCTGCTCCCGATGATCCCAACCAGCCCAGCCATACAGATCGGGGGTGCCGACGGTGGTTATGGAATACGAGATGAAGCGCTCCTTCGGCACATCCAGCTTGCCCCGCGCCCGCCAGTAGGATTGCTTGAGGAAGTCATTGTTGGTGTACTTCTTCGGCACTGGAATCGACTTCTGGAACTTGCGCTTGGCGCGCTCCTCCTCAACCGGGTCTTCCTTCCGAATGGCGTCCTCCTCTCGCTGTAGGACCCACACGTGTTCCCAGTCGGCGCGCTTCTTCAGCCCGTCAGGTTTGTATCTTAGAGCAGCGAGAAACGGCACGTGCTCGTCGGCGAGTAGAGCAGTAACGATGGCCGGAAGATCCCGATAAGGTGCATAAATGGCCCCAACGGAAACAAAAACCTCGTCGCGTGACAGAGCGTCGGTGAGTTGTGCTCGGGTGAGCAGAGTTGGGTGGTCGTCCTGATACCAAATGTCCCGGTTCTCGATCCGATCCAACAGCGTGGAACGCAGAGCGCGATCTTGCATCACGTCCCAGCCCTCGGTTGCCCACCGGCGCTTGTACTCCGGCCGCTCAATCATGTCGATCGCCCGAGAACTTTCTATGGCGTCGATACGCTTTTGGACTACGGCCTTGTAGGCATCGGGCCAGTGCTCGGGCAGAGTGGTGATCGGGGTGGCGTCGTGCCGCTTGAACCACTCGTCGGATGCATTGCCCCGCCGGGCCCGCCGGGCCAGGACGATCTCAAAGGCCCGCTCACCGGGAACAAGTTCCGGGACATCGCCTTCGGGCGCACGCAGATCTTCGCCATGCAGGTTGTAGATCGAGTACACCTGCCAGTCCAGTTCCTCTTGCAGCGCAATCATCCGGGCACGGGTCGACTCCCAGTTGGCCCGAGCGTCCCGCAAGGCTGCTGCAGTGGGAACAGGCTTATCGACACTGGTCAGCACAGTTGGGCTGGTAACGGCGAGCTCCTGCGCCAGCCTATCGAGAGAAGTAGCGAGGGCGGTAGGATAAGTGCGCCTCAGAGGGAATTGACCGACTTTGGTGCTGGCAAACTCGTAAAAATCTTCGAACGGAATCGTGGTCTGTCGCGCACCTCGTGAATCTACCGTGCTACCCTTATTGTGAGCCATCATTTTCAGCCAGAAACACGCAGTGGAACTGTTCAGTAGGCCAAGAAGATTCAGGTGTTCTTCTTCCGATGCACCCGAAGGCAGCTTGATCACTGGAGCCGTCTGCTTGAACACTTTTCCGCCCCTGTCGAGCACGAAGTGGTTGTGCGTGGACACGAACGCGAACGTGATCGACAACGGAATGCGGTACCGTTCCGGAACCCATCGGTACCAGGCCCACCATGGCTTACCAAGATCGTGCTGGGTCTTACCGTCGAATCCTTTCGTAGATCGAAGATGACTTCGCACTATCCACAGCAGACGTGCCCAAGGTTCCGAATCGTCATAAGGCAGCGGCAAGAGATCCGGGGAATACGGCGCGAGAGCACTTTCGACGCAATGAGTGTCCCAGTCACGAACGACTTCACCAATGATGAGCGGCTTGATAATTTCATCCGCTATATGCTGGCGCTGGAGTGCCTCCGGACGACTGACAAAGGCATCGTCCTGACCTGGAAAACTAGCAAAACCAATGTCCCTACCCAGCACCCTTCTTAGGGTATTTACCTTGTTTGTCTCGATTTGCTCTACCATCTCCAAGCCGCCATCAACTAGAATCCACGGCTGCCTGTCAAAGTATCGCTTACGATCCAGGTCATCCACTGATACCCACAAGCTAACTGAACCAGGTTGATCGATTTGCCTTAGGATCGCCTGCCAAACCTGGCCAACCTCACCCCTATCCGGCACGGTCGGCTCTCCTTGGATACTTCGTACCGTGCGGATCGTGCCTGAGCGACCTGGGCCACCCCGGCGTCGTCCAACAAGGATCACTGTGGGAGTGCCATGACCGGGGATGTAAGCCCCGGATGTGTCGATGACCTCAGTCAGTTCGACCTTGTGCGCGAAGAACTCCTCGATCAGCTTAGCTCCAAAACCGCGCTTCATGAAAGAGTTCGCGGTAATTTGGCCGACCATTCCGAAGCCGCGACCGTTTTCGTCTCCTGCTTTCGCAAGCTGGAAAAAGCGTTCGGCGAATGGCACCGACAGCGCATACTTCCCAGTACAGGACGGGTAAAGATCCCTGTATAGTTTGTTGAGATTCTTGTCCTTGACCGTGATGTAGGGCGGATTCCCAACTACGACGTGATAACGCCCTTGATCCAGAATTCGCGAGTATTCGTGGACATCCTCTGTGGCGTAAGAAAATTTCGCGAGTTGATCGTCGTTCTTTTCGCCTTCCAGCGTCAGTTCGAGCTGCCGGGACTTGATGAGTGAGTCTCCGACTGCCAGATGAATCGGCCAGTCGTACCGGCTTGCTTCATCCAAAGTTGATATGTTGGCAGTCGCCATTGCCGCGACCAACAGCCGGAACCTTGCAATGGCCACAGCGAAAGGGTTGATGTCAACACCGTGTATCGAGTCCAGGGCGGCCCGAACCCGCTCATGCACATCGACGTGCGGTTGGTTTTTCGACCACTGCCGTTCCATACGCCGAAACGCGCCGAGCACGAAGTGGCCAGAGCCACAAGTGGGGTCGATCATCTTAAGTTCGCCGAAGTGCGCCCCCAGTTCCCGTATGACTGGGTCCATCGTCCGGTCGAGAATGAACTCCTCCACGAACTCTGGTGTTTGAAACAAAGCGTAGTTCGTCCGGACATCCTCCGATAGGTCCTCGTAAAGATCGCCCAGGAACCGCGTGTCCCAGCCTGAAGTCCCGTCGTCGCTCAATGGGTCCGTGAAGTCGTGGGCAAGATTGCCTGATTCGTCGCGGTTGCGCCAGAATTCGATCAGGTCGCGCGCGCCATCATGCGAAAGCGGAATCTGGTAGAGCGGATTGTGATCGGGGTTGAACAGGAGCTTACCCGCCTGGCCTGTTCCGATCTCCGTGAAAGCGCGATCCAACCAGCCTCGATACGTCGGGTCGGCGTCCTCGTGCACGTACGCCGCGTACCGCTCCAGGGCCAGGTCGCGCCGGTCGGCGGTCGGTCCTGTGATGTAGGGCTCCGGGATCAGCAGGTTGTCCTCGCAGAAGCGAACAAACACCGATCCCAGCACCCACGCCGCCGAAACCTGGGTGATGCGCTCTTCCAACCAGGAGTTCCAGGTGGCTGCCGTTCTCCCCAACTTGAAAGCTTGGGCGTGTTCGCCCTTCAAGCGGTCGTCGACGTCGCGCAGCGCCCGCACCTGCTTTTCGAGGTCGCTTTCGACTGCCTTCACCTGTCGCTTCAGGTCCTCCCGCAGTACCTTGCGGTTGATCACGCCCTACTCCCCTTCATCGCCGCATCCGTTGGTGCATGTCCGCGCCACGAGGTCGAGGTGACCCACGCGTCAAGGAGTTCGATCCACTCCGCCAGCCCCGACTGATACGGCACGGCGGTCGTGCCGAGCTTCGGAGCTCGGGCCGCGTCAGGCTGAGGACAGAGCAGCCACAGCGCCCGCTCACCGTGCCGAGCCCGTTCAGTGAGCCGACTCAAGACGCCCATGGCGTTGTAGCGAGCGAAGGCCCCGGCGTCGACCAGCAGCAGAGGGCCTGTTCCGGACGCAAGTTCTTCGTTGATTCGGGGCTCGACAAGGCCCCATGCGGTCCGCGCGTACTCGGCGAACTTCATCGCGTCTCGCGAGCCGGGTTCAGCGGCATCCGCCTGGAGGATGGTCTCCCAAGTCGGTTTGGGCCGCGGATCGACCTGCTCATGCAGCGCGGCCAAGAACAGCCTGGCCACCGAAACCACGGATGCGCCGAACTGGCCGTCCTCCGCACTCAGCGTGCGAACGGCACTTCGGCACAGCCCAGTCCGCACCGTAAGAACGCGAAAACCATCGCCGCGAGCGGCGGCCATAAGACGCTCGCTGGTGCGGATGGTGCTGGCCAGGTCCGGGTCGTCGTCGTAACGCGTGGCGCGGACGACGAACGTCCCCCCCATCGACGTTGAGCCCAGGTAACTGGACTCAACATGGCTGCGGCGGGGGAGATACCGCTGGGTCCTGGTGTCTTCCCGCGTGCTCAGCACCAGATCAAAGCCAGCGTCCCGCAGGGCCTTCGTCAACTGGCCGCCGATGGGCAGCGCACGATCACCCTTGTCGTCGAGAATCTCCGGGAAGCGAGTATGGATCCGCTCATGGATCTCTTCCACTCCCAAACCAGGCTGGCGCTCCTCTGACAGGTTTGGCACCAAACGCACCAATCCGGCCTGCGTGAGGCGCAGCGCTCTTACCAGTGACAGGTCGCGTGGGTAGATTTCCAGGCGCGGTGTAGCTGCGGCGTTGCGGGAGGCCGCTGCCGCGAGCTCGACCAGGCGTCGCTCATCCCAGGCGAGCACGCCGTTTGGTGGGGTGACAGCACCCAACTCGTTGAGCACCGTCGTCGATGTAGGCAGAGTTTCAGATTGGGCCAGCCGATCGGCGACCTGGCCAAGACGCTGAGCATAGTCCAGCAGTCCCGGACCGAAAGGGGCGTCCGGAGCGTCGTCCGGACCGACCTCAAGAGCCAGCAAGCCGGCGCCCATGCCTTGGTCGACCGCGTCGCGGTTGGCTGCATGGTGGAATTCCTTGCTTTCCGGCTCTAGTTGCTCGGTCTCGACTACCACTCGGACCGCGGCAAGGGCAAGCGCACGACGCTGCTCGCGATTCTGCAACCGAGTTCCATGCCGCACTGTGAGCACATCGGCAATTTCCGCAGCGGATGCGACCCTTCCCAAGCCTCTCAACAGCTCCAGGATCTCGGCGCGCAACGCCTGCACAGTGGGAAGGCGTTTCCAACGCTTGCGCTGGGTTTTGAGCATCTGCGGGATACGGCCCGCACTCAGGCCGAGTGCCTCGGCGACATCCTTCTGCCTGGGCCAGACACCGATTTCGGGGAGATGGCCGTGCTCGTCGGGCAGCCGCAGCAGCAGCCGCACCATCTCGACTTCGTTCGCATTGCTACCGTTTTTTTTCGACTCCGGGACAAAGACCGTGGCCAGCGTGTCCAGGCTTACCGCACGCAGCGCCCATCCATCCAGCGTGCGCGTCCGCGGATCGGCGAGCGCGGCCTCGGTGGCCGACAGCTCCTCCTTCGCTTCCTTCCGACCCGCCGCGCTCAGGGGTGCGGTCGGCAGTTCGGCGAACTTTTTCCGCCATTGCTTAACGCGGTCCTGCACCTCGCGGAGAGTCTTGCCACCCACGCCAGGGGCGTTGAGTAACTGCCGTTCACTCAGGTCCAACAGCTCGCCGACGGAATTGACGCCCAGCCCGTACACGAACGAGATCGCGGCCGGGCTGAGTCCGGACAGCTCAATCGCAGTGTCCCGAATGACCTTCTCGGCCAGCAGATCGCGCTGTTGCTTGGCGGATGCTGGCTCCGCCTCGTCAACTCCGTGGATCGCGGGAATGCCGGTTAATGTCAGTGAATCCGGCGAAGGCTCGGAATGCCGCGAGCGGTTGGTAGAGGGCACTGCCTCCGCCATGTCCAGGAAGATCTTCTTCCACGCATCCCGCATCGGCTTGAGCTCGGGGAACCTCTCGCGGATATCCCGGTGCAGCGCCTTGCGAAAGAACGCGACCAGCCCATCCCGAACCGCTGGGTCGAACGCTTCGGCGGCGATCGTCGGGTACGGCTCTTCGGCGGCATCGGTTTGCTGGGCTGACACCTTGCCTTCGCCCCACACTGGTAGCTCGCACGACGCCATCTCGTGCAGGGTGACAGCGAGGGCGTATCGCTCGGCATGGGCGTCGTAATTCGATCGCGTCAGCGTGCCGAGGAACGGATCCAGGTAGCCTTCAGTTCCGACCTGGTACTCCTGGGCCGGGTAGCCGGCCAGCGAGAAGTCGATCAGTACGAGTTCTTTCGTACGATTGGGGCGGACTCGGATCGCGATGTTGTCCGGCTTGACATCGCGGTGCCAGATGCCCTCTCCCTCCAGAAAGTCCGCCGCTCCGAAGAGATAGTCGCCATATGACTCCAACTGGTCGACGGTGAGCCGACCGTTGTCGCGAAGCTCACGGGCAACGGTCTCCTCGCGTCGTCGGCGACGCTTTCCGGCTGCACTGTCGTTTTCGGCGGTCATGTCGTCGTCGCGCTCGTCGCCGACGTACTCAATGACCAGGACCGTGCGACCGCCGATTTGCTGCGGCGCAGACTCGACCAGTTTAATGATCCGGGAGTCCGGGCGCAGCCCCCCAATAACCTCGGCCTCGCGTGCCAGCACCTCGCCGCGCTTGTCGGAAAGTGCCACCTTGAGCACGACAAACGTCTTCGACCTGGGCGCTGCCGGGCCAGCGGCCAAATCCCGGGCCAGGAACGCGCGGCTGGTGGATCCAGTCCCCAGTCGCCGCCGGACCTCCCAGCGGCGATCGACGACATCACCCGCGACAGCGTCTAGTGTCCTGCGCCGGAGATTCGTTGACAATATGATCGGAGTGACTCCAAGATCTCGTCAGCGCTCTTCGTCCAGATGAACGGCCGGGGATCGTTGTTCCACTCGTCGATCCAGTTGCGGATATCGGCCTCGAGTGCCTGGACGCTGGTGTGCACGCCGCGTTGCAGGAGTTTGGTGGTCAATTCGCCGAACCAGCGTTCGACCTGGTTGATCCAGGACGATCCGGTCGGGATGAAGTGGATTTGGAATCGGGGATGCTTCGCTAGCCATTTCTGGATGATCTCGGTTTTGTGGGTGGCGTAGTTGTCACAAATGACATGGACGCCTAACTCCGCCGGTACGGTTTTGTCGATCTTGGTGAGAAATTTGCGGAACTCGACCGAGCGGTGCCGGCGGTGCAGCGAGGAGATGACCTTGCCGGTGGCGATGTCGAAGGCGGCGAACAGGCTGGTGACGCCGTGACGGACGTAGTCGTGGGTGCGCCGCTCGGGCATGCCGGGCATCATCGGCAACACCGGCTGGGACCTCTCCAGCGCTTGCACCTGGGATTTCTCATCGGTGCACAGAACCACTGCGTTCTCGGGCGGGTTCATATACAGGCCGACGACGTTACGGACCTTCTCGATGAACTGCGGATCGGTAGAGAGCTTGAATGTGTCGGCCAAGTGGGGTTTAAGGTTGAACGCTTTCCAGATCCGTCCCACGGTCGATTTACTCAGCCCGGAACGCTTCGCCATCGATGTACGCGACCAATGCGTCGCGTTGTTCGGTTTCTCTTCCAACGTCGAGACGACCACCTTCTCCACCTGTTCGTCGGTGATCTTCCGCGGCGCGCCTGGGCGATCCTCGTCGACCAACCCCTTCAGTCGTCGCTGGACAAACCGCGACCGCCACTTGCCCACCGTCGGCCGCGACACCCGCAACTTCTCGGCGACATCCACATTGGACAAACCATCGGCGCATGCCAGCACAATCCGACACCGCAACGCCAAAGCCTGCGAACTCTTCGCCCGCCGAGCCCAACGCTGCAACGTCGAACGCTCATCGTCGGTCAGCACCAACTCAGCCTTCGGCCGCCCAGTCCTCGCCATTCCCGCAGTATAGCCATTTCGACCATGAATTTCCGGTGCAGGACACTAGTGGGTCCTTTTCAAATACAGGTTCGTTAGGTGATTCTTCCTCCGCGGGGGGGTGGTTAGGTCATCTTCGACAAGTTCCAGCATCTCCAGGAACTCATCGACCGTGCCCAGTCGTTGTTTTGGCCGGTAGGCGGTGGCAGCCTGCACCAGCTCGTCGATGTCCTGGGACAGGCCATCCACCACAGCGCTGGGGCGGAGGCCTTGCCCGGCTTCAAGACGCGTGGATAGTTCGGCCTGGATTGCGCCCGGAGCCTTCCCAGTGGTCAGCAGGTAAGTGAGCATGCCGAGTCCGTACACATCTAGGGCAACGGGATCGGCGTTCGACGCAGTCAACTCGGGGGCGAGATAGGGATCGGCACCCTCGACTAGATGCGCGCTGGCATTCGAGAGAGATGTCGGCATGAAACGGTCGGCATGCCCGTGCTCACGCCCCTGTTGCTCGGCCACCTGCCAGTCGGCGATCTGGAGATGCGGCGCGAGCCAACCGGCTTCTTCTGCATCCGTCCTCGTAGCGCGCTTCTGGACGCGCGGAATGACGTGGATCGCGTGGGCGCACAGGGCGCGGTGATAGATGCGAACGCTGTGCGCACTGCGCACGGTCTCAGCAAGCTGACGAGCCAACGCCATGCGGCTTAGGATGTCGAGCTTTTCACCGAACTGCGCCAAGTACTCGTCCAGCCGCAGTGTCCGCGGATGGTGGTCGAAAATCAGCGCTGGGCCGGACGGATGTCCGGACGGATCGTACAACTTCAGCGGCGCGACACCGGGGTGCCGGAATCGTTGCAGCACCGTCGCTTCACGCCGCGCAGCACGCTCTACAGACGCCCGCAAACCTTCCTCCGAACCGCGCTCAGGCAAGAAGACGCGTACTCGGTAGACGCCCGGCAGTTCTGTGTGCCGGGCCAAGTAGTCGGACCAGCTCGGGCCCGAGTCAAACGCTTTGCTATCGAGCAGGTACGGCCCAACTTTGTACGCGGCGTCACTGCGCTCGATCCGGATCGCCTTAAGAGAAGCCTTGAGCTGGCGGGAGCGTGGGGCGTCGAAGCGACGCCGATCGTCGCGCGGTGGCTGCTTAAGCATGGCAACCAGCTCGTCAACGGTATATACACCGTGTAGATCGTTGGCGGGTAGCCGCAGCTGAAGAGAGGCGTCGGTGAAGCAGACGGCTTCCGATACCCACGGCGGTGGAGTTCCGGCAGGGGTGTGCAGCCTAAGCAGCCCGCCGAGCTCTCTCGCCTTCTTGTTAGCGAGGTGCAGTGGATTACTGTGAGGGACTTGGCTGCCGCTGGGCTTGGTCTGTAACCAACTGCCGTTTCGGGATTCGACTGACCCGTGCCAGTCCTTGAGCTCAATCAGATACACACCGCCCGGTGCGACGACCAGCAGGTCCACCTCACGGACATGGCCGCTGTTCGCGGTGAAGGTGAAGTTCGACCACGCCCGCCACGGCTCACTGTCGGGCAGTCTCTCGCGGATCGCTTCCAGACCCCGCCGTTCATGCTGGAACTCGGACTCCGTGACCGTTACCCATCGGCCGTCCCGCATATTGCCCCCCGGCTTCTCCCCAAGACCTCGATCCGGCACCGCCGCTTACCAAGCTCAAGGCACAGATAGTAACCATGCCGTAGCTCGTTGGTGTCTTCACCCATCGAATAGGCCTGCGACGAGCATCGTCAGAGCACTACGACGACGCCGATCGTGACGCAATCTCAAGATATTCCCGGTTCGCGGGACGCCAAATAGGTTGCCAGAGACCCAGGGCAGAAGCTCATGTGTTCGGGAGCTGATCAGTGGACTTCGAAGTGCGCAGCCGCCCGACGACGCGTCGAGCCTGCCCCAGAGGCACAGTCAGCGGAGCGCATAGTGATCCTGGCGCAAGACGGCCAGACACCGACTCCGCACACTGCGCGACGCACACGTGCACCTGGGAACCAGTCGACGATCAGCCGACAAGAACAGAACCTCGACAAGCCCGTTCGGGCTCACCGGGAATCACCGCCCGAACGACGACGGTTGCGTACGACGTCAACGGTGGCGGAAACCAGCAGTTCACGGCGGGTGCGGTTTCGTGTGGATGCTGTTCGAGTCGCACCGGGGGCACTCGCAGCAATCACACCAGATCGCAGTCCATCCGACCTGAAGATCCAGGTCGAAGTGCAGCTCGATGGAACCCAGGGCAAGGCGGCAGGGACCCGATGAGCCAAATGCAACGCATGATTCCCGTTCCTTCGGTGGCACTGGGCATTGACCTGCACCTGCAGTGCATATGCCTGCAACTGTCCGATATTCCACGCCGGGAGCTCGGCCTGCTGGCAGGCGGACTCGCTCGATGAGCCTGAAATAGCTCTGGGGCCTAGCTGGCTCCCCTTTTCCTCCGGACCATTGGCTGGGTGTCGATCGAGGTCTTCGGCTACCTGGACCTCCCGGTCCGAGTCGCTGCGATCCTGGCGCTGCTCTACGCCCAATCGTTCGAGTTGTTCGGCCGCATCGCGTCGGAGCTCGGGAGGTCAGCGTCATCTGAGCTCAAGCAGGCCAGATCCTCGTCAGAACCGAGAACGCGCTAACCCAGCGGTCGCCATGAGCTAGACGCTGACCGGCCAAGCCGACTCGACGGCTTCACCGAGCGGCGTTGATCTCGATGACCGATCCGACGCCGACCTGGCCCGCGAAGTCGCAGTGCACCAGGCCGACGAGATGCGCTGGACCAGGGAGGACCGACCGGCGGGTGGATGTTGGCTAATGCTGCTCGCTGAACACTTTCTAGGCCGCTAGATCTATTTACCTATCGCCTGCGACATCCGAGCATAGAGAGACGTCGCCCGCCGGATTGCTCGTTAAGGAGGGGCTATGAGTTAGCCGGCGAATACGAGAGCCCGCCAGTCCATGAGACCCAGGGGTGAGGCAAAGTCGGGTTTTAGCTGGTCAGGATCAGTGTGATGGCTCGTTGTGGTTTTCGTGCGTGGTGGCGTAGTGCTTTTGCGATGTTGGTGTGACCGGCCAGGCGGAGCAGGCTGATTGCGAGGTTGCGGATGCCGGCCATGATGCTGGGGCCTCCACCGGTGGAGATTCGTGAGGCGTCCTCGCCCATCGTGACGTCGCGGACCCAGTGCAGCTTGTTCTCTACGTGTTGTTCTCTACGTGCCAGTGCCCGCGGATGTAGCGGGCCAGTTCGGCGGGTTGGGCTTGCTCGGCGGTCAGTGAGGTGATCGCGTAGACGGTCTCACGTGTGGCGCGCTTGGAGTCGCGCTTGCGTTTGCGGGTGCGAGTGATCTGGATGGCTGCGGCGTGCGGGAAGCAGATCCCGGTTTCGATGGTGATGATCTTGTAGCTGCGGGTGACCGTGCGGCCATGGCTGTTGTCGGTCTCGCGGTGTCAGACCGGGACGTCCTTGCATGGCTGGCCCGCCAGCTGCCGGCGCAGACTCTGCTGATTTCCCTTGACGGTGAGGACGTAACGGGCGTCCCGGCGGTGGAGGTACTCGGCGTGCTCACGCTGGGCATGCAGGGCATCGGCGGTGACCACGACACAGGCGAGATCGTCGATCTTGTCGAGAAGTGTTGAGAACATGGGGATTTCGTTGGTCTTCTCGCTGATCTCGACTTGGCTGAGCGTCACTCCCGCGGCGTGGTCCAGGCATGCCATGAGCATTCGCGCCCGGCCGTCGCCGACCCGTGAGCCTCGCAGCGCCTTGCCATCGACCGCGATCGCGCGACGCCGCACCCGCAGACCCGTCTTGACCCCGGCCGTGCCGGCTCTGGCCGCAGCGGCCAGGCGGCCGGCGAGGAACCTGCTGATCGCGGTATCGAACCCGTCGCCGGTGAACGCCGACAGCGCACGCCGGATCGTCGAGGCGTTCGGCGCGCCGATCCCCATCTCAGACAGGGTGTCGTCGACGGCGTCGGCGGCCCATTCGGCGATCGCGGCGAAGGAGCGTGCACCGGAAACCACCGCGCACACCGACACGAACAGGATCGCCGCGAACCGATGCCGTACACCTCGTTTCTTGCGTGGGTCCGGCACCGACTCCAGTACCCCGAGTAACTCACCCCGCGCCTGTGACGCCACCCCGCCCAACGGGGCCAGTTGACGAGACAACGCAGCAATGGGAGACGATGACACAGCAGGCACGGCAAGGCTCCGAAGATCACGATGGCGTAGGAACCTTCATGATCAACGGTCCCGCCGTGCCTGCTCCAACCCCCCCAACCTTCACCACGCACATCCCAAAACAACAGGTCAAACCACCCGGCACACGACTTTGCCTCAGCCCTGAGGTAAGGGGTCCTTCTCCTCGAACTCCGACAATGGGTCGGTCGTACTCGGGTTCCCAATCGTTCGGCCCACGCCTGCCGTAGTTCATCTGGCTCCCCTCCCCAGACATCGAGTGCCGCGTCAGTCTGCCGCCCAAACCCTTGCCCGCGCGTAGCGGGCTACAGAATGTGTCCTGCGACACGACTAGTCGGGTGACAGATTGCCGGGGTGAGGTCGACCAGCCATTCCTGTTGAGCGTGCGCGGTATCGTCCCTGACCGGACAGGAAGATCATCACAGCGTGCCTGCGGGGTCTGGGTGTAGTGCAGTTTCCGGGGTCTCCCGCAGCAGCTCTCCTAATCAGCACACCGCTGGCCGCGCTGAGGCAGCAGTGTCGGTGAGCCCAACGCCTCAGCTGGCCGGGTCCGGTTCGGTATGAGTGACTCCGCCCGCGGCTGGTGCGCCACCGATTCCAGGCGGCGGCGCTCCAACGCCGGCACCGACCTGGCATCGGCGGCGGGTTCGTCGGGCATGCGGTGATCCCGGTCGGCAGCACCGGCTGGCCGGGAACCTCGATTGCCGAGTCAGCGGGAATATGGGGCGCGGTACAGGATCGGACGCAGAACTGGCGGCGATGGTGTTGGAAACCGCGTACTCACACGTCTGCCGATGGCCACCTTCGCGTGGCGGAAGCTTGCCGAAACGCTCGTCGCGATCCGCATAGCCGCGAACACGCCCCCGCCGCTTCCCGCACGGCACGGCCAGGCGTTGTTCGATAGCGCGGATTGCCCTGGTGAGACTGGTTTTCTGGAGCGCCCAGGCACCGCAGGGACAACCGGTACTGGGCCTCGGATGCCCGGGTGATCGCACCAGCCCACCGTGACGAACACCGGGCGGTGAGATTCCTCCTGCGTCGTGCCCGTTGGGTGTGCTTCGCCGCCACATCGCCGCCACATCGCCGATACAGACCGTTCAGCCAGGTCGGATCGGGCGAGAGAACCAAGGTGCTGTCCTACCGGAGTCAGCACCTTCTCATCAACAGCCGACACCCGGAGACGATCGCGAATACGCGCTCCCGACGGCGCGGCCACGGTGAACGGCGCAGCGATCAGCCGAAGCTTTCCTCGCGCCACCCCCTCACCCCGCACCGCCCCCCACCATGGGGCCACACGCGAGAAGCCGCATGGCTGATGAATCACGGCGCCTGAAATGGCTTCCCTAGCAGGCCACCGGTCGTAGCGACCCGATCCAGCACACATTGCGGTCATCATCGCGGCCCTGCAGGACGTGCGGCCTGCGTACACCGCAAAGTTCGGGTCGGGCACCTACGGCGTCTTCACCGTCACGCGTTTGGAGGGGCGTTCCCGCCCCGCCTACTACGGCGACTTCGTTTCCAACGACGGTTCGTACGTCCGCGACAACGTCGCGCTCGTCGCGAAGGGCGACGTAACAGGGCCCGGCGACAGAATCGCCACTGTCGACACGGGCCACCCCCGCGGCGTCTACCCTGCCAACGGCTCCTCGGACCGGCTGCTGCTGACGATCCTCGGTGGCGCAGGCGTCATCGTCCTCATCGCATGGGCGATCACCATGTTCCGACTACTTCGCAATCGCCGCTGCCGCGCCCAATACGAGAGCGCGCCGTTGTTACCGACTGCCAGCACCCGCTCGGGGGTGGGGAGTTCGGATCACAGCGGCCCGCTGGGACCGAGTGACCTGCGCGTTCCTGGCACCCGGAGCTGTCGGCCGCGACGTGGTTGTACCCGTGCGACCCGATTACGTGCGGCTGTTTGCGGACAGTTCACGCTCCCCGGACCTTCGCCGTGGCGGCGGTAGCTGTCGCTCTCGTCCGTGGCGACGGCTTCCGGGGGCCAGCGGGATCACGCGTGTGTGACCGTGCCGGTGAATCGGATGTGCGGTGGGCCTTCCGGATTCGGCTTGGTGATGGCGCATTCCACGCCGTAGACCGTTCGGACCAGGTCCTCGGTGAGGACTTCGGCGGGGCTGCCCGCCGCTACGACCGCACCGCGCTGGAGGACGACCAGCCCGTCGCAGAAGGTTGCGGCCAGGTTCAGGTCGTGCAGCGCCACTACCGCTGTCACCGGCAGTCGGCGGACCAATTCCAGGAGCGCGAACTGGTGGGCGATGTCGAGGTGGTTGGTCGGCTCGTCCAACAGCAGTTCCGTTGGCTGCTGCGCGAGCGCGCGGGCGATCTGGACGCGTTGGCGTTCGCCGCCGGAAAGGGTGTGCCAACGCCGGTCGGCCAGCGCTTCGAGGTCAGCGTGCACGAGTGCCCGACGCACTGCCTCCGCGTCGGTGTCCCGTGCGGTGCCCCACGAACTGCGGTGCGGCGTGCGACCGAGGGAAACCACTTCGGTGACAGTGATGTCGAGCTCGGTGGTGGATTCCTGCTCGACCAGGGCGATCCGGCGGGCGAGGGCGCGGCGGCCGATGCCCGTGATGACCACGCCGTCGACGAGGACCCTCCCCGAGGACGGTTGGCGCAGACCGGCGAGCAGCCGCAGCAGCGAGGACTTCCCAGATCCGTTGGGGCCCAGCAATCCGAGGGTCGAGCCGGGTTCGACCTCAACGCGTATCCCGTTCACGATGGCCGCGCCACCGCGTGACCACGACACGTCCAGGGCGCGCAGGCTCATGGCATGCCTCTCTTCCGGATCAACAGGAACGCGAAGGCGGGCACTCCGACCAGCGCCGTGACGACACCGACGGGCACTTCCTGCGGCGCGGCCACGGTTCCGGCCAGTGCATCGACCCAGACCAGCAGGACCGCGCCGAGCACTGCGGTGGTCGGCAGCAGGGCGCGGTGCCGGGTACCCACCAGGAACCGGGCGGCTTGCGGGAGCACGAGCCCGACGAAACCGATAGCACCCGAGGTGGCCACCAGCGTCGCGGTCAGCAGCGCGGTTCCCACCAGCAGCAGCCCGCGAACTCGCGCCACCGAGATGCCCAGGGAAGCGGCGGAATCGCGACCGAAGGCGAACGCGTCGAGCGAACCGGCCTGCGACTGGCAGAGCAACAGCCCCAGCGCGCAAACGATGCCAGCCAGCGCGACGTCGTCCCACCGTGCTCCGGCGAGCGAACCGAGGAGCCAGAACAGCACGCCCTGGGTCTGCTGGGCGTCGGCGGAGGTGATCACGATGTAGGAGGTCAGCGCCGAGAACAGCTGGCTGCCGGCGACACCGGCGAGGATCACCCGGCTGGTCCCGCCGCCTGCCAACGCCGACAGCACCATCACGAGCGCGAACGCGACCATGGCACCGCCGAACGCCCCGGCAGCCAGCCCGATCGTCCCGGCACCGACCCCGAGCACCGCGATCGCCACCGCGCCGGTGGACGCTCCCGCCGAAATCCCCAGCAGGAAGGGATCCGCCAGCGGATTCCGCAACATCGACTGCAGGACCGCCCCGCACACGCCCAGCCCCACGCCGCAGATCGCGGCCAGCAGCGCCCGCGGCAGGCGCAACTCCCACACGATTCCCTGCGTGATCCGGGAAACGCCGGTGGTGCCCAGTCCCAGTTTGGCGCGGACCACTTCGGCGACCTCTGCGACCGAGATGTCGGCCGGCCCGATGGTGATCACGAAGGCGATCGACACCACGAGCACCGGCAGTGCGCCGCCGACCAGCCAGGCGGCGCGGACCTGACGCACCACTACCGCTCCACGGCGACGAGCTTGTCGGCGAGCGCCTCGATCCCGTCCACGGTTCGCATGCTGGTGTTCAACGCGGTGCCGGACATGGGGATCCAGTTCTCGCCGCGCACGACGTCCAATTGGGACACTGCGGGATCGGTTCGCAGAAAATCGATCTTGGACTGGAGGCTGTCACCTTCCTGCTCCCGGGTGAGGTCGCCCAGCACGAGCAGCGTCGGGTTGCGGCTGAGTACGTCCTCCCAACCGACCTGCGGCCACATCGACGCGACGTCGTCGTAGGCGTTGCGCACTCCCAGCGCGCGCGTCATGATCCCCGGGGATCCGGTTCTACCTGCCACGTAAGGCGCTTCGGTTCGCGCGAACCAGAACAGCACCGATTGCTCTTGCCGGGAGGGCAGATCCGCGACACGCGCGTGCGCAGCAGCGACCCGTGCGAACATGTCGGCGACCAGCGCCGCACCGCGGTCCTGCACCCCGAAGATCGTGGCGATCTCCTGGACCTCGCGGTAGATGTCCGCCAGTTCGGTCGGTACGCCCAGCGGCGCTTCCTCCGGGAGGCAGTTGCCGGGCGAGAGGTAGGTCGGTACGCCCAGCTCTTCGAAGCGTTCGCGGGAGGCGACCATCGAGTCGGTGAAGACCGCTTGGTAGGCGCCGAGGACGATGTCCGGCTCAGTCGCGAGCACGCTCTCGAACGAGGGGGCGTTCTCCGCCAGCCGGGGCACCTGCTCGTTCGCGGCGGCGAGGTGCGGTGCGACTGGGTCGGTCCAGGTCGCGGTGCCGACCATCCGGTCCTGCAACCCCAGGGAGAGCATGATCTCGGTCGTGCTCTGGTTGAGGCTGACAGCGCGTTGCGGCGGCGCTTCGACGACGACGTCCTGACCGCAGTTGCGCATCGAGACGGGTTCGCCACCGGCGCGCTCGTCGGCCGGGGGCGCCGAACAGCCGCAGAGGGCAATGGCCAGCACGCCTGCGAACAGGGTCTGGTGCCCTGGCCGAGACGCGCGAAACCGCGCGGGGAACAGCATCGTCCGCATCCTTAGCTCTGGCTCGTACGCGGAGCCGCCAATTCGCCGACCGGTTGGCGCACTGGACCTGCGCCGACCGGGAACCAGCAGGTCTTCGGGCTCGGGTTCTGCTGGACGGAGAACCTTCCCAGGCGCGTGCCCAGTGGTCCGGCCCGCTCGTGGGCCGCCCCGTCCATCACCCCTACCGCTGCGCGTCAGCTCCGGATTCCGACCGGATTCCCTGACCCGTGTACCGGGTACGACTGATTCGCTCACACCCTAACCGCCCGGAGTTGCGCGACCGATGTGAGAGATCTCGCACGGTCGTCGCGCCGCGTGCGGCTGCCGTGGTGCGGAGCGTCGGGCGTGTTTACCGGGCGATCGGATATATCTCCATCCACATGGTGACGCCGCCCGCGAACGCGTTCTGCCCGGCGAGTTCCGCGGCGGTGGGCAGTTCCCCGTGCCAGAGCAGCTGGGCGACCTCCTCGAACGATCATCGGGTGGCCAGGTCATCGACCGGGTAGCCGCTGTAGGTCAGCGAGTTGCTGTCCGGGTTGACCATGGAGATGCCGGCGGTGTCGGACGACCCCGGACAGTCCCTTGTGGACTTTTTTGCTGCTGGTGGGCGCGATTGTCCGCTCTGCGGAATTCGGAATGGCCGAATGATCAATGATTCGGGGTTTATCCGGGAAAAGGGTGCTGGAGGGGGAATTTCGGAGTTTGCCGCGAGTTGAGAGTCCCGGCGCGCGGAACGCGGCGCCGGGACTTCCTCGCGAAGGGCGGCCGGAGTTCAGACCCGGAAGTTGAAGATGTTGCCGCGTCGAACGCGTTGTAGTCGGCGTAGTCGACCAGTTCGTAGAGATCGCGCCGGTGCTGCATCCGGTCGACCAGGTCGCGCTGCCGCGCTCGGCGATGGTGGCCAAGCCGGTGTCTGCGGCGTGCATTGCCAGCCGCAGCAGGGTGACCGAATGCCCGGCTCGGGTGGCGACCTCGGTCAGCGTGGTCAGGCCGAGGTCGGGCAGGCCGAGGTCGGCGGCGAGCACAGCACCCGAGATGTAGACACCGTCGAAGCCGTGGCGCTGGATCAGATTGGCCGACGGCGGGTTGCTCGTCCAGCGTCATGTCCGCCGAGCGGGCCAACCGACTGCTCCAGGGGAGCTAACCCGTCGCGTTCTCCCACGAATGTCGAGGCGGTTTGCCTAGTGTCGGCGGGACCGACATCAGGCGTCCGCTGGCCGGGGGTGTCGATGCCGAGGGCGACCAGCCCTCTGGCGCTGTGCGGTGCGAGCGGCTCGCGATGTCGGCCGGACGCGGGGTGCTGCGAGGGGACCCGCGTCGAAACCCGACCGACGGGAGTGTGCTTGATGATCAACCGACGATGGCGCGGGGCGGTCGCCACGATCGCTGCCGCGGGGCTCGCCCTCAGCGCACCGGCGACGGTGCAGGCATCCGAACTGGACGGTCGTGAGATCGAGCCGGCCGCGGAGCAGAAGACGATGCTGCTGGTGCACGGCTACAACCCGGATCCCCCCACCAACTGCAACGGGTCGACCTGGGACGAAGCCCTCGAGTACTACCAGGAAGCGGGCGGCCGGGATCGTTCCTCGATGCGGACGATCGGCTACTACGAGGGCGACCGGGCATTCTGCGATGACGTGATCGGCGACGGTCAGGCCGACCGCGAGCGGCCCATCCAGGAAATCGCCAAGGACTTCGCCAACTACATCTACGAGGAGTACACCAGCAAGGGTGAGGAGGTCGACATCGTCGCGCACTCGATGGGCGGCCTGATCACTCGCGTCGCGGTGCTCGGCACCCGCGAGGGCTGGAGCGGCTTCCCACCCAGAGTGGCGGTGGAGGACATCGTCACGCTCGGCACCCCGCACCAGGGACTGATCAACGGGTGCCGCAATCCCGATGCGGATCCCGACGACAAGTGCACCCGGCAGTGGAACCAGATGACCCCGACGGACGAAGGCGGGTCGGGTTTCATCGACAAGCTGCACGAGTCCGCGCCCGGCCGCAACGACCGCGGCTTGGACGATCCGTGGGCCGCCGGGGTCGACTGGAGCCTCGTCAGCTCGCTGGAAGACGAAACCGTGTCGTACTACTCCGGCATCGACAAGGGCTACTTCGCGCACCAGAAGTACGGTTACGACGAAGATCTGAACGACGACGGGGTTGCGGACTGCTCGGACCCGAACGTCAGCCACGCCAACCTCCGGCAGCTGACCGGTGCGGGCGGTTACTGCCTCCGCTACTGGCACCACGGGGCGGACGGCGGCCCCTACACCACCGAGAACGGCTGGTCCCCGCTGAAGGTGGCCTTCAAGGCAGTCACCTACAAGGGCGACGACCTACCGCGGTGACGACCGACCGTGGTGCGGGCCCGATTTCCGCACCACGGTCACACCCCCGCTGCGGCCTGAATCGCATCCGGTGCGATGTACGCCATTTGGCTCACCGGTACGGCGATCAGGCCTGAACACTTGGATTTGACCGGTCAGCGGTGCGGCGGGAGCTGGCCCGCGCCAGCCCGCCAAGGACCATGGCGACCAGCCCCAGCACCAGGGCCAGGTAGCCCCCGACGATTCCATTGCCGGTGCCGGGACCGCCGTCGGCGGTGACCGCCACCAGCCCGCCGTTGACCACGGCGATCAGCCCCGCCACCAGGGCCACGATGGCCCCCCTTTTCCCGGTGCCGTTGCCGATACGACCGGCGGACCGAGCCCGAGCCAGCCCGCCGATGACCACGCCAACCCCCGCCAGTAGAGCCGCCGAAGTGGCCCAGACTCGGTCGGGGGTCCAGCCGTAAACAATGGGGGCGGACGGCTGGGCCAAGGCATGCGCGGCTGCCGGTGTGGCAAGCGCGAAACCTCCGAGCAGTGCGGCTGCGGCGGTGGCAAGCATGCGACGGACGGACATGAGGTGCTCCTTCTCCCACGACTGGACGTCGCTGATCATGTCCGCTGGACCCACCGCCGGTCGTTGTGCGGGCGCAGGCAATTTCGTGCTGCCGCCGGTGCCGTAGCCGGCTGCTGCGGATGCCGCAGGAGCCGCGAAGCTACCGCGGGTGCGGTAGGCGGCCGATCATCTGTGCGCGGGAGTCGCCCGCGCGAACATCTGGCTAGGGTTCACGCATGAGCGGCGGACGGATCGGCGTCAGGGACTGGGTGATCGCCGTCGGCGTGGCGGCGGCCCTGCTGGTCGCCGGGCTGTCCGGACAACATCCACCTACGGCTCTGGACCCGCTGGGTTACGCGTTGTTGGTAACCGGCGGTCTGTCGCTGGCCGCGCGCCGCCGGGCTCCGGTCACCGTGCTGGCCGTGACCGCGTTGTGCGCGTTGGGTTACCAAGCCGTCGGTTTCGAGGTGCCGGTCATCGCGTACCTGTTCGCGGTGTACTCGGCGGTGCGGGCGGGACACCGCATCGTCGCGGTGGCGGGTTCGGTGATCATGCTGGCTGCTCTTCCGCTCGCGATCTTGACCTCTCCCCACGACTGGCCCGTGGGTGAGGCGTTCACGCAATCCCGGGACGTCCTGCAACTGGCATGGCTGATCGCCGCCGGCGCGGCGGGTGAAGCGCTGCGGCAGGCCGAGCGCCGGGCGGATGAGGCCGAGCGCACCCGCGAGGAGACCGCGCGGCGCCGCGCCGACGAGGAGCGGCTGCACATCGCGCGGGAACTGCACGATTCGCTCACCCACCAGATCTCCGTCATCAAGGTGCAGGCCGAAGTCGCCGTCCACCTGGCCCGAAAGCGGGGTGAACAGGTACCGGAGGCCCTGCTGGCGATCCGGGAGGCCGGTCGTGAGGCGGCCCGGGAACTGCGAGCGACCCTGGAGGCGCTGCGCGACGACGACAAGAACCCGCCGCATGGGCTCGACCACGTCCCGGAACTGGTGCGACGGGCCCGCACGACCGGCCTGGACGCGAAGCTGACGATCGAGGGATCACGAAACGACTTGCCGTCCGCGGTGGACCGGACCGCTTACCGGATCGTTCAGGAGTCGCTGACCAACATCGGCCGGCACGCCGCCGCCGCTACCGCGTCGGTCCGGATCGACTACCGCCCCGACGTCCTGGTCATACGGGTCGACGACGACGGCAGGGCCACGCCGGACACCGCACCGGTGCCCGGCGTGGGGCTGCTCGGCATGCGCGAACGAGTCACCGCCCTCGGAGGCCGCCTGCGAGCGGCACCTCGCGACGAGGGCGGCTTCTCCGTGCAGGCCGAACTTCCCGTGGATCGAACGTCATGATCCGCGTCCTGCTGGTCGACGACCAGCCGCTCATCCGCAGCGGATTCCGCGCGCTCCTCGACATCGAGGACGACATCGAGGTGGTGGCCGAGGCCGCCGACGGCAGCGAAGGCCTGGCGCTGGCCCGGGAACACCTGCCCGACATCGCGCTCATCGACATCCAGATGCCGGTCGTCGACGGCATCGAGGCGACCCGGCGCATCGCCGCGGACCCGGCCCTGGCCGGGGTTCACGTCGTCATCCTGACCAACTACGGCTTGGACGAATACGTCTTCAACGCGCTGCGCGCCGGCGCGGCCGGCTTCCTCGTCAAGGACATCCAGCCGGAAGACTTCCTCCACGCCGTGCGCGTCGCCGCGCGCGGCGACGCCCTGCTCGCACCGTCGATCACCCGTCGGCTGATCAACCGGTACGTCACCCAGCCGCTCACCACCGTCACCGGCACGGGGCTGGAAGAACTGACCAACCGCGAACGCGAGGCCGTCGCCCTGGTCGCGCAGGGCCTGTCCAACGACCAGATCGCCGACCGCATGGTAATCAGCCCGCTGACCGCGAAAACCCACATCAACCGGGCCATGGTCAAGCTCCACGCCCGCGACCGCGCCCAACTCGTAGTCCTCGCCTACGAATCAGGCCTGGTAGCCCCGCGCAACTCCTGACACCCGCGCTCGCGCGATTGCTCGATGGCCCCCACCGAAGCACAGCGCCTGCCGATGGCTGGGGATGAAGTTAAGCCTCCTCCAGGGCCTCGCCGAAGGCCCGCAGCAGCTGGATGTGCCGGTTGTGCGCCAGCAGATGGCCCGTTCCGATGGTCAACGCCACCGGCCACGACATCAGCCCGGTACTGGCCAGGACGATTACCCCGGTCAGGTAGGCGAGCTCGTTCAGCGGGGGAAGCGGGATCGTCCCCATTCCCGGTACCTCCACCCGTACGACGTGCCTATCGACGGCGAGCGGGCCTTCACCCGCACTACGTGCGGCATCGTGCGGGGCAGCACCGGTTTCGCTGGCTCTCTTCGACGCCGGTGTCGACGCTTTCGTCTGGGCGGTCGGTGAGCTTGCCATGGCTGGTCCTCGATCCTCGGGCGCGGACGGCACCGCCGTTTCCGCCGGGGCGCGAACGCCACAACCATCCAGCGGACTGCCACGCCCTCACAGGGGCCAAGGTCCGTTCTGCACGACCGCTCGTCGTGGCCTGGGCTTCGACCGACCTGCACGACGCGGAAGCAGGGGCTGTTCGAGATGGAACGGCTCCGGCTCGCGCCCTGGTCTCAGAACTGCCAGTCGGGTTTCCGGTCTCGGCGGTCGCATTCGGCCGCCACTGCCAGCATCTCGAAGCGGTAGCGTTGGGCTAGGTTCCACCGCCGTGCTTCGAGGGCGAGGTTCATGTGGTGCTCGGCGCGTCGGGCGCGGTTGTCGAGGTCTTCTTCGGTGCACTGGTTCAAGAACATGGCTCGGGCTACCTGGGGTCGGGGTCTGCGTGCGGCCGTCTTCGGGGTCACGCACTCAGTCGATGTTGCGGGACTTCCACGCCGATCGCGGCGCGAAGCGCATCGTGGTACGTCCGGTGCACCGTCCGGGCCTTGTCCGGACCAGGGTTGGCTCGGGTGCCCTCCTGGTCGCAGATCCAAGTGCCCATGAACAGGTTGCGGTACACGTGCGGCCGTTGGGGTTCGTGGGAGGAGGAGCGTGTCTCGGGCGGTCGGAATGCGAGGATCGCCGGAGCCCCGGTGGGCTTCGCGGCGGTGGTTCGGGTTGCGTACATCGGGGCGGTTCCTGGGTTGCAGTTCGGTCGGTACTGCAACAGCTTCGCCCGGCGAGGCCCTGGCAACCACGGGGGTACTACGTAGCGACTACCTATTTCGGGACTTTCTCCTCTGCACCGGGCGCGCCTCGCGGTGCTGGGCACAGCCACCATAGCGTGGCCGGTCACCTGCGGAAACGGGTACCCGGCAGGTAGCCTCGGCTACAGAGGTCGCGCCGTGGCCGAGCAACCCGGGGGGCCGACATGGCGATTAGCGATGGACAGCGAATCGAATTGCAGCGCCGCACGATCGCCGAGCACATCGATGCGGAGAACTCCCACGACTGGCCGCGCGTGTACGGCACTTTCGTCCAGGACGAACACGCCTTCTACGACGTCGTGCCGCTGAGCACGCGGTACGAAGGGTTCCAGGGCGTTCAGGACTTCTACCAGGTGCTGGAAACAGCCGTTCCGGATTTCCGGGTCACCGTGAACGCCGAGTACGACACGCCCGGTTCCTCGGTCCGCGAGGTGACGATCAGCGGGACGCACCAAGGTGACTACTGCGGTATCCCCCCAGCGGGGCGGCCGGTCTTGTTCGAGCTTGCCGCGTTCTACCTCTTCCACGCGGACGCCCCGGAGAAGCTGCTCGCGGAGCGCATCTACTTCGACAATGAGACCGTGCTGCGCCAGATGCGTGGCGAGGAGAACGCGCCCACCGGGATCGGACTGGCGTCCGCCTGACCGAGCGTCGGCCGCTAGGTCCTGCCCTCCGAGTTTCGTTGCGCCGCCACCCAGGTCGCGATCTGGGTGCGCGAGCCGAAGTCGAGCTTGGTGAGGATGTGCTCGACGTGCGTCTCCGCGGTGCGTTGGCTGATCACCAGTTCCGCCGCGATCTCCTTGTTCGACATCCCCTCGGCGACGGCTTCGGCGACCTGGAGCTCCCGGCGTGTCAGCGGCCAGCCCGGCCGTTGCCCGCGGGCTTCCGGGCGCGCCGCGGGAGCCGATCGGGTCTTGCCCCGTATGGCCATCGCGAGTCCCTGCTCCAGCGGCAGCATCGCGGTTTCCGCGAAGATCTCGCCGAACGCGCCCTCCCCCAGCGCCGCACGGGCCTCGCCTTCAGCCTTCTTCCGGTAGTCGAGCAGCTGCTGCGAACCCAGCAGCGGAATCCCGACGAGCGGCCATATGCGTTCCAGGACGCCGAACAGCCTCGCTGCCTGAGCGTGTTCGCCCAGGGAAACGTACGACCACGCCAGGACCTCCACCGCAACCCCGAGGCCAAAGAGATCGTTGAGGCGTGATTTGAAGCCGATGCTCTCCCGCAGATCCGCGACGGCGGCGTTGGGATCGTCCCGCATCCAGCACGCGAGGCCTCGAACCACGAGCGCCCACGAACGGGTCCACGATTCGCCGACCTCGGCCGTGATCCGCAGGACTTCCCCGACATCCGCCGTCGCCTGGTCCGGCTCGCCCTGCAAGCACGCCACCAGCCCCGCTTGGAACAGCGACATCACCATCGGGCTGGTCATCGTGTCGTGCGTGCGGTGCCGCGACCACGCCTGCAGGCACAGCTCGCGGGCCTCCGCCAGGTCCCCCTCGGCCATCGCGGCGACGCCCCTCAAGTGCATGCCGAAGGCCGCTAGGCCCTGATCCCGCAGTTCTTCGGCAAGGACACTGCACCGTTCAGCCGTAGCCCGCCCCCACGCCAGGTCTCCCTGGTGGGAGGCCAGCCAGCTGCAGACCCACAGGTCCGTCGCCCGGGCTTCGGTCGGCCGCGAATCCAGCGCCAGCAGGCGGTCGAGCCACTTCCGCCCCTCCGCGATGAACCCGCAAGCCGTCCAGTAGAACCACAGCGCTCCCGCCAGGCGCAGCCCCGCCTGCACCTGCCCGGGCTGCGTTGCGCAGAACTCCAGTGCTGCCCTCACGTTGTCGTGCTCGGCGGTGATGCGCGCGCGCCACTCGAGCTGATCCGGACCGAACCATTCGCGAGCGCATCGTTCCGCCAGGCCCAGGTACCAGTCCCGATGCCGTTGGCGGAGTTGCTGCTTCTCGTTCTCGCCCAGCAAGCTCAGTCCGTAATCGCGGACGGTCGCCAGCATTTGGTAGCGCGTGCGGGTAGCGGTGCCGTTGCCGGCGGGCACCTCCGTGCGGATCAGGATCGACTTGTCGACCAGCGACGCCGTCAGATCCAGAACCCGCTCCAGTGTGAGATCGGCACTGCTGCAGATGTCCTCCGCGGCCTTGAGATCCATCCCACCGGCGAAGACCGACATCCGTGCCCAGAGCATGCGCTCCTCTTCCGAGCACAGATCGTAGCTCCAGTCCATCGTCGCCTTCAGCGTTTGATGCCGCGCCGACGTGCGGGAGCCGCCGGCGAGCAACCGGAAGCGGTCCCCGATTCGGGACAGGATCTCTTCCACCGAGAAGAACCGCGTGCGGGCAGCCGCCAGCTCGATCGCCAAGGGGATCCCGTCCAGCTCCCGGCACAACTTCGCGACGGCGACCGCATGGCCCCGCGCGCACTGGAAGCCCACAGCCGAGGCGCGCTCGACGAACAGCCGAACCGAGTTGGGCATCTCCGCGCCCGCGAGCCGGTCCACCTCGGATGGTTCGGGCACCGGCAGGGTGGACACCACGAGCACGTGCTCGCCGTACACGTCGAGGGGCTGCCGGCTGGTGGCCAGAACGCGCAACCCGGGGGCGACGTCGAGCAGCACGGTGCACGCCTTTACGCACCCGCCCAGCACCTGCTCGCAATTGTCCAGGACGATCAGGATGTCCTTGTCCCGGACGTAATCCGCGAGCACGGCCTCCACGCCGCGGGAGGACCAGTCCTGGATGCCCAACGCCTGGGCGACGGTGTGCACGACCAGTTCGTCCTCGTGCACCTCGGCCAACTCGACCAGCCAAGCGCCGTCCCGGTAGGCCCGGCCCAGTTGGGCCGCCGCGCGCAGCGCCAGCCGGGTCTTGCCGACACCCCCGACTCCGTGCAAGGTCACCATCCGGGAGCGGGACAACATTTCCCGGACATCGGCAATTTCCTGCCGGCGCCCAACGAAACTCGTCCGCTCAGCGGGAAGGTTGCCCACCCGCCTGTGTGTCATACGACCGGCCATCACGGCCCCAGAACGAGAAATCAACGCCGAAACTCCAACCGCCAGCCTACGGCCGCCTCGCGCTCAACGCGAGCGAGCAGCCGGGCGGCACGAGCATGTTCCACAGCAGTGGCGCGGTCACGAGACGGCTTCCGGCAACCTTCCGACCACTCGCCGGGCGAGGTCGGGTGCCAGTTGGTGATCGCGGCCCAGGTCCCGGGCGAGATCCCGGGCCAGGTCCAGCGCCAGGTCCCGGGCGAGATCACGGGCCAGGTCCCGCGATGTCACCCGCCATCGATTTCACTTACCTCGACAACGGGGGCGGCCTCGGCAGGCCGCGGCGCCGCGGGCAGCAACGCGACCGCCGCAGCGGGCACGGTGGTGAATGCGATCTTGCCGAGGATGCGCAGGGGCAGGGGTCTCCGGATCTTCGAGAGCAGTACCTTTCCGATCTTCGTCCGGTGCCTTCCGGAGCCACGTCGCTGGATCGTGTATCGACCATCCCCCAGCCGGCTGCCATACCGATCTGGCGCTGGTCGGATCCGCTCGGCCGTGGTCGTCCAGGGCCATCCACTTGGCCGCGTCGTCGATCGCCGACCGATCCTGGCGCAGCCGATAGTGGCGCTCCGCCGCACCGCGCACGCACTGCTCGTCGACAACCCCGCGAAATCTCCCCACGACGCCCAAAAGGCGTTCGCTCAATGGGGTTTTTTCATCCTGTTTGTGCTGGTGGTGGGGGGTTGACGGGGTGGGGTGGGGTGTGTGTGGGCTGGTCAGGGGCGATGATCATTTTTGGTGATCGTTTGTCAGCGGGTGATTTCGAGGTTGGTCAGCACCAGCAGGGCCCGTAGTAGGCGGGTGGCGTTGGCTGCGTGCATGCGTAGGCGGGTGAGGATGCGCCAGTTTTTGAGGTCGGCGAAGCCGTGTTCGCAGGTGGCGCGTTCGCGGGCAACGAGTTGGTTGGCTTGTTTCTGGGCGTCGGTGAGCGGGTGGGCGCGGGCGGCGCGGCGGCCGATGATGATCACGGGTTCGTCGGGGTCGTCTTCCAGTCCGGTGAATCCGAGGTCGCACATCGCGCCGAGTTCGGCGTCCCGGAGTGCGGTGGTGATGTTGTTGTGGCGGGCGGTGGTGACTTCCGAGGCCCGCCCTGGTTTGGCCGCAGAGAACCACAACAGGTTGCCTTTGTGGTCGGTGAGGGCGAGAAACAGCAGGCCGTGGGCTTTGTGTTTGCCGCTGTAGTTGCGCCGGTTGTTCTTGCCGGTGCGGCGCTGGGTGCGCACCAGGGTGCCATCCAGCAGCACGACCTCACCCCCGCCGCGGGCCACTTTGCTCAGGACGCGGTCCAGGCGCGGGGCACGGGCGGCCAGCAGGTCGATGACCTCCAGCACCCAGCGGCAGATCGTCGAGGCCGACACCCTGTTGCCGCCGGCGATGTCCAGCAGCCGCTGGTCGTGACGCAGCACCGCGAGCACGATGATCGCCTGCGTACCAGGGGTCACCTTGCGCCAGCGAGAGCGGATTTTCCTGCAGTGCGTGGTGATCAGCGAGGCGAGGTAGTCGATCGTGGCCCTCGACACGGGAAGTTGGGCTTGGTACACAATGGGTTCGGTGCCCTCGGCGGGGCTGGATTGGGTTTTCACACACTCCCCAACCCCGCCGGGGGCACTCTCGTTGCAGCCAACCGGCCATGATCATCGTCACATCTTCTCCGCGACCACGGCCACCGTCAGATGATCTTGATAAATGATCATGGCCCTGGCCAGCCCGCCCACACCACGCCACCCACGACCACACCCTCTGACCAGCCAAGATCAGGATGAAAAAAGCCCAATGGGAATCGCAGTGACGGAGAACCTGCAACTGCCGGGCCCCTACCAGTCGCCTTCGCGGGCGTACGGGCGGCTCCAGAGGGCTACTTGTAGCGTTACCGCCTTGAACCAGGCCTGGTACATGCGGTCGACATCGTCCCGGTCGTGTCCTTTCGCGCTCAGGAACGGGCGGATCGTCGCCGTGATCGGGTAGATGAACGCGATGATGTGGCGCAGCGGTACGCGATCGACCGCGTTGACGTGGTCGGTCTGGTCCTTCTTCGCCTGCGTGTGGCGCAGCGCGATTTCGTGCTGATAGTCGAGCCAGACGTCGTCGTACGGACGCCTGCACGTGTCGAGGATCCACTGCTCGAACCGTGCCCGGACCCGCTCCAGGTACTCCGGGTCCGGCGCGCCACCGGCAGGGGCGAAGTACGCGACCAGGTGCGGGTGCGCGGCGACGTACCAAGTGGCTACGACGTCGCCGACCTGGTCCTCCAGAACGTCTCCGGCCAGGCGCAGCGCCTGGTCGTCACCGTCCGTCCACAACAGCGTTTCCTTCAGCGCGTCCAGCTCGGCCGCCGTGACGGGCGAGTGCTGGACCTGCGGCTCGCCGTAGGTGTAACCGGGGATGCTGCCTGTGGTGCCCATCGGGGTGCTCCCTGCGCTCGACAACCCATCGCTTCGGGCGTACCCGCATTCCCGCGTCTTATCGCCTCTCCGCCGCTGCGGCCGGGCCGCAGTTCCGGGCTCGGAATTCGGCGATCGCAACCTCGATCGAGTCGAGCTCAGGATCGTCGATCGATGCGATGACGAGTTCGATCCGTGGACGTTGCTCCGGGTTGGTGGAGGCTCGTAGCACGGCGACGAGGACATCGCGCGGGTAGAAGTCGCCTTCCAGCAGCGGATCCAGTTCCAGCAGCGCGGGGCACGAATACACCGACGCCGACTCCCTGCGCCACCAGCACGTACAGATCCTCCGCACCCAGCGCCCCCAGGGGCTCGGGCCGCAGGCGGTACACCGTTTCCTCGAGCCTGGTCGCGCCAGCCGGAGGATCGCCCCACTCATCGTCTTCGACCTGCTCCAGCGACAGACCGTCGCGGTACTACCCATTCGCCACTACTGCCCCATCTTCATCAAGCAGAACAACGCCATCTTCTAACTTGAGGCAGCCATGCGGCGGCGCAACCGGTCGACAGCCCACGGTCGACAGCCCACGATGGACACGGGTGCTAGGTCGATTCTTGGTTGCACCGAATAATGCCGGACCGCGCCGGTGCGTACGTGATCGCGGCGTCGATGCTGGACGGTGTCGCGTTCCCCCCGCTTCTCGGCATGGGATCGAGCGAAGTCCGCGTCTTCGGTCCCGATCATCCTGTTCGGACTCGACGGGCTGTGCCTCATCGCCGTCTGGTGCTGCTGCGGCAACGCGGCGCACGGCTCGCGGAAGCACCCGCATCTCCGGCCGAGTCGTCGAGGTGACTCAAGCCCACCGGCCCGAGTGCTGGACCTGCGAACCGCGGTCGACGGGGTTCGAACGCGATGGCGGATTCGCCTTTTAGGGGACCTTAGGCCGGTGAACGCCGCGGCTGTTGCGGGGACGATGGTCCGGGCACGGCCGTGCGGTCCGGTTGCACGACGGGCGGTTGCGCAATCTCCTGGATCTGACCGCGCAGCACATCGACGCCACCCGCAGGGTGGGCCCGACGCACGAGGATCGAACATGAGGTCGCCGCTGAACCGGACGAAGGCCGAGCCGTCCTGCGTTCCTGCGGTGCGCACCGGTGGTCGTCGTGCACGACGCGTTGAGGCTCCTGCAGGGTCCGCATGCACGCGCCGCTCACTTCCGTTCGCCGCACCGCCGCGAGGAGAACCACGATGACCACCACCGCGATCCCAGGCCTGGACCAGGCGCCGACCACCCACGGGCCGCTGCTGGAGTGGGTTCGGGAAGTCGCCGAGCTGACCACCCCGCAGCGGGTGGTGTGGTGCGATGGCTCCGACGAGGAGTGGCGGCGGCTGACCACCGAGCTCGTCGCCGCGGGCACCCTGGTCCGGCTGTCGGCGAAGCCGAACTCGTTCTGGGCCGCGTCCGATCCCTCCGACGTCGCGCGCGTCGAGGACCGCACCTTCATCTGCTCCCGCCGCGAGGAGGACGCCGGGCCCACGAACAACTGGATGGACCCGGTGGACATGAAGGCCGTCATGACCGGGCTCTACCGGGGCAGCATGGCCGGCCGGACCATGTACGTCATCCCGTTCTGCATGGGCCCCCTGGACGACGACAACCCGAAACTGGGCGTGGAGGTCACCGATTCCGCCTACGTGGTGCTCTCGATGCGCGTGATGACCCGGATGGGCGCCGGGGCGCTGGGGAAGTTCATCGGCGCCGACGGCCGCGAGCGCAAGTTCGTCAAGGCCTTGCACTCCGTCGGATCGCCGCTGGAACCCGGCCGGGCCGACGTGCCGTGGCCGTGCAACACGACGAAGTACATCAGCCACTTCCCCGAAGAACGCGCGATCTGGAGCTTCGGCTCCGGCTACGGCGGCAACTCGCTGCTGGGCAAGAAGTGCTACTCGCTGCGGATCGCCTCGGCCATGGCCCGCGACGAGGGCTGGCTCGCCGAGCACATGCTGATCCTCAAGCTCACCTCGCCACACGGCACCGTCCACTACATCGCCGCCGCTTTCCCCAGCGCCTGCGGCAAGACGAACCTGGCGATGCTGCAGCCCACGGTGCCCGGTTGGAAGGCCGAGACGCTCGGCGACGACATCGCCTGGATGCGCTTCGGCGACGACGGGCGCCTATACGCCGTCAACCCCGAGTTCGGGTTCTTCGGCGTCGCGCCGGGCACCGGCTACCACACCAATCCCGTTGCCATGCGCACCATCGAGCAGGGCAACACCATCTTCACCAACGTGGCCCTCGCCGACGGCGGCGACGTCTGGTGGGAAGGCATGACCGAGCAACCGCCGGAGCACCTGACCGACTGGAAGGGCCGCGACTGGACGCCCGGAACCGGCGAACCTGCCGCCCACCCGAACTCCCGGTTCTGCACCCCCATCGAGCAGTGCCCGATCGTCGCGCCGGAGTGGGACGATCCGAGGGGAGTGCCGATCTCGGCGATCCTCTTCGGCGGCCGGCGAGCCACCACCGTCCCGCTGGTCACCGAGTCCCGCGACTGGTCGCACGGCGTGTTCATGGGCGCCACGCTGTCCTCGGAGACCACCGCCGCGGCCACCGGCAAGGTCGGCGTCGTCCGCCGCGACCCGATGGCGATGCTGCCGTTCATGGGCTACCACGCCGGCGACTACTTCGGGCATTGGCTGCACATCGCCGAGCACACCGACGCCGCCAGGCTGCCGAAGATCTTCCATGTCAACTGGTTCCGCCGCGGCGAGGACCGGCGATTCCTGTGGCCCGGGTTCCGCGAGAACTCCCGCGTGCTCAAGTGGATCGTCGACCGCATCGAGGGCACCGCCGGCGCCGCCGACACGCCCGTCGGGCTCGTCCCCACTGCGGCCGACCTCGACCTGGCGGGTCTCGACGGCGATCCCGCCGACGTCGACGCGGCACTCGCGGTCGACACCGACGAATGGCGTGCCGAGATCCCGATGATCGAGGAATGGTTCGCCGACATCGGGGAAAAGCTGCCCGCCGAACTCCGCAACCAGCTCGACGTGCTGCGCAAGCGCCTGGCCGCCGCCGATGGCCGCGAATGAGGCATTGACTGTCCACAGTGTCCATCAGCGGCGCATGGGCGGGTCCTCGGGCATTCGAGTGACCGGTGGGGCGGAAGGCAACGAGTCGGACACGGGCGCTCGGTCCCCTTGACAGCCTGCGCGCGGGATTGCAGGCTGTCGGACCAGTTGGTTGAGTGGCTTAGCCAATGGAGGCTGCCATGCCGAACGGCACCGATTCCCATCGGACCCACCGCCGCCGCGCCGTGATCGCCAGCACGGTCGGCACGACCATCGAGTGGTACGACTTCTTCCTCTACGGGACCGTGGCCGCGCTGGTGTTCCCGAAGATCTTCTTCCCCGGCTCCTCGGCGAGCGCCGGCGTGCTGGAATCCTTCAGCACCCTGTTCGTCGGTTTCGCCGCGCGGCCGTTCGGTGCCGCGATCTTCGGCCACTACGGCGACCGGATCGGGCGCAAGGCCACCCTGGTCACCACGCTGCTGCTGATGGGCATCGCCACGGTGCTGATCGGCCTGCTGCCCGGGTACGCCACGCTGGGCGTGGCCGCGCCGCTGCTGCTGGTCGTGCTGCGGATCATGCAGGGCATCGGCGTCGGCGGCGAGTGGGGCGGCTCGGTGCTGATGGCCATGGAATGGGGATCCGCGTCCCGCCGCGGCCTGATGGCGAGCATGCCGCAACTCGGCGTACCACTCGGCCTGCTGCTGTCCACCGCCGCGGTGGGGGTGTCCAGCGCGGCCAGCGGCGACGCGTTCGAGTCATGGGGATGGCGGGTGCCATTCCTGCTCAGCGTGGTCCTGATCGGGGTCGGGCTGTGGGTGCGGATGCGGGTGCTGGAGAGCCCCGACTTCGCCGAGGTCAAGAAGCAGCAGGCCGTCGAGAAGCAGCCGGTGTGGGCCGCCATCCGCAACCACCCGAAGGAAATCCTCACCTCCGCCTTCGTGCGGCTGGCCGAGCAGGCGCCGTTCTACCTCTTCATCACGTTCGTGCTGACCTACGGCACGAAGTACCTGGAGATGCCGCGCAGCGAACTACTCAACGCCACGCTGGTCGCCGCCGCGGTCGGCCTGATCAGCGTGCCGCTGTTCGGACACCTATCGGACCGCTTCGGCCGGCGGCTCATCTACGGCATCGGCATCGTCTGCACCGGCTTGTACGCCTTCCCGTACTTCGCCCTGCTGGAAACCCGGTCTTCGGGCCTGGTGCTGCTAGCCATCGTCGTGTCGCTGATCGTGCACGACATCATGTACGGCCCGCAGGCGGCACTGATCGCGGAGAGCTTCGGCACCAACATCCGCTACAGCGGCGCCGGACTCGGCTACCAGCTCGCCTCGGTCATCGCAGGCGGCCCCGCACCGCTGATCGCCGCAGCCCTGCTGCAGTCCACCGGCTCCAGCGCGGGGATCAGCTGGTACATCGTGCTGTGCTCGGTGATCTCGCTGATCGCCCTGTTCCTGATGCCCCGCCGCACCGTTCCGGCTTCCGCCGACTCGCCGACCACACCGGACCGCTTGGAGGCGTGACCCGCCGCGAGCGCTACCGGCCCACTTTGGCCGGTAGCGCTCGTTCATGTCGAACAACGTCCACCGTGGACGATGGCAGTTGCGGCGTCATTCCCTGCGTGGGGATTGTGGACACCACCGGTGCGCCGAGGACTGCCCTCGCTCGCCGGCCTGAAGCGAACGGACAGTGATGATGTGTGTAGTGACGCCGCTGGTGGGTCTGACCCTCGAACGGACTGACGGCTTGCCTGTCCTGGAACGGATCTGTCGGCCTTACCGGGCGTTGCTACGCACGCGGCCGGACGGGCGTTTGTGACCTTATAGGAGCTTGGCTAGAAGCCCCGTCACTGTCTTGTCCTCCCGCCCGACCGGCGCGTGCCGCCCCAGGTAACGGACGCAAGGACGGACAGGACCAGCATGACGCAAGAAAGCCCGCGGATCATCGGCGGAGTCGATTCCCATGGCCAGACCCATCACGGCGCGGTGATCGACCAGGTGGGCCGGCACCTGGCCGACAAGGAGTTCCCCACCACCACCGATGGCTACCGGCGGCTACTGGAATGGATGCGGTCGCATGGTGAGCTCGTCGCGATCGGGGTCGAGGGAACCGGTGCCTACGGCGCCGAACTCGCCCGGGTACTCACCGCCTCTGGCATCAGCGTCATCGAGGTGGATCGCCCCGACCGTAAAACCCGTCGCCTGAGAGGAAAATCAGACTCGATCGATGCCTACGCCGCAGCCACCGCGGTGCTGGCCGAACGCGCCACCGGCATCCCGAAAAGCCGTGACGGTGTGGTCGAGGCCATCCGCGCCCTGCGCGTGGCCCGCACCAGCGCGGTCAAAGCCCGCACCCAGGCGATCAACCAGATCCGTTCACTGCTGGTCTCCGCACCGGCGGTGCTACGCGAGCAGATCACCGGCCTGAACACCGCCGCACTGATCACCACCCTGGCCCGGCTACGACCCGGCCAGGACCTGGCCCACCCGCCGACGGCCACCCGCGCCGCCCTGCGCCTACTGGCACGGCGCTACCAGGCCCTCGACACCGAGATCGCCGAACTCGACAACGCCATCGCCCCGCTGACCCAACAGGCCTGCCCGGACCTGCTGGAACTCCGCGGCGTCGGCACCCAGACCGCCGGTACCCTCCTGGCCGCCGCCGGCGACAACCCTGAACGCATGCGCTCCGAAGCCGCATTCGCCCACCTCACCGGAGCCGCCCCCATCCCCGCCTCCTCCGGCCGCACCGACCGCCACCGCCTCGACCGCGGCGGCAACCGCTCCGCCAACAATGCCCTCTACACCATCGTCCTGGTCCGCATGCGCCACGACGAACGAACCCGCGCCTACGTCGAACGCCGCACCCAGGAAGGACTCACGAAAAAAGACATCATCCGCTGCCTCAAACGCTACGTCGCCCGCGAGATCTACCACGCACTCACCACCACCCCCACAACACAACAAACCCCTCCAAAAACCCCCACAACCGCCGCTTGACATCTATAGGAGCATCCGTTCACCTCAATAGGAGCCTGTTGCAAAATTACGCCCACCACGGACCGTGATCGATCGATCACGGCTGAGATGGCCACTGGCGGACAAACGGCGGCGATCGAGACTGATTTGGTACTTCGGTTCAGCCGTTTTCGCCGAAAACGCAACAGGCTCATAGACGACACAATCGGTCCGTTCACCGCATCCCACCCCACCGCCAGCACCCACTGCTGGTTGGAGCGAACGGACCGTTCGCTCCGATAGACGACGCGAGCGGTCCGTTCGCTTCATCCACTCGACGCGGACCTGCCCCGCCTGGTTCGCACCGTAGTCCTCGCAGCCCGGGCAGCAGCGCAGTAGCCGCCCCGCTGACTTCGTTCACGGGCAAAGCAAACTCCCGGTTAACCTTCCGCGAACCGTGCGCTTGCCGTGCGGCTCCTAGCGTTGGCCGTGATCCTGTTGTCGGACGCGGAAAGGCGGGGAGTCGGATGCATGAATCGGCGGTGAACGGCCTGGACTCGCGGTCGTCGGTGATCGGCTTCTCCCTCCCCGGAGATGCGCCGCTGTTCACCGCCGTGATCGCCCTCTTGTCCCTGGTTCCGGTGGCATTGGAGGTGTACCGGTCGCGCCGGACTCCGGAAGGGCGGTGAATGGCGCGGCCGTCTACCCGGACGGCGACGGGTACCTGGCGGCGACGCAGTTCGCGGAGCGCACGCCTTGGCTCTGGACACCCGTGGTCCTGTTCACGACTTACGGCGTGGTAGCCCTGGTCCTGGCGGTTCTGGGAATGCTGTGGTGGGCGCGACGAGCCGACTCAACCACTGCGGCGAAGGTGCTCTGGGTGGGCATCGCGGTAGTCGCAGCGTACGCGGTGAACAGCGCGTTGAAGGACGTGGTGGCCGAACAGCGCCCGTGCCAGGCATTGCCGGAGGTGATCACGGTGCTGCCTTGCGACGGTCCCACCGATTACGCGTTCCCCAGCAACCACACGGTCATCTTCGCCGCCTTCGCGGTGTCCACTTTGATCGTTCGCCGGACCTGGGGCTACGTCGCGGTGGTCGTGGCGCTGTTGATGGGGTTGTCCCGCATTTACGTCGGAGCGCACTACCCGCACGACGTGATCGCCGCCCTCGTCGTCGGCGCTGTTCTCGGTGGCGCGTGGTTCGTCGTGCGCCGTCCCCTGACGGCCGGTGTGGAGCGCTTGCGGAGAGCTGGGCTACGGGTTGGGTGATTCGGCGATCGGAAGCAGCAGGGTGAAGGTCGGCGGAACGGGCTTCCGCAGCCACAGACGCCCTCCTTCGCCCTCGGCGAGGCCACGCGCCAGCGCCAGCCCGATCCCGCGCCCGCCGCCTTCTCGGCGCTGCGCGAACGGATCCAGGCCGGCGTCGATGCCGGCCCCCTCGTCGGAGACGTCGATGGCCAGCACGTCCCCAGCGTCCCGCGCGGTGACCGTCACGGTGCCCGCGCCGTGCGTCGTAGCGTTGTCCAGCAGGACCGCGAGCACCTGTCGGATGGCCGCGGCGGACGCGTTCGGCCGAGCGGCCCCGGGTGGCGAGACCAGCAGTTCCCTGCCCTGTGCAGCCAGCAGGCCGCCCCAGCTCTCCCGCACCTCTGCGAGCAGTTCGTCCAGGTCCGCGGGCGCGGACGCCGATCCGCTGGTGCGGGCCAGGAGCAGCAGATCGTCGATCGTGCGTTCCAGCCGGTCCGCCGCGTCGATGCTCGCCTGGATCGCGGGGCGGAGGTCCGCGTCACCCGAGTCGAGCGCGGCCTCCAGCTGCAGCCGCAGCCCCGCCAGCGGCGTCCGGAGCTGGTGCGAGGCGTTCGCGGAGAACGCGCGCTCGCGGGCGAGGATCTCGCCGAGGCGGTGCGCGGTGGTCTCCATCGCGGAAGCGACGGAATCGATCTCGGGTATCCCGGCGCGGCTGGTGCGCACCGTGAAGTCGCCTTCCCCGAGCTGCTGGGCGGCGTGCGAGAGCTCGTCCAGGGGCCGGGTGAGCCGCCGGGCCATGCCGCACGCCATCAACCAGGCGGCGGCCACCGCCAGCACCGACAGCCCGACCATGGCTAGCCAGGTCACGGCGGTGCGCAGGTAGACCTCGCGGTGCGGGGTGGCCGCGCGGACGACGCCCACGACGGTGCCGTTGTCGGCGACCGGGACCGCCACGACGAGATCATCGCCCGCAACGCCGGTGGCCACATCACCACGCTGGGCAGCGGTGACTGCTGCGTCGGCGTCGGCGGGGCCGTTGCCGGTCTCGAACTGCCCGGTCGGCGAGTACAACGCGAGTCGCGTCGCTGGCTGGGCCGGCGGCAGCTGGAGCGGGCGCTGGTCGCGGATCAGCTCGTCGGCAACGGACAGCGCCGCGGCCTCGGCGGTGCGTTCCAGTTCCGCGCGCTCGTCCTTGAGGTAGTAGCGCGCCACAGCTGCAGCGAGCGGCAGACCGAAGAGGCCGATCGCCAGCACGGCGGCCAGCACCGTGAGTGCCACGATGCGCCTGCGCACTGTCGCGCCCTCCTCGCCCTGTTCAGCCCGCCGCGTTCTCCAGCCGGTACCCGTGTCCACGGAGGGTGGCGATCCTCGGCACGTGCTGGGATGGCGCCGCGGCCGCGGCGAGCTTCCGGCGCAGCGCGGCGATGTGCACGTCGAGGGTCTTGCTGGAGCCGTACCAGTGCTCGTCCCACACCTCGGTCATGAGCGTGTCCCGGCTCAAGGCCACGCCCGGTTCCGCGGCGAGGCGGGCCAGCAGGTCGAACTCCTTCGCCCGCAGCGACACCTCCCGGCCGTCGAGGCTAGCGCGCCTGGCCGCCGTGTCGATGCGCAAGCTCCCCACGGTGACGACCGCTTGGGGCCCGGTGACGGGGCCGCGCCGGAGGTGCGCGCGGATGCGGGCCAGCAGCTCACCGAGGCGGACGGGCTTGGTGAGGTAGTCGTCGGCGCCGGCCTCCAGGCCCACCACCACGTCCATCTCTTCGTGGCGCGCGGTCAGGATCACCAGCACGCACTGCGCCTGCGCCTCGCGCAGCAGGCGGCATACCTCGACGCCGTCGAGGTCCGGTAGGCCTAGATCCAGCAGGACGAGGTCGAACTCCCGGTCACCGGCCTGCTCCAAGGCGTCCCGACCGGTGCGCTGCCAGGACACCTCGTAGCGGTGCGAACGCAGGCTCGACTCCAGGGCCTGGCCGATCGTGTGATCGTCCTCCACCACCAACAGCCGGAACATGGCTGCAGGATATCCACCACCCATCCGCCGCGCCCCGATGCGGGAGGACGGCCGCCCAAGCGGCTTGAAAAGCCGATACGGGGCCCGTGTGACGCTGGTGGACCGGCAGGGCGGCAGGTGGCATGGTGATCGCATGCCCGTCCACCACCCCGTCTTCGCACGCTTGTACGGCCGGCTGAGCCAGGCCATGGAGCGCCGCGGCATGGCCGCGCACCGCAAGACGCTGCTCGCCGGCCTCACCGGGACCGTGATCGACATCGGCGCGGGCAACGGGCTCAACTTCGCGCATTACCCATCGACCGTGACCCGCGTCCTGGCCGTGGAGCCCGAACCCCACCTGCGCCAGGTCGCTCGGGGCGCTGCCGCGTCGGCCCCGGTACCGGTCGAAGTCGTCGACGGCCTCGCCGAACGGCTGCCGACCGAGGACAACAGCGCCGATGCGGCGGTCGCGTCGCTCGTGCTCTGCTCGGTGCGGGATCAGGCGGCGGTCCTGCGGGAGATCCAGCGGGTGCTCAAACCGGGCGGACAACTGCGCTTCCTCGAACACGTCCGAGCCGACTCCCCCGGCTTGGCGCGCGTCCAGCGCGCTCTCGACGCGACCGTCTGGCCCCACCTGTCCGGGGGCTGCCACGCCGGCCGCGACACCGCAGCGGCGATCGAGCGCACCGGCTTCACGCTCGACCGCCTGGACCGCTTCCTGTTCCCGGAAGTCCGCACCCCGCTGTCCTTCTACATCAGCGGCACAGCGGTGCACGGCAAAGCCGACTGACCTGCCTGGCGATCGACGAGTCCGGATCTCAGCACGGCCGACTGCCCGAAAAGGGCTCTCGACAATGTGGATCGCCCGCCTGAGGCTGGAGACGACCAAGTGGCCGCGCGGACTGGCCGTATCCCTGTGGGGTTCACTGCGCGAAATCGCCGTCCCGCGCCACGTGTCCGATCTGCGCGACAAGTAAAACGTTTGCTTGCCGCTGCCGATCCCCACCATAGGAACGAGAAGCCGGGGCCAGCCGGCCCCCGCTCCTCGTCACTTGATCTCGATGCGGCGCGACTTGCTCACTTCGGCCTTGGGCACCTTCACCGAGAGCACGCCGTCCGCGAGGTTCGCCTCGATCTTGTCCGCGTCGACCTCTCCCGGCAGGGCTCCGCGGAAGGAGAAGCTGCCGGTGCGTCGCATCTTGCGCCGCAGCACACCGGTTCGCTCCTTCTCCTTCACCTCACCCATGATCCACAGTTCCTGGCCGCGGACTTCGACGGTGATGTCGTCCCTGCGCACACCGGGCAGGTCGAACTCGAACACGTAGGCGTTCTCGGTCTCCTCCACGTCGACCATCGGCTGCCACGCGACGCCGGTCCGCGTCGTGGCCCACCCAGGGTCGAAGAGCTGCCCCATGCGGTCCCAGATCTCCTCCAGCTCGCGGAACGGCTCCTGCCACATATCCGGGGGCCCCGCCCACTCCCGACGTTCGCCGCGTCGGGCGGGCATCCGCTCAGCCATCCTGATCCCTCCCCACAACACAGGCGTTCCGACTCGGTACTTACCCGTCGCCGCAGCCGCACCAAACCGCCTCGGCGGATTTCCGCCGCTTCGCGTGGCGTTGCGAGGGAGTCCGAAAGCGGCTCCCTCACCGGCTTTCCGGCGGGGGAAGCCAACCCGTGCGGTCAGCGAGGGATCATCGTGGCGTTCTCGGCCTCGGGTTCGGCATCGGGTTCGGCGGGTTGCTGTCGACGTGCGCGTTTGTGCGGCAGCACGACGTTGCCGACCCCGGAGAGCAGCTCGTGCACGCCGTGGTGCTTGGGGTTCCGCCACAGGGCCACGAAGAACGCGACGGGCAGCAGGCAGACCACCCCGAACAGCCCGAGGCCCAACAGTAGTTCCGGCAGGTATTCGCCGTTGAGCACGCTCAGCACCAACGAGAGCACCTCGGACACGCCAGCCAGACCGGCCCGGAGCACACTCGACATCCCCGCGGCAACGAGTGCCATCATGCCCAAGGTGATCGGCATTAGCGGCACGGCGAGCACCGTTGCCCGCAGCATCAGCCGCCACAGCTCGGGACGTTTCCCTTCCGGACCGACGAGCTTGAGGAGCAAGATCTTCTTGCCCGGTGTGGCCCCGAGCCACCAGGGCAGCAGCACGAACCAGAGGAACACGGCGAGCACCAGGCCGAGCAGCCAGCGGGACGAGCCGAAGACCAGCACGCAGAGCAGCGTCGTGAACAGCATCACGAACGGCAGCGCGCAAAGGTCGATCAGCAGCGCCAGCAGCCGCCTGCCCAGCGGCACCGGCGCCGCTCCAGCGCCGCGTCGTCCAGGGTGTCCAAAGTGGGCAGCCAGCGGGTCAGCGGCCCGGCGATGGCCCAGCCCACCATGGCGCCGCCGGTGTTGACGATGAGATCGTCCACATCGAACAGCCGGTACGGGCACTCGTAGACGCCCCGCCCGACTTCACGCGTGACCCGCAGAAGGGCCTATTTATCAGGAACTCAAAGGTGTGATCTTCGTGGCCTGGCATGATCGCTTGTGTGCGGGACGCGCGGAGGTTGTCGCCTGAGGCGCAGGAGGATCTGCGGCGCAGGGTGGTCGCGGCGGTTCATGCTGGGATGCCCCAGGCCGACCCGGCGCAGGGGTTCGCGGTGGCCCCGCACTCGGTGTCCAGATGGGTGCAGGCGTGGCGAAAACGCGGCTCGAAGGGTTTTGCCGGGCGTCGACGGGGTCGCAAGCCAGGCGAGCAGAAAGCGTTGAGTGCCTGCCAGCAGCGCACGTTGCGGTATGCGGCCGCGTCGTCGATGTGATCTCCGGCCACCGTGTGAGTCGGAATCGGGTTGACGATTCCGTACCGTGTCGCCGCCCAGTCGTAGAAGGTGTTCAATCCGGCGCGGTCGGTGTCGAACGATGTCGGCCGTACCCGCTGACGGTTACGGGAATCCGTCATCCGCCAGTGCTTGAAGTCGTCGAAGTCGCAGGCCGTCGCCTCGTCCGACGAACGTCCGCGCGTCTGCAGAAAGTCCAACCAGGCCGCCAGGGAGAACGCGTAGCGACGCCACGTTCGCGGGCGCTTAGCCGCGACCGATCCGAACCGGAAGAACAGGTTGATCCGTGGGTCTGCTTCCCCAGTCGGGGACAGCAGGATCGGCGTCCCGTGCCAGACACCGTTGCGTTCCGCCCACGCGTGCACGTCGCCGAATTCAACGAGCTGTCCGTCCTCGGCCTGCATTGTGAAGACCTGGTGGAAGTTGTAGAAATCAACCGTCCAGCAGCTAAGTTCGTTGTCCAAACCTGTACTCCAGAACCTCTGGATCGACAGTTCTGGAAAGACCAGAGAAGCATTGGGACGATCACGACGTGGTGATCGTCCAGATCGCGGGCGAGAAGTCCTGGGAGGTGCGCAGCTTGTCCCACCCGGTACCGATGTATCGGGACGCCGAGCCGAATGCCGAACCCAGCGAGGAGATCGTGTGGTCCGGGACCATGCGCGCCGGAGATGTCATGCACATCCCGCGCGGCTACTGGCACCAGGCCACCCGTACCGACCGAGGCGAGGAGGGCTACAGCCTGCACGTCACGTTCGGGTTCGTGAAGCGAACCAGGATCGATTGGTTGACCTGGGTCACCGACCGTAGCCGCCTCGTCCACCCATCGGGGCCGGCAGATCGCGGCGATCTCGGCTTCGACGGCCGTGCGGTCGCGGCGGGTCTTGCCGCGCGCCAGCTTTGCTTGCAACTCGGTGAGGCGGCGACGGGCCTTGGCGAGAGTCTGATCGAACCCGGCCGACTGCTTGGCGTGCAGGGTCGGCGAGTGCGTCAGCACCGCGCGCCGCCTTACCCCCAATGCGGTCACTTCCGTGTCGACACACCGCACACCGGGGTACCGATCGTCGTCGACCGGGCTGTAGCGGCTCTTGGGAATCGCGAGCAGGCCTGGATAGTCACTCGGTGGCAGCGACCCGACGAACCCGATCCCGGCGTCCTCGATGAGGGTGTGGTTGTCGCACGAGTTCTGCCCGGCGCCATGAGTTTACCTGGCCTGGTCTCCAGGTCGGCGCGACGCTCATGGTGCATTCGCTCGGCCAGCTCTGGCACGGTCAGCGAGCTGGCCCAAAATGCGGGCAGCACGGCCGGCCCCATTGCCTTCGTCGCGATGCTCTCGATTTCCACGGTCGCCACCCGGCACCGCCGTCTCTCCGGAGACGAACCCGACCTGCTTCCCCGCCCAAACCCACCATTCGCGATCAGCGGAGCGGCTATTGTCACTCAGAGTGTGATCATCGTTTCGCAACGTATTGCAGGGCGAAAGCGACTTCTGCAGTGCTCGAGGCAAACGGATCAAAACTGCCACAACCAGCGAGGGGAAGTACATGACCTACCAGCAGGCGCCACAGCCCTATGCGCCTCCGAAGAAGGCGAAGTTCGGCGGGCTCGCCGTGGCGGCACTGGTTCTCGGCATCGTGGGTGTTGTCGGGTCGATCATCCCGATCTTGAACAACCTGACCGCCCTAACCGCCCTCGTCGGGTTGGTTCTCGGCGTGCTCGCCATCTTCGGCACCAAGAAAGTGATGGCAAGCATCTCTTCAGCACTGTGCGTGCTGGCGATCGTGCTCACTGTCGTCTTCCAGGGAATCATGGTCCGGGAGCTGGACAAGGCTCTGGGGAACGGGAACGGTTCGTCCGAAACCACTGAACCGGTTCGGCTTAATTTCGGCCAGACGCACAAGTGGAAGAGCGGGGAGGCGATCTCGGTCTCCCCACCCGCGTCGTACGCCGAGTCGAACCAGTTCCTGCAGCCCGCGGGGGGCAAGCGCTTCGTCCAGTTCGACGTGAAAGTACACAATGAGGGTGGTCGGGAGTACAACGTGATGTCCTCCACGATCACCGCGCAGCACAACGGCCGTGTTGCCCAGCAGAACTACATGGCAGGCGACACGCTGCCGAACGCACAAGTTCCGCCCGGGGGCGACGTCACTTACACGATCGTTTACGAGATCGGTACCGAGCCGGGAGAGATTCAGGTTTCGGTTCAATCGAACCCATTTGCCTCCGAAACCGTGTACTTCGTCGGACAGGTCTGACCGGAGGCAGCACCTAGCGCAACCTGGGTGGATGCGCGAGGCGCGTTCCGGCACGAGAGACGATCCGTGCATAGTTTTGGTTGCTGTATAGCCACACCAAAGCTATGCATGGGTTGTCGCTGGGCTGTCGCGATTCACTGCGACGTTTTTTCACTCGGACTCGGGGATTCGGGCGATGTCGGCTGCGATGAGTTCGGCGATCTGTTCGTTGGTGTAGCCCAGCGATGCGAGGATGCGGCGGGTGTCGGCGCCTTGTTCGCGGGGTGCGGTGTGGACGCTGCCGGGGGTTCGGCTGAGCTTGATCGGGATACCGGTGCCTCGGTAGCCGTCCCGCTCCACGACCATGTTCCGGTGCATCACCTGCGGATCGGTGAGCGCCTCCCCGACGTCGTGCACCGGCGTCGCAGGCACCCCGCGGCTCAGTAGCTCCCGGCCGAGTTCGTGGCGGCGCCGCTGCGCGATCCGCTCGGTGATCAGCGGCCGCAGCTCCGCGACGTTGCGGACCCGGTCGGCGTTGGCCGTGAACCGCGCGTCGTCCGCGAGTTCCGGGATGCCGAGGACGTCGACGAACTGGCGGAACTGCCGGTCGTTGCCTGCCCCGACGAAGATCTGCCCGTCGCTGGCGTCGAACGTGTCGTATGGGGCGATGGACGGGTGGGCCGATCCGGTTCGCTGCGGTTGCTGCCCGGAGACCAGCCAGCCCGGCGAGTGCGGGTGCAGCAGGGAGATCGCCGTGTCGAGCAGGGTGCAGTCGACCAGCTGGCCGCGCCCGGTGGTGTGCCGGTCGTGGAGCGCGAGCAACACGCCGGAGAACGCGTAGATCCCGGTGACCATGTCGACGATGGGCACGCCCACCCGCATCGGCGGCCCGGACGGCTCGCCGTTGATGCTCATCAGCCCGCCGTAGGCCTGCAGGATCGCGTCGTAGCCGGGCATGCCGCCCATCGGCCCGTCGATGCCGAAACCCGTGATGCGGCAGTGGATCAGCCGGGGGAAGCGTACCGCGATGACCTCGTCGGAGAAGCCCCACTTGGCCAGGGTGCCCGCCTTGAAGTTCTCCACCACCACGTCGGCTTCGCCGAGCAGCTCGCCGAGCACCTGCTGGCCTCCGGGCGCGGCGAAGTCCAGGCAGATGTTCGTCTTGTTGCGGTTGATCCCCGTGTGGTAGGCGCTCATGGTCTTGCTGATGAACGGCGGCCCCCAGGTGCGCGTGTCGTCACCGGCGGGCGGCTCGACCTTGATCACCTCGGCGCCGTGGTCGGCGAGCATCTGGCAGCACAGCGGCCCGGCGAGGATGCGGGACAGGTCGAGGACGCGGACGCCGTGGAGGCTGCCGTTCGGTGCGGTCATGGCGGATCCCCGTTTCGGTCAGCGGTTGCGGAAATGGGTTCGGTCGGGCGTGCGGCGAGGGTTCCGTCACCCGCACCGCCACGCAAGGCCACCCGCGCACGTGCTCAGTAGGACTTGGGCAGGCCGAGGACGTGGCTGGACACGTAGTTCAGGACCATTTCCTGGCTGACCGGGGCGAGCCGGAGGATCCGCGATTCCCGGAAGTACCGCTCCACGTGGTACTCGCGGGCGTAGCCCATGCCGCCGTGAGTCTGGATGGCCTGGTCGGCGGCCTGGAAACCGGCGTCGGCGCACAACCACTTGGCCATGTTCGCCTCCCGTCCGCAGGACAGGCCCCGGTCGTAGCGCCAGGCCGCGTTGCGGGCCATCAGTTCGGCCGCGTCCAGCCGGGTCGCCGCCTCGGCGAGCGGGAACGCGATGCCCTGGTTCTGGCCGATGGGCCGGTCGAACACGACGCGTTCCTTCGCGTAGCGCACCGCGCGGTCCAGTGCGGCCCGGCCGATGCCGAGCGCCTCGTGGGCCAGCAGGATCCGTTCGGGATTGAGGCCGTCGAGCAGGTACGTGAAGCCCTGGCCCTCCGCGCCGACGCGGGCGCTCTCGGGCACGAACAGGTCGTCGATGACGACCTCGTAGGAGGCGACCGCGTTGCGCCCCAGCTTGGGGATCGGGCTCAGTTGCACGTGTTCGGGGTCGATGTCGATGAGGAACAGCGACATGCCGTCGGTGGAGCGGGAAACCTCCTCGCGGCGGGTGGTGCGGGCGATCAGCACCATCTTCTGCGAGTCGCCGGCCTTGGTGATCCACACCTTGCGGCCGTTGACGAGGTAGCCGCCGGGGACGCGCTTGGCGAACGTCGAGATCCGGGTCGTGTCCGTGCCGGCGTCGGGCTCGGTCACGCCGAAGCAGACGTGCAGCGAGCCGTCGGCCGCCGCGGGGAGGATCTCCTTGCGCAGTTCCTCGCTGCCGTGCTTGACGATGGTGTTCAGCCCGAAGATCGTCAGGTGCATGGTGCTGCAGCCGTTCATCCCGGCGCCGGAGGCAGCCACTTCCTCCAGCAGCAGCGATGCTTCGAGGATGCCGAGCCCGCCGCCGCCGTACTCCTCGGGGATGGCGATGCCGAGCCAGCCGCCCTCGGCGAAGGCGTTGTAGAAGTCCCACGGGAACTGGTTGTTCGCGTCGCAGTCGGCCCAGTACTCGTCGGGGAAGCTGCGCGCCAGCTCGCGCGCGCCCGCCCGCAGGGACTGCTGGTCCGGGGTCAGTTCGAAGTGCATGGCGTCGTCCTCTCCAACGTGCCTGGTGCCCGTACCAGCAGCGACCGGTTCCCCGGCCCGAACAGCGACGGTCGTCCCAACGACGGTCGTCGAACACCCGAACCGATCACACGGTTCCTAAATACGAACAAATTCGCCGGATACCGGAACACGATGATCCACCGCCCACCCTCCTGTCAACCATCGACGAGTCGCCTCGAAGGTCGCGAATATCGGCGCAAACACGCAATTCGAGCCGAGCCCGCAACTTCCGCCCGGCCTATGCCTTGACAGCTATCCGGTCCACTTCCTAGATTCCCTCGAGTTCCTATATCCGAACAACTCGGCTACCCGAGCATCGACGACCACCGTCAAGAGGAACCCAAGCAATGACGCTGCAAAATGGCGCGACGGCACGCCCCGAGCCGTCATCCCGCAAGGCCGTCGGACCCGCCGTAGTGATCGGCTCGGCCCTCGAATGGTTCGACTTCTACCTCTACGCCTCGATGGCCGCCCTGGTCTTCGGGCGCCTCTTCTTCCCGGCGGGCAACCCCACCACCGCGACGCTGGCCGCCATGGCGACCTTCGCGGTCGGATTCCTCGCGCGCCCCTTCGGCGGCATCGTCTTCGGGCTCCTCGGCGACAAGTACGGGCGCAAGACCGTGCTGTCGGCGACTTTCCTGCTGATGGGCATCTCGTCGGGGCTCATCGGCCTGCTGCCGACCTACTCCTCTGCCGGCATCATCGCGCCGATCCTGCTGGTGGTCCTGCGCCTGCTGCAGGGACTCGGCGCCGGTGCCGAGCTCGGCAGCGCGATCGCAGTCGCCTACGAGCACGCCGACGAGAAGTCGCGCGGCCGGTTGGGGGCGTGGCCGGCGCTGGGCGTCAACATCGGGCTGTTCGTCTCCTCGCTCACCGTGACGGTGCTGACCAGCTTCGGCAACGACTTCCTCTACGCCTGGGGCTGGCGCATCCCGTTCGTGGCCAGCTTCCTGCTGGTAGCACTCGGTTTCTGGGTGCGCCGCCAGATGCCCGAGACACCGGAGTTCGAGAAGGTCGCGCGCGACGCCTCGACCCGGAAGAAAGCCCAGCCGATGCGTTCGCTGATCAAGTCGGACTGGCGCGGCCTGGCCGTGGTCATGGCGATCACCGTCGGCTACAACGGTGTCAGCTACATCTTCAAGACCTTCTCGCTGTCCTACCTCAGCGAGTTCCGCGACGTCGCGGCCAACGTCGGCGCGGTCGGCATCTCGCTGGCCAGCGCGTGCGCGATCCTCACGGTCCCGGTCGCGGGCCGCATCTGCGACGCGGTGGGCGCCAAGAAGGTGATCGTCACCGGCGCGATCGCCACGGCTGCGCTGGCGTTCCCGTTCTTCTGGCTGCTCGACTCGGGGCAGAGCATCTACATCTGGATCGCGCTGATCCTCGCCACCGGCGTGGTGGTGCCCGCGATGCTGGCCGCGCAGGGCGCGTTCCTCTCGCAGCAGTTCCCCACCAAGGTGCGGGTGTCCGGCCTCGGCACCGGCCGAGAGGTCGGCGGCGCCTTCTCCGGCGGCCTCGCCCCGCTCGCAGCGCTGGCGCTGGTGACCGCGTCCCCGACGCACGCCACCTGGGGTGTGTCGCTGCTGTTCGTCGCCGGAGCCGTGTTCATCGGCGTGGGAACGCTGTTCGACCAGTCGAAGAAGATCGAGGCGGCCGAACCTGCGCCGGCCGAGGAAGCCGTCCGATCCTGATCGGCCCTGGGACTGCGGATCCGATCCGCAGTCCCAGGCTCGTCCCGCCGCCCTGGCTCGGGCGGCGATTTCGCGCGAGAACGTCACGGCCCCGCCGGGCAGATCCTTTCCGATCGCGCATTTTTGCGCGACGCGCAAAAATCCACTATCGTGGTCGTCATGGGTGCTGAAGATCGCGAGCGGCCGGGGTTGCGGGAGCGCAAGAAGCAGGAGACCCGCCTGGCCCTGAGCTGGGCGGCAATCCGCCTCGCCGTGGAGCGGGGACTCGACAACGTGCGCGTCGAGGACATCGCCGCCGAAGTCGGCGTGTCCCCGCGCACCTTCAACAACTACTTCGCCGGCAAGGGCGAAGCGATCGCCGCGCGACACCTGGAACGGGCCCGCCAGATCTCGGTGGAACTGCGCGCACGGCCGGAATCCGAACCGCTGTGGGAGGCCATCACCAACGCCTCGATGGCGCGGTTCGCGCTGGAACAGGGCACCGGCGAACGACAACCGGACCGGCAGTGGCTCGACGGCGTTCGCCTGATGGTTTCCGAGCCGGCCCTGCAAGGCGAGTTCATCAAGGCCAACGCAACGGCCGAGTCCGAACTCGCCGACGCCATCGCCGAGCGCACCGGCACCGACTCGACGCGCGACCTGTACCCGCGGTTGGTGGCCGGTGCTGTCGGAGCCGCGATCGCGGCAGCCATCGGGCACTGGCTGACCGCCGAAGAACCCACCCCGATGGCGCCGGTGCTGCGCGACGCCCTCCAACAACTCGCCAACGGACTGCCCGTCCGCTGACCAACTCGACCGTCGACCCTGCGCCGCCGGGTCGACTGACTATGCCTTTTTCCGCCGCAGCAGGGAGAAAAGCCTTGATCGCCGATGTCGTGATCGCGGGTGCCGGCCCGAACGGGCTGATGCTGGCCTGCGAGCTGAGCCTGGCCGGGACGAAACCGCTGGTGCTCGAACGCCTCCCGGAACGCGCGACCGAGCAGCGGGCCAACGGCCTGGTCGGGCAGGTGGTGCGGATGCTCGACCGCCGGGGCCTGCACCAGCGCTTCAGCGGGAGCTCCGAGCCACCGCAACCCGCTCCGGTCTTCGTGTTCGGCGCGATGCTGCTGGATCTGAGCGCCATCGAGGACAACCCGATCTACCTGATGCAGATGCCGCAGCGCCGCATCGAGCAGGTCCTGGAAGAACGCGCCGTCGAGCTCGGCGTGGAAATCCGCTGGGGGCACGAACTCGTCGGGCTGGCCCAGGACGACGATGCGGTCGCCATCGACGTCGCCGGGCCGGACGGTCCCTACCGGCTGCGCGCCCGCTACCTGGTCGGCGCGGACGGTGGGCACAGCCCGACCCGCAAGCTGTCCGGCATCGGTTTCTCGGGTGTCACCCGGGAGAAAGTCGTTTCGCGCCTGGCGCACGTCAGCATCGCGAGCTCGCTGGTCGATCCGGCGACGGGCGGGCTGGACGTCCCCGGCTACGGCGTCATCCCGCCGTTCATGCACCACCGCACCGAGCGAGGGGTGTTGGCGTATGCCCCTTTCCTCGACGGCAGAACGGCGGTGTCCACAATGGAGTGGGACTCGGCCGGGGCGGACGGAACCGAGCTGCCGCTGGACGAGCTGCGTGCGAGCGCGCGCCGCGTGCTCGGGGTGGACTTGCCGCTGGAGCCGCCAGAAGGCGATGGCCCGCACCTCGCGCGCCGGTTGACGGGCGGCAACACCCGGCTGGCCGACCGGTTCCGGGACCGGCGCGTGCTGCTGGTCGGCGATGCGGCCCACGTGCATTCGGCGATCGGCGGCCCCGGCCTGAACCTGGGCCTGCAGGACACCGTGAACCTGGGCTGGAAGCTCGCCGCCGAGCTGCAGGGCTGGGCGCCGCCCGGGTTGCTCGACAGCTACGAAGCCGAGCGGCGGCCCGTGGCCCGGCGAGTGGTTATGCACACCCAGGCCCAGTCGGCGCTGTTCGCCCCGGGCAGCGAAACCACCGCGCTGCGGGAGCTCTTCGGCGAACTCCTCCGCGAGCCCCGCAACATCCAGCACATCGCGGACACAATGGCGGGCGCGGACATCCGCTACGAGATGGGAACCTCCGCCGCGCACCCGCTGATCGGCCGGTGGGCGCCCGACCTGCTGCTCGACACCGGAACCGGCACCGTCCGGCTCGCGGAACTGACCGCGGACGCCCGGCCGCTCCTGCTGGACATGACCGAAGGCGCCGCACTGTCCGAAGACCTCTCCGGCTGGAGCGACCGGGTGGAGGTGGTCAGCGGCCACGCCGGGACTTCGACGACCGCGATGCTGCTGCGCCCGGACGGTTACGTCGCGTGGGCGTCGAGCTCGGCCCAACCGGACGCCCAGGAGAGACGCACCCTCCGCGAAGCCCTGACCACGTGGTTCAGCCCCGGCGCACCGCCGGTCAGAGACGGATCTTGATGTTCTCGATCTCCACCGGCAGGGCGGGCTCGCCGTCCTGGTCGCCGCTCTCGCCGGGGATGACGCCGCCCGCGACGATCTCGTCGAGCACCTCCATGCCCTCGACGACCCGTCCCAGCAACGCGTAAGCGGGCTTGAGTTTGGCGTGCGAGTGCACGATGAAGATCTGGCTGCCGTTGGTGTCCGGCCCCTGGATGTATTCCGGCCAGTCGGTCGCCAACATCGTGCGGAGGTTGGACCGGAAGTCTTCGTAGTCAGACTCGGGGACGCGGCGCTGTTGGCCGGTGTGCACGTAGGCGTTATCCATGCCAGCGGTGCACAACATGAAGTGCGCGTACTGCGACAACGTCAAGAACAATGACGGGATGGGCGCCTTGGCGAGTTCGTTGACGGTGGCTTCCCAGTCCGGGACTCCCACGGTTGGCCAGTCGTATTTCTTGCGGCGCAGAGCCTGGGTGAGTTCGGAGAACATCACCACTTGCTGCTCACCTTCGGGCGCCAGGTTCCTAGCCGCCTCGAAGATCACATAAGCGGGACGCGAGAGCACACCGGCGGGAATGAAGGACGGTGCGAGCGCCAGCGCGCATTCCGCATACTGGTCAGTGGCCTGATTCGGTCATTCCAAGCCGATCACCAACCAGTACCGAGGCTGGTACAACGTGCTGGGCACGAGCGTGATCCCCTTCTCGATCGGCATTCCACTCCCGCGTTCCGAGCGACGCGACCACCGTGCCATCAAGCCAGGTCAGATAGATCGCCGAACTCGCCTGCCTTGCAGCCCTTGATCCAGGCCCACAGCGCGGGCAGGGCACTGGACGTGGTGCTGGCGGTGCCACAGAAGTGCGCACACGTAACCAGCTGCGCCAAGTATCTGACGAACAAGAAAACCCTACTTGCCGAATGCCGGCGCCTCGCACTCCGGCATCTGCCCGGCAGCGAAGTACGGTTCCGCCTCAACGCCCGCGACCTGCCCGAACGAGACGAGCTGCGAATCTGGTGAACCGGACCACGATGACCGGCACCGGCCAGTTGCCGAAGTTCGAGGAAGACCTTTTCCGCACTGGAGTCGCCGATCGGCAGTTGTTTTTGATCCCGACCGCCGAGGTTCCGCTGACCAACCTGCATGCCGACGAGATCCTGCCCACCGAGGATCTGGCGTACGCCTACACCGCGTGGACCCCGTGCTTCCGTTCCGAAGCAGGGTCGTACGGACGGGACACGCGCGGCATTCTGCGTCTGCACCAATTCTCCAAAGTGGAGCTTGTCCGGCTGGTACGCCCCGAGCAGTCCCGCGCTGAGCTGGAGAAAATGCTCAGTCACGCCGAGGCGTGCCTGAAAGAACTGGGGTTGGCCTACCGCGTTGTGGCCTTGGCCGCCGGGGACCTGGGCTTTGCCGCCACGTTCACCTACGACATCGAGGTGTGGTTGCCCAGCCAGAACACCTACCGCGAGATCAGCTCCTGCTCGGACTGCGGCACATTCCAGGCCCGTCGCGCGGCGATCCGGACCAAGTCGAAGGACGGCGAGCGCGACACACTAGCCGCGACGTTGAACGGATCGGGCCTGCCGATCGGGCGCGCTCTGGCCGCGTTGCTGGAGCAGAACCAGCAGCAGGACGGTTCGGTGGTGATCCCCGAGGTTCTGGTTCCATACACCGGGTTCCGTCGAATCGCGTCTGACGGTACGCCCGAGTCCTGACGGCGATGCTCGTTGGCATCTGCGACTTCCCAGGCGACTATGCCTTCCCGCCGTCCGGGTACGGCGGGATCGAGCGGTGGTTATGGGCGGTCGCAGTCGGCGCACGTGCCGCCGGGGCCGAGGTGCACCTGCTCGGCCCCGGCGGCCGGAGCTGGCCGACGAATGGGAGATGCGACCCGTTCGGCTGGAGGACATGATGCCGGACGGGCGCGACGTCCGTAGCCTGCGGACCACTGGCTACGACCTGTTGGCGGCCGGGCACGAGTACCCGTCACTGTCCGCCTGGCGGGCGGTGTGGGAGTCCCCGCCGCCGTCATCAACGTCATGCCCCGCAGCAGCGGTGCAGTGCCTGGTGCTGTGGGATGGTGGGTCGCGTGACGTTGGAGGACCTCGTCCGGCTGCGCCGGGCCCGTGACCTGATGGACCGCGACTACGCGACGCCGCTCGACGTTCCCGCGCTGGCGCGCTTCGCCCTCATGTCGCCGGGGCACTTCTCCCGCAGCTTCCGCGCCGCCTTCGGCGAGGCCCCGTACGGCTACCTGATGACGCGCCGGATCGAGCGGGCCAAGGCGCTGCTGCGGCGGGGTGACCTGTCGGTGACTGAGGTCTGCTTCGCGGTCGGCTGCACATCGCTGGGGTCGTTCAGCTCGCGGTTCACCGAGCTGGTCGGCGAGAGCCCGAGCTCGTACCGGGCCCGCCGCCATGACGAGGGCGCCGCCATCCCGGCCTGCATCGCCAAGATCCACACGCGACCGGTCAGGAACGGAGAAGCGAAACCCACCCCTCGCACCTAGCGTGAAACGCATGGACATCAAGCTCTCAACATGCTTCATCGCCGTCGACGACCACGACAAGGCACTCGCCTTCTACCGGGACGTCCTCGGCCTGGAGGTGCGCAACGACGTCGCGTTCGAGGGGATGCGCTGGGTGACCGTCGGCGCGCCGTCGCAGCCCGATGTGAACATCGTCCTCGAGCCGCCACTCGCGGACCCGAACGCCTCGCCCGCCGACAAGAAGGCCATGGCCGAACTGCTGGCGAAGGGCCTGCTGCGCGCTGTCATCTTCGACACCGACGACTGCGACGCGACCTTCGAGCGCATCCGCGCCGCGGGTGGCGAGGTGCTGCAGGAGCCCGTCGACCAGCCGTACGGCGTCCGCGACTGCGCCTTCCGCGACCCCGGGGGCAACATGCTGCGCTTCACCCAGCCCCGCAAGCAGTGAGCCTGTTCTCGTCGTTTGCCGAACTCGGGTCTCCTGACCGCGGTCAAGAGAACCCGAGCGGGACGAAATCCCTCCGCGAGGTCCCCGGTCAGGCGCCGACGTAGGCCGCGAGGTGCTCGCCGGTGAGGGTGGGGCGGGCGGCGACGAGGTCGGCGGGCGTGCCCTCGAAGACGACCCGGCCGCCATCGTGGCCGGCACCGGGGCCGAGGTCGATGATCCAGTCGGCGTGCGCCATGACCGCCTGGTGGTGCTCGATGACGATGACCGACTTGCCGGCGTCGACGAGCCGGTCCAGCAGGCCGAGCAACTGCTCGACGTCGACGAGGTGGAGACCGGTGGTCGGCTCGTCGAGGACGTAGACGCCGCCGTTGGCGGCCATGTGGGTGGCCAGCTTGAGCCGCTGCCGCTCGCCGCCGGACAGCGTGGTGAGCGGCTGGCCGAGGCGGAGGTAGCCGAGCCCGACGTCGGCGAGGCGCTCGAGGATCTTGTGCGCGGCCGGGACCTTCGCGTCCCCGGAGCCGAAGAACTCCTCGGCCTCGGCCACCGACATCGCGAGCACCTCGCTGATGTCGCGACCGCCGAAGTGGTAGTCCAGCACCGCTGCCTGGAACCGCTTCCCCTCGCACTCCTCGCAGGTGGTGGCGACGCCAGCCATCATCGCCAGGTCGGTGTAGATGACACCGGCACCGTTGCAGTTGGGGCAGGCGCCTTCCGAGTTGGCGCTGAACAGCCCCGGCTTCACGCCGTTGGCCTTCGCGAAGGCCTTGCGGATCGGGTCGAGCAGTCCGGTGTAGGTCGCCGGGTTGCTCCGCCGCGAGCCGCGGATCGCCGTCTGGTCGACCGCCACCACTCCGTCCCGCCCGGACACCGAGCCGTGGATCAGCGAGCTCTTGCCCGAGCCCGCCACCCCGGTGACGACGACCAGCACGCCGAGCGGGATGTCGACGTCGACGTCCCGGAGGTTGTGGGTGCCGGCGCCGCGCACCTCCAACATCCCCGACGGCGTCCGCACCGACGGCTTCAGGGAGGCGCGGTCGTCCAGGTGCCGCCCGGTGAGCGTGTCGCTGGCCCGCAGCGCCTCGATGGTGCCCTCGAACACCACCTCGCCGCCCTCGGTGCCGGCGCCCGGGCCGAGGTCTACGACGTGGTCGGCGATCGCGATCGCCTCCGGCTTGTGCTCCACGACCAGCACGGTGTTGCCCTTGTTGCGCAGCTGCAGCAGCAGGCCGTTCATCCGCTGGATGTCGTGGGGGTGCAGCCCGATCGTCGGCTCGTCGAAGACGTAGGTGACGTCCGTGAGCGACGACCCGAGGTGGCGGATCATCTTGGTGCGCTGCGCCTCGCCGCCCGACAGCGTGCCCGACGGCCGGTCGAGCGAGAGGTAGCCCAGCCCGATCTCGACGAACGAGTCGAGGGTGTGCCGCAGCGCGGTCAGCAGCGGCGCGACGGACGGTTCGTCCAGGCCCCCCGCCCACTCGGCGAGGTCGGTGATCTGCATCGCGCAGGCGTCGGCGATGTTGATCCCGTCGATCTTCGACGACCGGGCCTCCTCACTGAGCCGGGTGCCGTCGCACTCGGGGCAGGTGGCGAAGGTGACCGCCCGCTCCACGAAGGCCCGGATGTGCGGCTGCAGCGAGTCGACGTCCTTGGACAGCATCGACTTCTGGATCCTCGGGATCAGGCCTTCGTAGGTCAGGTTGATGCCGTCGACCTTGATCTTGGTCGGCTCCTTGTGGAGCAGGTCGTGCAGCTGCTTCTTGGTGAACTTGTGGACCGGCTTGTCCGGGTCGAAGAAGCCGCAGCCCTTGAAGATGCGGCCGTACCAGCCGTCCATGCTGTAGCCGGGGATCGTGAGCGCGCCCTCGTTGAGCGACTTGCTGTCGTCGTACAGCTGGGTCAGGTCGATGTCGTTGACCGAGCCCTTGCCCTCGCAGCGCGGGCACATGCCGCCGGTGATGCTGAAGCTGCGACGCTCCTTCACGGTCTTCCCGCCGCGTTCGAGCGTGACCGCGCCCGCTCCGCTGATGGAGGCGACGTTGAAGGAGAACGCCTGCGGCGAGCCGATGTGCGGTTTCCCGAGGCGGCTGAACAGGATGCGCAGCATCGCGTTGGCGTCGGTGGCGGTGCCGACCGTCGAGCGGGGGTCGGCACCCATCCGCTCCTGGTCGACGATGATCGCGGTGGTCAGCCCGTCCAGGACGTCGACCTCGGGCCGCGCCAGCGTCGGCATGAAGCCCTGCACGAAGGCGCTGTAGGTCTCGTTGATCAGCCGCTGCGACTCCGCGGCGATCGTGCCGAACACCAGCGAACTCTTGCCCGAGCCGGAGACGCCGGTGAACACCGTCAGCCGGCGCTTCGGGATCTCGATGCTGACGTCCTTGAGGTTGTTCACGCGCGCGCCGTGCACGCGGATCAGATCGTGGCTGTCGGCGACGTGCGGCTCAGGCGACTGCGCGTCCGTCCTCGTGGCCATGCTCATCGTGTCTCCATCTGTTGGCGGACCCGCCTCCGCGGCCTCCGTCGGCGTCGCCTGGCTCGATCCGAGCAGTTCCGGGCAGTACGTCTGGCCCCCTTCGCCGCGGCGCGGTCGCGGCGAAGGCCCGCTGTCCACTTGCTCGGTGGTACCAGCCGGGGGTGGCGCAAGGCATCCACGCCGTTTCGGCCCGCAGCGCCGCTGGGCCATCCGGCGCCTGGCCGAGACGCCAGACTAACCAGCGGTTCGGCGCGGCCAGCGCACGCGGGTCGAAGCTGGTGTTGCAGGTCATGGCTGTGTTCTGCGGCTGGCGCGCAGGCGAGCCGCCGCTTGGCGACGCGACCAGACCAACGGTTCGGCAGGGCCGAGAACAGTCTCGAAAGTAACCCACACGAGTGAAGATTGACTCGATCAATACATTGTGTAATCGACTAATGCTCACCCTCCAGAGCCACAGCTACCAGGAACAACACTTGAATCATGGGATCTTGCAGAGGTTTCGTGATCAGAATTGACTGCCCCATGAGGGTTGGTCTTCCAACGTTGACTACGTAGCGTGTCCGACGGTCGGCCACCCCCCCGAGCCGACCGCCTGGGAGCCCGTAGCGCCAAACCCTGCCTTGCGGGCTCCCACCCCCGAAGAAACGACTGGGCAGGGGCGACACCACCTCGAACCACGTTCCGGCGGCACCCCCCAGCACGCCGGGCGGTCGATCGTGCGCGGGTCGCAGGCGCAGCAGGAGATCATCCATGGCGCACAACCGCATGTCCCCCACCAGCCGAATCGCCTCCGGAGCAATCCTCGCCGGCCTGATCGCCGCCGCTGCCCTGGCGACCGCCCTCCCTGCCAGCGCCGCCTCGGCGTCCACTTGGGACGCCGTCGCGAAGTGCGAGAGCTCCGGGAACTGGAAGGCCAACACCGGCAACGGTTTCTCCGGCGGCCTGCAGTTCACTCCGTCCACCTGGGCCGCGTTCGGCGGCACCGCCTACGCCCCCAAGGCGCACCAGGCGACACGCGAGCAGCAGGTCGCGGTCGCGGAGAAGGTCCTCAAGGCCCAGGGGCCCAAGGCCTGGCCGGTGTGCTCGAAGAAGGCCGGACTCCGCAAGTGACCGGTTCCCGCCCGTGCGCACTTCCAGGGGCTGCGGCACCGCGAAGTGCGCACGGGCGACCACGCACGGGCAACACTCATCGGCAGGTGGAGCGTGACGGGGCCCACCGCGCCGCGCGGCGCGGAATAAGCGGGGCGGTTGTTCCGTTATCGCTGCTGCGCGGGGCAGGGCCGCGCGCTTGTCGCACGCGATGAAAGGCTGATGCTGCCGTGGCTGTTGCCCTCTCCATTCTCGATCTGGCACACATCGGCCCGGGAGAGACGGCCGGCGACAGCTTCGCCGCCAGCGTCGACCTGGCACAGCGCGCCGAAGCCCTGGGCTATCGGCGGATCTGGTACGCCGAGCACCACAACATGTCGTCGATCGCGTCGTCGGCGACCAGCGTGCTGATCGGGCACGTGGCCGCGCACACCAAGACCATCCGGCTCGGCGCCGGTGGCGTGATGCTGCCCAACCACTCGCCGCTGACCATCGCCGAGCAGTTCGGCACCCTCGAAACGCTGTTCCCGGGACGCATCGACCTCGGTCTCGGCCGGGCCCCGGGCAGCGACCAGAAGACCATGCGGGCGCTGCGCCGTGACCCGACCGCGGCCGACACCTTCCCCCAGGACGTGTTGGAGCTGCAGGGCTACCTGTCGGGCGAGACCCGGATCCCCGGGGTCAACGCGACGCCCGGCGCGGGCACCAACGTGCCGCTGTACATCCTCGGTTCGTCGCTGTTCGGCGCCAGGCTCGCCGCCGTGCTCGGCCTGCCGTACTCGTTCGCCTCGCACTTCGCGCCGGATGCGCTGGAGGCCGCCGTCTCGATCTACCGGCGGGAGTTCCAGCCGTCCGCCCAGCTCGCGGAGCCCTACGTGATCGCCGGGGTCAACGTGATCGCGGCCGACACCACCGACGAAGCCGAGCAGCACTTCCGGGCGGCGAAACGCTACCGGGTGGCCCGGATGCTGGGGCAGGGAAGGGAATTCACCCCGGAGGAGGCGGACGCCATCCTCGCTTCCCCCGCCGGGCAACAGGTTCTGCAGATGACCAAGTACACCGCGGTCGGCACCCCGACCGAAGTGGACGACTACCTGGACGGGTTCGTCGAGCGGTCGAAGGCCGACGAGCTGATCGTCGTGTCCGCCGCGCCGGACCGCGCCGCCTGGCGCCGCTCGCTCGAACTGCTCTCCGAGGTCCGCGGCCTGGTGGCCGCCTGACCGAAGCGATCTCGTGAAGCGGTGCGGATAGCGGGACTCGGACGCCGCCTGGACTCCGGGTCCCCGACCCGTGCACGACCGCGCGGCTTCGGACCGGCCAGGCGACGTCTGAGAACCCGCGGCCATGCGGTCTCACCAGCTGGGTTCGCGCCGGAACGCCGCCCTCGCCCACAGGTAATTGGCCAGCGCGATGGCGCCGCCCGTGCCGCCGGCGAGTCCGGCGCCCAGTACGCCACCGAGGATGTAGACGAACAGCAGCATCACATGACGATCGGCATGCCGATCACCGATAGCGACATGCCCGGGTAGCGCAGCGCGTGCAGGAGGTTACGGCGCAGCATCGTCGCCGAATCGCCGGCGGCGTGGGAAAGGGTGCTCATAGAAGCGGCTCTTTCGCGTGGTCGGGACGGCCGGTGAGGGCGAGGAAGACGTCGTCGAGGTCGGCACGGACAACCCGTCGACCTCGATCGCCCCGACGTCGAGGCGGTCCAGCAAGCCGCGCAGCGCGGAAATGCTGCCGTCGCCCGGGATCTGCAGGGTGAGCGCGTCGTCGGCGACCTCGCCGAAGCGGCGGGCCGCAGGTAGATGCCCATGATCACGTGGGACACGATGGCACCCAAAACACTTACGACTCTCAGAGCGACCGCGAATGCAGTCCAGGCGCGACGGAACGCTTCGATACGCCAGCGCGAGCAAGCATGCGCCGAAGCTGAGACAGAGACCACTTCCCCATCGGCGCGACCGCCGACGAGAACGATCTCCACCATGCGGCCGCAATTTCAGGCTCTTGTGACTGATCCGTGGGTGATGTGAGCTGCTGTTTTAGGCCCGGAGACGGGGGCACGCCGTTGCTTCGTCTAGGTTTCTGGCTTGTCGAAGGTCAGGAACCGAGGGGACGGAGAACGGCGTGCCGAAGGCCAGTTTATGGCGTGCTCTGGTGGGCGTCGACAGGCGCACGGTGATCGAGGATGTGGAGTTCGACGAGGCCGCGGAACGGGTGATGGTGCACGTGCGCCCGCGCAAGGGCGGGCGCGGCCGTTGCGGCCGGTGTGGCCGCTGGTCCGGGCGGTATGACCGGGGCGAGGGACGGCGCCGGTGGCGGGCCCTGGACCTGGGCACCATCCAGGTCCATCTCGAGGCCGCCGCGCCGCGGGTGCGCTGCCGGGAGCACGGGCCCACCGTGGCGCGGCTGCCGTGGGCGCGTCATGGCGCCGGGCACACCTTGGCTTTCGACGACACGGTGGCGTGGCTGGCGGTGCGCTCCTCGAAATCGGCGGTATGCGAGCTGATGCGCATCGCCTGGCGCACCGTGGGTGCGATCGTGGCCCGGGTGTGGGCCGACGCCGAAACCCAGAGTGACCGGTTCGGTGGGTTGCGGCGGATCGGGATCGATGAGATCTCCTACAAGAAGCATCACCGCTATCTGACGGTGGTGGTGGACCACGACACCGGGCGGCTGGTGTGGGCCGCGCCGGGGCGCGATTCCGCGACGCTGAACCGGTTTTTCGACGCCCTCGGCGAGAGGCGCGCCGCGGAGATCACGCATGTGTCCGCCGATGCGGCCCAGTGGATCGCCGACACCGTCGCCCGCCGCGCCCCGAAGGCCATCCGCTGCGCCGACCCCTTCCACGTGGTCGCCTGGGCCACCGAAGCACTCGATGCCGAACGGCGACGGGCCTGGAACGACGCCCGCGCCCTGGCCCGCACCGAAGGCACACGCCGCCGGGGCCGCCCGGCCACCGACTCCCCGGCCCGTCCCGGGCACGAGAAAGCCAAGAAGCTCAAAGACTCCCGTTACGCGCTGTGGAAAAACCCCGAAGACCTCACCGAAAACCAGCAGGCGAAGCTGGCCTGGATCGCCACCACCGACCGCCGCCTGTACCGGGCCTACCTGCTCAAAGAAGGACTCCGGTACGTCTTCACCGCCAAAGGCGAGCAAGGCAAACAAGCCCTGGACCGCTGGACCTCCTGGGCACGGCGCTGCCAGATCCCCGTCTTCGTCGAGCTCGCCAAGAAGATCACCAAACACCGCGCCCCCATCGACGCCGCCCTCGAACACGGCCTCTCCCAAGGACTCATCGAATCCACCAACACCAAAATCCGCCTGCTCACCCGCATCGCCTTCGGATTCCGCAGCCCCCAAGCACTCATCGCTCTCGCCATGCTCGCCCTCGGCGGCCACCGACCCACCCTCCCCGGACGCGCCTAACCCACCCACGGAAGCAGCAGAAGAGCCCCTTTTCAATGGAAATCGAATCTCTGATTTCCATTGAAATTGCGGAAATCCCAGGGCGTCAGGGGGACTTTCCGCGATGTCTGTGCGGCCGAGATCCTCCGGCACGCGGTCACATCTTGGACCACAGTGGATGGTCAGCGGACCGGTGCGCTCCAGCGCAGGCTGGTTCCGCCCGACGGCAGCTGATCCACCATGCACTGCCCGCCGAGCTGGGTGGCGCGCTCGGCGAGGTTGTGCAAGCCGCTGTGCGCCACGGTTTCCGGGATTCCGACACCGTTGTCCGTCACGTCGATCGCCAGGTTGCCGTCCAGGGAGATCGTGACTGACAGCTCCGTCGCCCGCGCATGCCGGACGACGTTGCTCACCGCTTCCAGGACGACTGCCTCGGCGTGCTCGGCCAGCTTCGGCGGCAGCACGTCGAGCGGGCCCGCCATCCGCACGGTGATCCGGATCGGGCTGTCACCGACCACGTCGGTGATCACGCGCTGCACCCGCGCCCGG